>CAYWPB010000741.1:0-1505 GCA_964458725.1 uncultured Nevskia sp. | reverse complement strand
CGCTGAAGGAGACCATCCGCGGCTTCCGCGAGATCGTCGACGGCAAGCACGACGCGCTGCCGGAGCAGGCGTTCTACATGGTCGGCGGCATCGACGAGGCGGTCGAGAAGGCGAAGAAGCTCTAAGGGCTTCCGGAGCGGCTAAGCCATGGCAAGCATTCACGTAGACATCGTTTCGGCCGAAGGCCAGATCCACCAGGGCGAGGCCGCGATGGTCTTCGCCCCGGCGGAAATGGGCGAAGTCGGCATCGCGCCGCGCCACGCCCCCATGCTGACCCGGCTCAAGGCCGGCGCCGTGCGGGTCAAGGACGAGAATGGCGAAGAGCACGCCTTCTTCGTCGGCGGCGGCATCCTCGAGGTGCAGCCGCACCTGGTCACCGTGCTGGCCGACACCGCCCTGCGCGCCAAGGACGTCGACGAGGCCGCCGCGCAGCAGGCCAAGCAGCGCGCCGAAGAGGCGATGAGCAACGCCAAGAGCGACATCGACCTCGCCCGCGCCCAGGCCGAGCTGGTCCAGGCCGCCGCGCTGGTGCAGTTCCTCGACAAGATCAAGAAGACCCGCTGAGGGTTCGCAGTTCGAACAAGGCCGCGCCGGCTTAGCCAGCGCGGCCTTTTTCATTGTGGTGCCTTTTCATCGGCGGCCCACCGGGCCGCGTGCCCTCCCCTTGCGGGAGGGCCGCGCGTAGCGCGGGGAGGGGTAGTCGTTCGCGATTCAGTTTTCCGGCAGTTTCTTGAGCCGCAAGTGCGCAACCCCTCCCCCGCGCCTGTCGGCGCGCCCCTCCCGCAAGGGGAGGGGAAGCGGCCCGGCGGGCCGCCGAAGTGACTGCGCGCCTACCTCATCCCCGTCACCACCAACAACCACGCACTCCGACACCCCGACAACAGCAGCATCACCACCCCGCCGAACAGCAGGCTGCCGGTGCGGTCCGGCACCGGGTTGCCGCGCAACAGCTCCACCGCCACCGCCGCGATCAACCCATGCCCCGACGCCGACAGCACGAAGCGCTGCGTCACCTCCCAACCGCCGACCGGATGGCGCAGCTGGCGCCGCAGCCGCACCAGACTGCGCAGGATGCGCAGCACCGCCAGCCCGCTGCTGAGCAGGAACACGATCGCCGCGCTCTCCATGCTGGCGTGCGGCACCAGCATGATCAGCGAGATCAGCAACAGCGCCACGAAATCGCCGAAGGTCTGCTTCGCCAGCGCCGCAAGCATCGGATCGCCGCCCTCGCCCAGGGTGCGCGCATTGAACGTCAGCGCCACGAACACCAGGCCGGCCAGTCCGCCGCTGACCTGCGCCAGCGCGCTGAAGAACCCGGCCCATTCCTGCGTCATCTGGGCATACGCATCCATGGTGGTCCTGCCTGGGAGGTGTGGGCCTATCCTTGCAGCGTCGGCCGCGAATACGCAACGTGCCTTGCGCGTTACGCGCTAAGACACGCCACGCCACACCCCGGCGGCCCGCAGGGCCGCTCGCCCTCCCCTTGCGGGAGGGCCGCGCCGCAG
>CAYWPB010000740.1:0-1506 GCA_964458725.1 uncultured Nevskia sp. | reverse complement strand
TTGAACAGGTTGCGCTGTTCCGCCGTATCGATGTTGATGTAGAACAGCACCGAGGCGTAGTCGGTGGTCTCGCGGATGCGCTGGTCGATGATGTCCGGAGTGAGGGTGCGGTAGTCCGGGCCGAGGTGGGCGCGGATCTGCTCGAACTCCGCCTCGTTGAGCAGGTCGAGGCCGTGGATCAGCCGCTCGTGCAGCAGCACGAAGCCGGCCACGAACAGGCACGCCAACGTGGTGGTCGCGCTGAGCGCGTACCAGCCGGTGAGGCGCGCGCCGATCGACTTCATAGCAACTGGTAGCCGATGCCGCGCACCGTCTTGAAGTACACCTTGTCGGGATCGGTCTCGAGCTTGGCGCGCAGCCGGCTCATGTAGACGTCGAGCAGATTGGTGTCGACGTCGTAGTGCGAGGCCCAGATCTTCTCGGAGATCAACGTACGGGTCAGCACGCGCCCGGCGTTCTGCATGAAGATCTCCAGCAGCGCGTACTCGCGGCTGGTGAGGTCCACCGGCTGGCCGTTGAGGTGCACGGTATGGCTGAGCAGGTCGAGGCGGATGCCGCGGTGCTCGAGCATGGTCTGCTTCATCGCCGACTGGCGCCGCAGCAGCGCGCGCAGATGCGCCAGCAGCTCCTCGAAGCTGAACGGCTTGGGCAGATAGTCGTCGGCGCCCAGGTCCAGGCCCTTGATGCGATCCTCCACCGCGTCGCGCGCGCTGAGGATCACCACCGGCTCGTTGAAGCCGGACTTGCGCCACTCGCGCAGCAGGTCGAGCCCGTCGCCGTCGGGCAGGCTCAGGTCGAGCACGATGGCGTCGTAGCTGGTCTCGCACAAGGCATCGCGCGCCTCGCGACAGGTCGGCGCCCAGGCGGCGGTGTAGCTGCGCTCGGTGAGCCCCTGCTTCAGGAACTGGCCCAGCCGGCGCTCATCCTCCACGATCAGGATCTTCATGGCCGCCTCTTGCGGATAGCCTGTCCCGAGTCTAGCGCACCGTTTCCGCGCTTATCTGAAAAGTCTTTCAGAAAGCCTTAAGGATGATTTCAGGTTGGCTCACTAACATTCCGGCCAGACCCAGCGTATCCAGTCTTTCGATGAGCCTTGCCAAAGCACCGCGGTTTGCCGACGTGCCCGCCTACAGCCCCGGGGCCAAGGTCCTGCACTGGCTGGTCGCGGGCCTGGTGGCGGCGCAGTTCGCGGTGGCCTGGACCATGCCGGACCTCCATCGCGGCACGCCGGAGGGCGGATGGATCGATCCGCACCTGTCGCTGGGCCTTCTGGTCCTGCCGGGCATCATCGATATCCATGGCGACGCGTTCGAGCGCCAGATGATGCCACGTCCAGGCGTCGACTTTCCCATCGATGTCGCGCTCTTCGAAAGCGATCGGCAGGCGATCGCCAACGGTATCACCACGGTCTTCCACGGCGTGACCTGGTCGTGGGAACCGGGGCCTCCAGGATTCGGAAACCCCCGCGCCATGCTTTAAAAACACCAAAAGGTTGCGCCCCCACCC
>CAYWPB010000739.1:0-1508 GCA_964458725.1 uncultured Nevskia sp. | reverse complement strand
GCTCGCCGGCGCCGACGCCGGCGCGCCCTTCGTCATCGCGCCGCCGTATCTGCCCTTCGAGGAGGAAGTCGGGCGCGACCCTGGGCGTCTGCGCATCGGCTTCTGCGTCCGCTCGCCGCTCGGCACGCCGGTCGATCCGGCCTGCGTGCAGGCGGTGCGCGACGCGGCGCAGCTGCTGGAGGGCCTGGGGCATCACGTCGAGGAATCCGAGCCGGAGGTCGACGGCCAGGCGCTGGCGCACTGCTTCATCACCATGTACTTCGGCCACGTCGCCGCCAGCATCGAGGAGGCGCGGCAGCTGACCGGCGCCAGCGAGGCCGACTTCGAACTCGACACGCGCGCCCTCGGCATGTTCGGCCGCGCGCTCAGCGCCGGCGAGTACGTCCATGCGCGCAAGCGGTGGAACGAGTTCGCCCGCGGCCTCGGCCGCTTCCACCAGACCTACGACCTGTACCTGATCCCCAGCACGGCGATGCCGCCGTCGCGCATCGGCGAGCTCGACATGCCGGCGGCGCAGCAGGCGGCGCTGAAAGTGATCCTGCGCCTGGGCGTGGGGCGCCTGCTGCTCGGCACCGGTCTGGTGCGGCAGATCGTCGAGGAGAGCCTGAAGCGCGTGCCCTTCACCCAGCTCTCCAACCTCACCGGCACGCCCAGCATGTCGGTGCCGCTGCACTGGGCTCCGGCGCAGGCCGGCGGACCGGAGCTGCCGGTCGGCGTGCAGTTCGTGGCGCGCTTCGGTGAGGAGGTTACGCTGCTGCGCCTGGCGTCGCAGCTGGAGCAAGTGCGGCCGTGGAAGGACCGGCGGCCGCCGCTCTGATGGGGTAGCGCTCCGCCGCCAGCGCGGCGGCGAGGTTTCAGCCGCGCGGCTGGTAGGTGGCGAAGCGCTGCTTCATGCCTTCGTAGAAGGCGCGGTCTTCGTCGCTGTGCGGTGCCGGCGTGACGATCTGCACCGTGACGATCTCGTCGCCTGGGTTGGCGCCGGGCAGGCCGCGACCCTTGAGGCGCAGCTTCTTGCCGCCCTGGGTGCCGGCCGGCAGATTCAGCTCCACCGTGCCGCCCAGGGTCGGCACCGGCAGCTTGCCGCCCAGCGCCGCTTCCCAGGGCGCCACCGGCAGGTTGACGTGGATGTCGCGGCCCTCGACCTGGAACTGCGGGTGCGGGGCGAACTCGATCTCCAGCAGCAGGTTGCCGCCCTGGGCTCCCTGGCCGGCGAGGCGGATGGTCTGACCGGCGTTGACCCCCTTGGGAATGCGCACGCTCAGGGTGCGGCCGCCGACGGAGATCTCGCGCGTCGCGCCTTTGTAGGAGTCCTCCAGGGCAATCGCCAGCTTGGCGCGCTGGTCGGGGGCGCGGCCATAGCCGGCTTCCTCGTCCTCGAAGCCGCCGCCGAAGCCGCCGGCATTGAAGCCGCCCGCGGCGCCGCCGAACAGGGTCGAGAAGAAGTCGGAGAAGTTGCCGCCGGCGCCGAAGCCGGGGCCGCGCGCGCCGGCGCCGCCAGCGCCGCCGTA
>CAYWPB010000738.1:0-1514 GCA_964458725.1 uncultured Nevskia sp. | reverse complement strand
ACCTGCATCACCTCAAGGCCGGTATCGAGTTCGGCAACTCGGAGGCGATCAAGCGCGCCACGGCCAGCGGCCTGGGCATCACCTGCCTGTCGCGCAGCGTCGTGCAGGACCTGCTCGACACCGGCGCGCTTGTCGCCCTGGCCACGGAGTTGCCCCGGCTGCACCGCCGCTTCACGCTGGTGATCCACGGCCGCAAGCAGCGCACGCGCGGCCTGGAGCGGCTGCTCGCTTACATCGAGCAGCTCGCGCAAAAGCGCCGCCGGGGCTGAGGCGGCAGCGACCGCATTTCTTGCGATGCCGGGCTTCAACGCTGGACCTGCTCGATCGCGCCCGCCGCACCGTCGGCGCCTACCGGGGCGATGACCAGCCAGCGTTGCGTGGCGGTCCCCTTGGTCTCGATCACCTGGCGAATCGGCCCGATCGCGCTGAACACCGCGGCGCCGGCCGGGTTGGTGATGAAGCGCGCCAGCGGCTGCAAGGCGCCGCTGCCGTCCTTCGCCGCCGCCAGCGCCAACACATAGCTCTTCTTCGGCGCCAGGCCCACGGCGGACACCTGCAGCACCTGGGTCAGCCCCTGATCGAACAGGGCCACCTGACTGCGCTCGTTGCCGATCGTATCGGCCAGCGTCAGGTGCCCGGCCTGGCCGGCCAGACCGAGCGGTTGCAGGTTCGCATCGGGGTGGGCAGGGTCGCCGGCGCGCGGCACGTAGACCAGTGCCTGCGGCGCCTGGCCGATGGCGATGGTCGAGACCACGTGGTTGTCGAGGGTGTCGATCACGCTCACCGTGTCGTCGTTCTCGTTGCCGACATAGACGCGGCTGCCGTTGCCGGAGGGCCAGATCCCCAGCGGCAAGGCCCCCACCGGAAATTCAGGCCTGGAATTCGTCGGCTTCCCCGACGGCTGTCTCGTTGCCGACAAAGACGCGGCTGCCGTCGCCGGAGGGCCAGATCCCAGGCGGCAAGGCGCCGACCGGAATGGCGGCGATCTGCTCGAAAGTATCGGTGCGATACACCTGCACCAGGTTGCGACCGCCGATGGTGACGTAGGCGAAACGCCCCTTGGCGTTGCGCACGATATTGACGTGGTTGGTGATGGGGCCGCTGTCGATGGTCTTGAGCACATCGAACGGCGGCCTGGCGTCGAGTACCATGACGTGACCGATGTCCTTCAAGGTCAGCCACACCTGGTCGCCTTCGGGCGTGGCGGCGATGTTGGGGCAGAACGGCGACTCCTGCTTAACCCGGGCGATCACCGCGTGGCTGGCCACCTCGACCACGTCCGTCTCCGGGTTGAAGCTGGAGCAGACATAGGCGTACTTGCCGTCCGGCGAGAAGATCTGCATGCCGGGTCCCGCGGGCAGGATGACACGGGTCTTGAAGGAATAGTCCGCCGTGTCCAGCACCTGCACGTAGTCCTGGCCGCGCACGGTGACCCACAGTTCCTTGCCGTCCGGCGTGAAGAAGGCTTCGTGTGGCGAGCGGCCCAGGTACACCGTCTGCTTCACCGTGTTGCT
>CAYWPB010000737.1:0-1516 GCA_964458725.1 uncultured Nevskia sp. | reverse complement strand
TGTCCAGCACCGTCATGTGCTTGAACAAGGCGTAGTGCTGGAACACGAAGCCGACGCGGCGCTCCTGCACGCTCAGCGCGGTGGCGTCGGTGTCGCCGAACAGGATCTGGCCGCCGTCCACCGGCTCCAG
Source organism: uncultured Nevskia sp. (assembly GCA_964458725.1). Lineage (GTDB taxonomy): Bacteria > Pseudomonadota > Gammaproteobacteria > Nevskiales > Nevskiaceae > Nevskia. The sequence continues at coordinate 1,386 of CAYWPB010000737.1, read as the reverse complement.
GCCGGCGATGGCGCGCAGCAAGGTGGTTTTGCCCGAGCCGGACGGGCCAAGCAGGGCCAGCAGCTCGCCCGAGGCGATGTCCAGATCGAGGCCGTGCAGCGCCGTGAAATCGCCGAAGCGCTTGTGGATGCCGCGGATCGCAATGTCCATCAGTGTCCCCTGACTGCTTTCAGTTCGCTGCCGTGCCGCCACTCCAGGAAGCTCTTCAGCCCCAGGGTGACGAAGGCCAGCAGGGCCAGCAGCGAGGCCACCGCGAAGGCGGCGACGAACTGGTAATCGTTGTAGAGAATCTCCACCTGCAAGGGCATGGTGTTGGTCTGGCCGCGGACGTGGCCGCTGACCACCGAGACCGCCCCGAACTCGCCCATGGCGCGGGCGTTGCACAGCAGGATGCCGTAGAGCAGCCCCCAGCGGATGTTGGGCAGGGTCACATGCCAGAAGGTGCTCCAGCCGCGCGCGCCCAAGGTCAGCGCCGCGTGCTCCTCGTCGCTGCCCTGGGCCTGCATCAGCGGGATCAGCTCGCGCGCCACGAAGGGGAAGGTGACGAACACCGTAGCCAGGATGATGCCCGGCGTGGCGAACACCACCTTGATGCCGTGCTCCGACAGCCACGGCCCGAGCCAGCCGCGCGAGCCGAAGATCAGCACGTAGATCAGGCCGGCGATGACCGGCGACACCGAGAACGGCAGGTCGATCAGCGTGATCAGGAAGCCCTTGCCGCGGAACTGGAACTTGGCGATGGCCCAGGCCGCGGCGACGCCGAAGGCGGTATTGAGCGGCACCGCGACGGCGGCGGTGAGCAGGGTCAGGCGGATCGCGGCCAGCGCGTCCGGGTCGACCATCGCCGCGAAGTAAGCCTTCACGCCGCCGGCCAGCGCCTGGCTGAACACCGCCAGCAGCGGCAGCAGCAGGAACACGCCGAGGAACAGCAGGGTGGCGCCGATCAGCAGCCCCCTTACCAGGCGCGGTTCGCCGATGGCGGCGTTGGTCTGGAGCAGCGGCGCGAACGGCGCGGCCGCGGCGGTGTTGTCTGCGGACTCGCTCATTTACTTGCGCGCGATGATCTGGTCGAAGATGCCGCCGTCGGGGAAGGGCAGCGGCTGGGCATGCGCCCAGCCGCCGAAATCCTTCGATACGGTGAAGGTGCGCAACGGCGGGAACTCCGGGTGTTTCTGCAGCGCCGCCGGGTCGGCCGGGCGCAGGCCGTTGCGGATGAAGATCTGCTGCGCCGCGGGGCTGTAGTGGAACTTCAAATAGACCTGGGCCAGTTTGGTGCTGCCCTTCTTCGCCGCCACCATCTCCACCACCGCCACCGGGTTGTCGGCGCGCACTGTGATCGAGGGAATCACCACCTGGTAAGCGTCGGCGAAGCTGGCCTGGATCTCG
>CAYWPB010000736.1:0-1520 GCA_964458725.1 uncultured Nevskia sp. | reverse complement strand
CACGTGCAGGTCGAGCAGGCGCAGCCAGATCAGGGTGCCGGTAGCGCGCGCCGGGTCGATGCCGAACCAGCGCTTCATCAGGATCGGAAAGCTGGCCTCGCCCGAGCGCGCCGGCAGCAGCAGGTTGACCACGTTGTTGATCAGGATCAGACGCAGGCAGGCGAGGTATTGCCCGCGCGGGATGTCGCGTTCGGCCAGGTAGATGCGCAGCGCGCGCACGCCGTAGCTGAGCAGCATGCCGCACACAGCCAGCCCCAGCGCCGCGCCTTCCAGCTCGCGCCACGGCGCCAGCAGGCGAGCCCAGCCCCAGTAGTGCTCGACGGCCCAGGCGAAGAGAGCGAGGACCGCGAGATTCAGCAGCAAAGCGGGCAGCCCGGTGCGCAGGGAGTTCATCGAGTCGGATGCAATTCGATTACAGCGTCATTCCAGCGAAAGCCGGAATCCAGAGCGGCGGAGAGCGGCCGTAGAACCCTTGGATACCGGCTTGCGCCGGCATGATGTCGCTGTTTTTTAGATTCACGACTTGCCCTGGCCTTCGAGGCGCAACCTCTCCTCCAGCCACCCCGCAAAGCGCCGCAGCCCGGTGTCGAAGTCGGTCTTCACCCGGTAGCCGAGCAGCCGCTGTGGCTTTTCGATGTTGGCCCAAGTGCGGCGCATCTCGCCGGGCTGCCAGTCCTGCCAGTCGATCCTGGCCTTGACGTTGAGCACCTCTTCCAACTTGCGGATGGTGTCGAGCAGGCCGATGGTGCGGTTGTTGCCGAGGTTGAACACCTCGTAGTCGCTGGCGCTGTAGGCCATTGAGGCGCGCACGCCGCTGACGATCTCGTCCCAGTAGGTGAAGTCGCGCTCGGAGGAGCCGTCGCCGTACACCGGGATCGGCTTGCCGGCCAGCATCAGACGCGAGAACTTGTGGATCGCCAGGTCCGGCCGCTGCCGCTCGCCGAACACGGTGAAGAAGCGCAGGCCGACGAAGCGCAGGCCGAAGGTGCGGCTGTAGACGTAGCCCAGCTGCTCGCCGGCCAGCTTGGTGCTGGCGTAGGGATTGATCGGCAGCAGGTCGAGATCGTTCTCGCTCCACGGCAGGCGCGGGCAGTCGCCGTAGACGCTGCTCGACGAGGCGAACACGAACTGCCTGATCTTGCGCTGGTGGGCGTAGGTCAGCAGGTTCTGGGTGCCGATGACGTTGGTCATCTGGTAGCCGAGCGGATCGAGCAGGGAGTTGCGCACGCCCGCCTTGGCCGCGAGGTGCACGATCACCGTGTAGTCGGGCTGGGCGCCGCCGGCGAAGGGCTGATCCAGCGCCGCATGCAGCGCCGCGGCGTCGCGCAGGTCCACCGGCAGCAGGCGCCAGGCGCGGTGGTCGAGGTGCGCGGCGATGTTGAGGCGCTTGGCGCTCTCGGCGTAGTAGGGGTCGAAGTTGTCGCCGACGGTGACGGTCCAGCCGTCGGCCAGCAGGCCGTCGACGAGGTGGCTGCCGATGAAGGCGGCGCCGCCGGTGCCGAGGGCGTGGCCAGGGGAGG
>CAYWPB010000735.1:0-1520 GCA_964458725.1 uncultured Nevskia sp. | reverse complement strand
TTCGCCTCCACCACCGTCACCGCGATCATGTTGATGATGCGGCGCACCGTCGCCGACGGCGTGAGGATATGCGCCGGCGCGGCGCAACCCAGGAGAATCGGGCCGATCGCGACGTTGTGGCCGGCGGCGGACTTGAGCAGGTTGTAGGCGATGTTGGCGCTGTCCAGGTTCGGGCAGACCAGCAGATTGGCGCTGCCGTGCAGGGTGCTGTCCGGCAGGATGGCGCGTCGCGCCGACTCGTCCAGGGCGCAGTCGCCGTGCATCTCGCCGTCCACGTCCAGCTGCGGCACACGCTCGCGCAGGATCGCCAGAACTTCGCGCATCTTTTGCGCCGAGGGCGCATTGCTGCTGCCGAAGTTGGAGTGCGACAGCAGCGCCACCTTCGGCACCAGGCCGAAGGCACAGATCTGTTCCGCCGCCAGGCGCGTGATCTCGGCCAGCTCCTGCGCCGTCGGGTCGAGATTGACGTGGGTGTCGACGATGAACACCTGCCGTCCCGGCAGGATCAGGCCGTTCATGGCGCCGTAGACGCTGACGCCGGGGCTGCGGCCCAGCACCTGGTCGATGTAGTGCAGGTGGCGGCCGGTGGTGCTGATGGTGCCGCAGATCAGGCCGTCGCCCTCGCCTTTCTTCAGCAGCATGGCGCCGATCAGGGTGGTGCGCCGGCGCATCTCCAGCTTGGCGTATTGCGCGGTGATGCCCTTGCGCTCGGTCAGGCGGTGGTACTCCTGCCAGTAGTCGCGGAAGCGCTCGTCCTGGTCGGGGTTGACCACCGTGAAGTGCACGTTTTGTTTCAGGCGCAGGCCGTGGCGCTTGATGGCACGCTCGATCACCGCCGGGCGGCCGACCAGGATCGGCCGTGCCAGCCTCTCGTCGACCGCGATCTGCGCGGCGCGCAGCACGCGCTCGTCCTCGCCCTCGGCGAAGATGATGCGGCTGCGCTCCGGCGGCACCGTGCGCGCGGCGGCAAAGATCGGCTGCATCAGGGTGCCGCTGTGGTAGACGAACTGCAGCAGCTTGCGCCTGTATTCCTCGAAGTCGGCGATCGGCCGGGTCGCCACGCCGGAGTCCATCGCCGCCTGCGCCACGGCCGGCGCGATCTGCACGATCAGGCGCGGGTCGAACGGCTTGGGGATCAGGTACTCGGGGCCAAAGGCGAGGTCCTCGAGGCCGCCGTAGGCGGCGGCGACGATGTCGCTCTGCTCCTGCCGCGCCAGCGCGGCGATGGCCTGCACCGTGGCGATCTCCATCTGCCGCGTGATGGTGGTGGCGCCGACGTCGAGCGCGCCGCGGAAGATGAAGGGGAAGCAGAGGACGTTGTTCACCTGGTTCGGGTAGTCGCTGCGGCCGGTGGCGATGACCGCGTCGTCGCGCACCGCCTTGACCTGCTCCGGCAGGATTTCCGGCGTGGGATTGGCCAGCGCGAAGATCAGCGGCTTGGCCGCCATCGCCTTGACCATTTCCGGCTTGAGCACGCCCGCGGCGGACAGGCCCAGGAAGATGTCGGCGCCGTCGATCAC
>CAYWPB010000734.1:0-1528 GCA_964458725.1 uncultured Nevskia sp. | reverse complement strand
CGCCGACGGCATCTTCGAAGGTATCAAGGGCTACTTCTCGCGTTACCGCCCGCTGCAGTCGCAGCAGCAGGTGGCGGCCGCGACTCAGCCGGAAGGCAAGCCGGCGCGCCGGCGCGGCCGCGGCAAGGCCATGCCGGTCAGCTACGAGCGGTCGTCGGACAACACGCAGGACAACTGATCGCAGCTCTGGGCTGCGCTCCGTTCAACATATTCTTCGGGGGCATTTGGCCCGGGCGCAAACAACGCCCGGGCCTTCCTTTATCCTTGGCTCGAAATTTCCCCCGAGCCGCGCGTGACGATCCAGATTCTCCCCGACCAGCTCATCAACCAGATCGCCGCCGGCGAAGTGGTCGAGCGCCCTTCTGCCGTGGTCAAGGAGCTGGTCGAGAACAGCCTCGACGCCGGCGCCGGGCATGTCGAGATCGAGGTGGAGCAGGGCGGGCTGGGCATGATCCGCGTGCGCGACGACGGCGCCGGCATCCCGCGCGAAGAGCTGGCGCGGGCGCTGCAGCGCCATGCCACCAGCAAGATCGCCTCGCTCGACGACCTCGAGCGCGTCGCCAGCTTCGGCTTCCGCGGCGAGGCCCTGCCCAGCATCCTGTCGGTGTCGCGCTTCGCCCTGACCTCGCGTACCGCCGACGACCCCCACGGCTGGCGCGTCGCCGGCGCCGGCTTCGTCGACGAGGCGGCGCCGCCGCAACCGGCCAGCCATCCGCCGGGCACCACCATCGAGGCCGGCGACCTGTTCTTCAACACTCCGGCGCGGCGCAAGTTCATGCGCGCCGAGTCCACCGAGTTCCGCCACGTCGACCAGCTGGTGCGGCGCCTGGCGCTGAGCCGCTTCGAGCTGCGCCTGGCGCTGCGCCACAACGGCCGCCGCGTGCTGGAGCTGGAGCCGGCGCGCGACGCGGCGGCGCAGGAGGCGCGACTGGCCGCGGTCTGCGGCGAGGAATTCATGGCCAACGCGGTGGCAGTGGATGAGAGCCGCATGGGCCTGCGCCTGTGGGGCTGGGTGGCGCTGCCGAGCTTCGCCCGCGCCCAGCCGGACCTGCAGTTCCTCTACATCAACGGCCGCATGGTGCGCGACAAGCTGCTGGGCCACGCCCTGCGCCGCGCCTATGCCGACGTGCTGCACTCGACCCGCTACCCGGCCTTCGTGCTGTTCCTGGAGCTGGATCCGGCGATGGTCGACGTCAACGTGCATCCGCAGAAGAGCGAGGTGCGCTTCCGCCAGGCGGCGCAGGTGCACGACTTCCTGTTCGGCTGCGTGCACCAGTTGCTGCGCCGCATCCGCCCCGATCCGGAACAGCACCACCGCGTCGAGCTGCACGCGCCGGCGGCGCCCGACCCGGTGCAGGAGCCCCTGCGCTACGTCGCGCCGCCTTCGTACCGCGGAACGGCATCCGCCGCCGGCTTGGCGGAACTGCGCGAGCCGCCGCCGGACGTCGCCTCCACCGCCTGGCCGCCGTATGCGCAGGCCCGGGCCCAGCCCGAGGCCGGCCCCGCCCTCGCCCGCACGCCGCCGGGG
>CAYWPB010000733.1:0-1532 GCA_964458725.1 uncultured Nevskia sp. | reverse complement strand
GGCGCGGTCGCGCGCACTGGCGGCGTGGGCCTGCAGGCCCTCGGCGTCGGCGATGGCGCCGGCGATGCCGGCCAGCGTGCGCGCGCCCTGCGGCGAGCACTCGATCAGGCTGCTGCGCTTCTGGAACTCGTAGACGCCGAGCGGGTTGGAGAAGCGCGCGGCGCGGCTGGTTGGCAGCACGTGATTGGGCCCGGCGCAGTAGTCGCCGAAGGCCTCCGGCGTGTGGCGGCCGAGGAACACGGCGCCGGCGTGGCGCACCTTGTCCAGCCACTGCCGCGGCTGCGCCACCGACAGCTCGAGGTGCTCCGGCGCGATGCGGTTGGACACGGCGATGGCCTGGTCCAGGTCGCGCACCGCAATCAAAGCACCGCGCCCGGCCAGCGAGGCGCGCACGATGTCGGCGCGGGGCAGCTCGGCCAGGCGCTGCTGCATCGCCTGCAGCACGCGGTCGAGGAAGGCTCGGTCCGGCGAGATCAGCACCGACTGCGCCAGCTCGTCGTGCTCGGCCTGCGAGAACAGGTCCATGGCGATCCAGCGCGGATCGGTCTGACCGTCGCAGACCACCACGATCTCGGACGGCCCGGCGATGGAATCGATGCCGACCTTGCCGAACACCAGACGCTTGGCCGCCGCGACGTAGGCATTGCCCGGCCCGACGATCTTGTCGACCGCCGGCACCGTCGCGGTACCGTAGGCCAGCGCCGCCACCGCCTGCGCGCCGCCGATGGTGAAGATGCGGTCGACGCCGCCAAGATGCGCCGCGCCCAGCACCACCGGATTGAGGTCGCCGCCCGGGGCCGGCACCACCATCACAATCTCGCCGACCCCGGCAACCTTGGCCGGGATCGCGTTCATCAGCACGCTGGAGGGATAGGCGGCCTTGCCGCCCGGCACGTAGACGCCGACGCGGTCCATGGCGGTGACCCGCTGGCCCAGGTGGTTGCCCAGCTCGTCCTGGAACTCCCAGTCGTGCAGCGCCTGCTTCTGCGCGTAGGCGCGGATCCGCGCCGCCGCGGCTTCCAGCGATCCGCGCAGCTCGCCCGGCAGCGAGCGCCAGGCGGCCTCGCAGCCGGCGCGCGTGACTTCCAGCTCCGACGCCTTGAGCACGCTGCGGCGGTCGAAGCGGTTGGTCAGTTCAAGCAACGCGGCGTCACCGCGCGCGCGCACCGCCGCGACGATCTCCTCGACCCGCACCGTGACCTGCGGATCGGCTTCTGGCGCGCGGTCGAGCAGCTGCGCCAGGCGCGCCTCGAAATCGGCGTCGGCGGCGTCGAGCCGCGTGATCTGCAGATCCTCAGCCACGGCCGACCGCCTGCGCGAAGCGCTGCAGCAGAACGTTGATCGCGGCATGCTTCATCTTCATCGCCGCCTTGTTCACCACCAGGCGGGCGCTCGACTCGACGATGGTCTGGATCTCGACCAGGCCGTTGGCACGCAGGGTATTGCCGGTGGCGACCAGGTCGACGATCACGTCCGACAGGCCCACCAGCGGCGCCAGCTCCATCGAGCCGTAGAGCTTGATGATCTCCACC
>CAYWPB010000732.1:0-1534 GCA_964458725.1 uncultured Nevskia sp. | reverse complement strand
CCTTCTTGTCGTTGAGGTGCTTGATCACGCGCTGCAGCAGGCCCTGGTACTTCTCCGGGTCGTACGGAGTGAGGTCGGCCTTGAACCAGATCTCGTCGGCCACTTCCGGCCACTTCACGGCGAAGGTGTCCTTGGTGCGGCGGCCGGTGCAGTCCGGGTCGGTGTAATACACCAGCGGACCCTTTACGCCGAGCTTGGTCGGGAACGCCTTTTGCTCGTTGTTGCCGCCGTCGCGGCGCACGCGGCCGCGGTCGTTGGCGATGGCTTCGTGGAACAGCTCTTCCTTGCTCAGCTCGTACTTGTAGGAGACGGACTTGAGTCCGAACAGTTTCTCCAGGTCGGCCTGGAAATTCGGAGTGGAAGCGTTGGCGCTGGTCATAGCTCGAAAGGGCTCTCGAGAAAAGAAAAGGGCCGTCTGCGGCCGCAGACAGGGGTGATTATTGTACTGGAAGCAGCCCAAAGATTCGGCAAGCTGTCATGAACTGCCGCCAAACGGCGGCATCTGTCCGCAAGGCGCTGGTTTCCTGTCGGATTTTTTGCTAGGCGGGAAATTCTGCAACGGCCCGCAACGGGCACAAAAAAGCCCGCCGCAGGCGGGCTTTTCGCGGTGGCCGCGGCCTCAGGCGCCGGCGCCCTCCGGCAGCTTGAAGCCGGCCACCGATTCACGCAGCTTGTCCGATAGCTGGTTCAGCTCGCCAATGGCGTGCGAGGTGGTGCTGGCGGAGCTGGACGTCTGCACCGCAATCTCGCGGATGCCTTGCATGGTGCCGGCGATCTTGGTCGCTTCCGCCGACTGCGAGCGTGCGGCGACTGAAATGTCCTGAATGCCTTTCGCCAGTTCCTGCGATGAGGCCTCGATACGGGTCAGGGCCTGGCCGGCTTCTTCCGCCGACTTGGCGCCGGCCACCACGTTCGAGGTCGAGCGCTCCATCGAGACGATGGCCTCGTTGGTGTCGGCCTGAATGGTCTTGACCAGGTTTTCGATCTGGCGCGTCGCCGAGCCGGCGCGCTCGGCCAGTCGCTGCACTTCGTCCGCCACCACCGCGAAGCCGCGGCCGGCTTCGCCGGCCATGGCGGCCTGGATCGAGGCGTTCAGCGCCAGGGTATTGGTCTGCTCGGCGATGTCGTTGATGAACTCGATGATGTTGCCGATCTCCTGGGACGATTCGCCCAGGCGCTTGATGCGTTTGGCGGTGTCCTGGATCTGTTCGCGCAGCACCGCCATGTTCTGGATGGTGCGGCCCACCGTGCTGGCGCCGTTGTGGGCGATCTGCACCGAGGTTTGCGCCTGCACGGCGATGCGTTCAGCTCGGCCGGCCACGTCCTGCAGCTGCTGGCTGGTGGCGGTGATCGAGTTGGCCGCCGCCACCACCTCGCGCGCCTGGCGGTCGGAGGCCTGGCTCATGCGTTGGGCGGTGTCCTGCGTGCTCGCCGCCGAGGAAACGATCTGCTCGGAGGTCTGGTTGATCGTGCCCACCAGGCCGCGCAGCGTCTGCACCGTGTAGTTGATCGAGTCGGCGATGGCGCCGGTGAA
>CAYWPB010000731.1:0-1540 GCA_964458725.1 uncultured Nevskia sp. | reverse complement strand
GAACCTGCGGGTGCGCGAGCTGGAACAGCTGGAGGCCCAGCTGGCCGAGCTGCAGCGCCGCAGCCAGACCGAGAAGCAGCGCCAGCAGATGCTGACCGAGTCGGTCGGCGCCGCCCAGGCCCGTTTGGCGACGGCCGAGGAGCAGGAGCAGGACGCCCAGCACAACCTCGCCGCTGCCGAGCAGTCCCTGGCCGACGAGCAGGCGCGCTGGGAGGAATTCGCGCAGCGCTCGCAGGCGCCGTTGATGGAAGCGGAAGGCGAGCGCGTGCGGGTGCAGGCCCTGGACCGCGCCCGGGTGCAGACCGAGGAGCGTGTGCGCCGCCTGCAGGGCGAGCGCGGCGGCCTGGACGCGGCGCCGATCCAGAACGCCCTGTCCGAGGCCGACGCCGAGCTGGCCACCCTTGATCAAGCCCTGGGCGAGGCCCAGGCGCAACTGCAGAACGCCGACCGCGAGCTGCAGGCCCTGCGCGACCAGCGCGCGGCGGTGGAAGCGGCGCTGCACGAATCCCGCCAGGCGCTGCAAAGCGCCCGCGGCCGCCACGCCTCGCTGGAAACCCTGCAGCAGGCGGCCCTGCGCGAGGACGATGCGGAACTGACCGGCTGGCTGCGCAGCCACGGCTGGGCCGAGCTGCCGCGCCTGGCCTCGTCGCTGCAGGTCGAGGCCGGCTGGGAAGCGGCGGTGGAGCACGTGCTGAGCGGCCTGTTGCAGGCGCCGCTGCTGCCGGACTGGAACGAGCTGCGCAAACCGCAACCGGAGGGCCCCAAGGCCGGCGCGCTGCTGCTGCACGGCGAGGGCGGCTACGCCGACGATGCCGGCACCCTGGCGGCCAAAGTCACCGGCCCGGCGGCGGTGCTGGACTGGCTGTCCCACATCCGGGTGGCGGAGAGCGCCGAAGAGGCGGTCCGTTACGCCGAGAACCTCACCCCGGGCGGTTCGGTCATCACCCGCGACGGTGTCTGGCGCGGCAGGTCCTGGCTGCGCTACCCGCGCCTGGACCCGGCGCATTCCGGTGTCATCGCCCGCGGTCTGCTGCTGAAGCAGCTCAAGTCGCAGGTCGAGGAGCACAGCCAGGGCGTCAGCGGCCGCGAGGCCGAGCTGAACGAGCTGCGCGCGCGCCAGACGCAGATGGAGAACGAGCGCCGCACGATGGTGGGCCGCCCCGCCCAGTCCCGCGCGCCCCCGGCCAAACGCCATGCCCAGCCCCCCGCCCAGGTGGTGCGCCTGGAACAGACCGAGTCGCGCCTGCGCGCCCTCGGCCAGGAAATCGACGCCGTCTCGGCCCAGGCGGCGCAGCAGGCCGAGGAGCTGGGGATCGCGCGCGAGCGGCTGATCGGGCTGGAGGAGACGGCGCAGCGGCTGAGCAGCGAGCGCGGCGAGCGCAACCAGGGCTTGGTCACCGCCCGCAACACCCTGCAGCAGGCCCGCAACGGCGCCCAGGCGGCCGCGCAACTGCGCGGCCAGGCCCAGGTGCACCTGGCCGGCCAGAACAGCGCCCTGGCGGCGCTGGAGCAGGCCCTGCGCTCGCTCGGTGAGCAGGTC
>CAYWPB010000730.1:0-1540 GCA_964458725.1 uncultured Nevskia sp. | reverse complement strand
GCCAAGGTGATCGGCGACGTCACCGACGCCAGCATCGAGGTGATCGGCTTCTTCTTCATCGCCATGGCCCTGATCGTGGCGCTGCTGTGGATGTTCTGCGGCTCGTTCCGGCTGTCGCTGCTGCCGCTGTCGGCGGCGGTGACGGCAGTGGTGTGGGAGCTGGGCCTGCTGCAGCTGGTAGGCTACGGCCTCGACCCCTTCGCCATCCTGGTGCCGTTCCTGATCCTGTCGATCGGCGTGTCGCACGGTGTGCAGTACATCAATACCTGGGGCCACGAGGTGTCCGAGCAGGGCAAGAACGCTTACGACGCCTCGGTCGAGACCTTCCGCCGCCTGTTCCTGCCGGGTACGGTGGCGATCGTCACCAATGTCATCGGCTTCGCCACCCTCGCCTTCATCCACATCGACATCGTGCGCGAGATGGCGATCAACGCCGCGCTGGGCATGGCGGCGGTGATCGTCACCAACAAGATGATGCTGCCGATCGTGCTGACCTGGGTGCGGGTGCCGGACCTGGAGAAGTTCAAGCGCCGCATGGTGATGCGCGACGAGATGAGCGACCGGGTGTGGCAGCCCGTCGCCGCCATCACCCAGCCGCGCCCGGCGATGGTGACGCTGGCGGTGGTCGCCGCGGTGCTGGCCTGGGCCTTCTGGATGTACCCGCGGCTGATCATCGGCGACACCCAGGCCGGCGTGCCGGAGCTCAAGCCCGACAGCCGCTACAACCAGGACTCGGTGGCGATCGCGCGGAACTTCGCCATCGGCGTCGACATCCTCAAGGTCATCGCCGAGGCCAAACCCTATGGCTGCCTCGACGGCAAGGTGATCGACGCCGTCGACCGCTTCACCTGGCGCATGCAGAACACCGAAGGCGTTCTGTCGTCGATCTCGCTGCCGGTGCTGGCGCGGCAGGCGCGCAGCCTTTGGAACGAGGGCTCGCCGAAATGGGAGGTTCTGCCGCACAACCAGGCGGCGCTGTCGCAGCTGACCGGCCGCATCCCTTCCGGCACCGGCTTGCAAAACGCCGACTGCTCGGCCATGCCGGTGCTGGTCTTCACCACCGACCACCGCGCCGGCACCCTGTCCACCATCATCGACGCGGTCAAGCGCTTCAACCTCGACAACCTCAGCAACGGCGTCAACTTCGCGCTGGCCTCGGGCAACGTCGGTGTAATGGCGGCGACCAACGAGGAGATCGAGTCGCGCGAGATCGTGGTAATCCTGTGGGTCCACCTGACCCTGCTGGTCTTCGTCTGGATCTCGTTCCGCTCCTGGGCCAGTGTGGTGTGCATCATCACGCCCCTGGTGACCTGCTCGCTTCTGACCTACGGCTTCATGGCGCTGATGGGCATCGGCATGAAGAGCGCGACGCTGCCGGTCGCGGCGTTCGGCGTCGGCATCGGCGTCGACGACGGCATCTACCTGTGGGGCGCCCTGACCCGCTACCTGCAGCAGGGCGACAGCATCCGTGAGGCCTTCCGTCACGCCCTGCGCGCCGCCGGAAAGGCCACCACCTTCACCTCGCTGGCGCTGATCGTCA
>CAYWPB010000729.1:0-1545 GCA_964458725.1 uncultured Nevskia sp. | reverse complement strand
GATCTGACCGAGCGCGAGGCCCTGGCGTTGTCGCTGGACTACGAGCGGGAGCTGACCCGGCGCGAAATCGGCGCCGTGCTCGACGTCAGCGAGAGCCGCGTCTGCCAGATTCACGGCCAGGCTCTGCTGCGCCTGCGTGCACGCCTGGCCGAATGGAAGGAAATGGCGGCCCGCACATGAACACCCTGCTTTCAACCCCCGCTTTCAACGACATCCGCAGTAAGGCCGGAGCCTAGCCTTGGACAAGCAAATCAAGATTCTCATCGTCGACGATTTCTCCACGATGCGTCGCATCGTCAAGAACCTGCTGCATGACCTGGGCTACGCCAATACCAGCGAGGCCGACGACGGCAAGACCGCCTGGACCGCGTTGCAGGCCGGCAGCTTCGACCTGGTGGTGACCGACTGGAACATGCCCGGCATGACCGGCCTGGATCTGCTGAAGAACATCCGCGCCGACGCGCGCCTGTCGGCGCTGAAGGTGCTGATGGTCACCGCCGAGGCGCAGCGCGATCAGATCATCGAGGCCGCCAAGAACGGCGTCAACGGCTACATCATCAAGCCCTTCACCGCGGTGACCCTGAAGGAAAAGCTGGACAAGATGGCGCAGCGCGCCGTCGGGGCGGCGGCGTGAACAGCCCCGGACATGGATCGGCGGCTTCGCCGCCGTCCGCCGTCCCTCTCCCTCCGGGAGAGGGGGGGACCGATCGCGCAGCGATCGGTGGGGTGAGGGACGCACTCTGCATTGAGCGGCAGCAACCGGCGGACGAGGCCGCGCTCTACGCCGGCGTGGCGCGGTTGACGCGCAGCCTGCACGAGGGCCTGCGCCAGCTCGGCCTTGACGCGCGGCTGGGCCAAGTGGCTGGCAGCGACATGCCCGACGCGGTGCTGCGCCTGGACCACGTCGTGCACATGACGGAGGATGCGGCGCATCGCACCCTCGACTTGGTCGACGAGGGCCGCGCGGTGGCCGACAGCCTGGCCGATGTCCGCTCCTGCCTGGAGCGCCTGCAGGGGCGCGCCGGCTTCGTCAATCCCGCCGAGCTGCGCGACAGCTGCGGGGCCGCCGGCGACGCCGAGGCGCGCCTGCGCGCCACCCTGACCGCGCTGGCGCAGGCGCAGGAATACCAGGATCTGTCGGGCCAGATCATCCGCCGCGTTATCGCCCTGGTGCGCAACGCCGAGGGGACGCTGCTGGAGCTGCTCGGGGGCAAGCTGCCGCCGCCGGCGCCCGCCGCCGTGGCGCAGCCAGAGTTGCCCGGACCGGCGGTGCCCGGCATGCAGGCCGCCGATCAGGGCGACGCTGACCGCCTGCTGGCCAGCCTCGGCTTCTGAGACCCAGACCATATTTATGAGCACGCCGGTCGACCACGACGAGAGCATCCGCGCCGACTTCCTGGCCGAGGCCGGGGAGCTGATCGCCCAGCTCAGCGAGCAGCTGGTCGCGCTCGAACGCAACCCGGGCGAACGCGAGCTGCTCAACGCTATTTTCCGCGGCTTCCACACCATCAAGGGCGGCGCCGGCTTCCTCGCGCTGGGGCCGAT
>CAYWPB010000728.1:0-1547 GCA_964458725.1 uncultured Nevskia sp. | reverse complement strand
CCGGCACCTGGTAGGTGGCGCCGCCGACGCGGCGGGACTTCACCTCGACGCTCGGACGCACGTTCTCGAACGCACCTTCCAGAACAGCGAGCGGCTCGCCGGTCTTCTTCTTGGTCGCGATCTGGTCCAGCGCGCCGTAGATGATCTTTTCGGCGACCGACTTCTTGCCGGACTCCATGATCATGTTCATGAACTTGGTCAGAAGTTCGCTCTTGAACTTCGGATCGGGGAGGATGACGCGGCGCTCGGGACTACGACGACGGGACATGTTATTGAATCCTAATGATTACTTCTTGGCGGCGGCAGCGGCGCCCGCCTTCGGACGCTTGGCACCGTACTTGGAACGGCCCTGACGGCGCTTCTCGACGCCGGAGGCGTCCAGCGCACCGCGGACGGTGTGATAGCGCACACCGGGAAGGTCCTTGACACGGCCGCCGCGGATCAGCACGACCGAGTGCTCCTGCAGGTTGTGGCCCTCGCCACCGATGTAGCTGGTGACTTCGAAGCCGTTGGTCAGGCGCACGCGGGCGACCTTACGCAGAGCGGAGTTCGGCTTCTTCGGAGTGGTGGTGTAGACGCGCGTGCAAACGCCGCGCTTCTGCGGGCTGGCGCCCAGCGCCGGAACCTTGTTTTTGGCGGCCTTGCTGGTGCGGCCGGCACGGACTAGCTGATTGATGGTAGGCACTGAACTTCCCGCAATGACAAAGACGAAACGGGCCCACAAAAGACTCTCGGGGCCCGCCGAACGAGGGCGCGAATCATAAGTTCACGCCCGGATTTAGTCAACCGCAACGGTTGACATTACAGCCATGTTTCTACTGCCGAATTCCCGCCCGGGCGGGAAACCGCCCCGGACCGGCCCGGGAGGGGCCGTCCGGGGGCTTCTTGCTACTCCTCGGCGCCGCCGGACTCCTCGCCCGCTTCCTCGCCTTCGTCGTCGCCGCCAGCGCCGCCGGCGACCCGCTCGGCGCGCACCGGACCCTCGAACACGTCGGTGATCGGGGCCGAGCTGCTGGCCATCTGCAGGTCGGCCAGCAGGCTGCCGCCACGCGCCTTGCGGCGCTGCTCGTGATGGGCCAGGCCGGTGCCGGCCGGGATCAGGCGTCCGACGATGACGTTTTCCTTGAGGCCGCGCAGCTCGTCGCGCGAGCCGCGCACCGAGGCTTCGGTCAGCACGCGGGTGGTCTCCTGGAAGGAGGCCGCCGAGATGAACGACTCGGTCGACAGCGAGGCCTTGGTGATGCCCAGCAGCTGGCGATAGAAGTGCGCCGGACGCTGGTCCTTGCCCTTGACCTTACGGTTCTCGGCCAGCACGTGGAAGATTTCCGCCTGCTCGCCCTGCAGGAAGCGGGTATCGCCCGGCTCGCCGATCTCCACCTTGCGCAGCATCTGGCGGATGATGGTCTCGATGTGCTTGTCGTTGATGCGCACACCCTGCAGGCGGTACACGTCCTGGATTTCCTTCACCAGGTAGTTGGCCAGCGCGGTGACGCCCTGCAGGCGCAGGATGTCGTGCGGGCTGGGCTCGCCGTCGGAGATGATTTCGC
>CAYWPB010000727.1:0-1554 GCA_964458725.1 uncultured Nevskia sp. | reverse complement strand
GGTCGTGTCCCGCCCATCAGCCGCCTGAATCGGAACAACGTGTTGAGACGCGACAGTTAGGGGGAGGGGTAGCCGCAGCCGCGCAGCTTCATCGCGAAACCAACCCCTCCTCCCGGCCCCCTCCCGCAGGGGGAGGGGGTGAATGCTCAGCCCGCCAGCTTCCCATACAAATCGTGCGTACCGGCCTTGCCGATCTTCACCCGCACCCGCTGGCCCGGCAGCGGCTTGAGCTTGCCTTCGATGTAGACCTTGCCGTCGATCTCCGGCGCATCCGCCATCGAGCGGCCGACGGCACCGTCCGGCGTGATCTCATCGACCAGCACTTCCAGTGTGCGCCCGACCTTGGCCTTGAGCTTGGCGGCGCTGATGCGGGCCTGCTTCTTCATGAAGCGGGCCAGGCGCTCCTCCTTCACTTCCTCGGGCACGGCGCCGGGCAGCTGGTTGGCGGTGGCGCCCTCAACCGGCGAGTACTTGAAGCAGCCGACGCGGTCGAGCTGGGCCTCGTCCAACCAGTCCAGCAGCTCTTCGAACTCGGCTTCGGTCTCGCCGGGAAAGCCGACGATGAAGGTGCTGCGCACGGTGATGTCCGGGCAGATGGCGCGCCAGGCGGCCAGCCGCTTCAGCGTGTTCTCGGCGGCGGCCGGGCGCTTCATCGCTTTCAGTACGGTTGGGCTGGCGTGCTGGAACGGCACGTCGAGGTACGGCAGGATCAGGCCATCCGACATCAGGCCGATGATTTCGTCGACGTGCGGGTAGGGGTAGACGTAGTGCAGCCGCACCCAGGCGCCGAGCGAGCCCAGGCCGCGGCACAGGTCGAGCATCCGGGTCTGGTACTCACGGTTCTGCCAGGTCTTCTTCGCGTACTTGAGGTCGGCGCCGTAGGCGCTGGTGTCCTGCGAGATCACCAGCAGCTCCTGCACGCCGGATTTCACCAGCTTTTCCGCTTCCAGCAGGACCGAGTCCACCGGGCGCGAGTCGAGGCGGCCGCGCATCGAGGGGATGATGCAGAAGCTGCACTTGTGATTGCAGCCTTCGGCGATTTTCAGGTAAGCGTAGTGCTTGGGGGTGAGCTTGATGCCCTGCGGCGGCAGCAGGTCGAGGAAGGGGTCGTGCTGCGGCGGCACGGCGGTGTGCACCGCGTCCATCACGCCCTTGTAGTCCTGCGGGCCGGTGATCGACAGCACCTCGGGGAACTTGTCGCGGATCACGCCGGACTTGGCGCCGAGGCAGCCGGTGACGATCACCTTGCCGTTCTCGTTGAGGGCCTCGCCGATGGCGTCCAGCGACTCCTCCACCGCCGAGTCGATGAAGCCGCAGGTGTTGACCACCACCACGTCGGCGGCGCTGTAGCTGGGTACGGTCTGGTAGCCCTCGGCGCGCAGCTGGGTCAGGATGCGCTCCGAGTCGACAAGGGCCTTGGGGCAGCCGAGCGAAACGAAGCCGACCTTGGACGCGGCGGCTGCCTGGGTCTTGCTGCAGGAGGGCGACGCCTTGGTGCGGGGGGTGTGCGCCGGGTGGTGCGGGCGTGCGAGCGGTCGAGGGCCCCCCAGACGG
>CAYWPB010000726.1:0-1556 GCA_964458725.1 uncultured Nevskia sp. | reverse complement strand
CCGCATGAACCTCCGGGGGGCAGTTCGGTTCGGTCTGGTGATGTTCCTGGCAGCGGTGCTCGCCTGCCCGCCGTCGTACGCCCTCGTGACACTGAACGACAGCCACGACCATATCAACGTCAGCACGACATTTGGCGTGTCTCGTGACTCGAACATTTTCGCCAGCTCCGACAACGCAGGCGATTACATGTACAGCTCCACGCTCACGGTCACCTATCAGCGGCGCGCCGGCTGGATCGGCGTCAATGCCAGCGCCTCGATGGGCGCGTCGCGCTTCGGCAAGTACACCAAAGAGAATTTCAGCAACCCGTCCTACGCGCTCGAACTGACCAAGCAATCCGGCCGGACCACCGGCGCGCTCACGTTGAACGCCGCGCGCGAAAGTCGCGCCGACTCCGCGGTCAACATCCGCAACACGTCGTGGAATTATGCCGCCGGCCTCAACGTGCAATACCCCATCCGCGGCCGGGCCACGATCACGGCCGGCTTGAACTACTCCGGCCACAAGTACGCCGACAACACCACGCTTTCCAGCCTGAGCACCTATGCGGCGAACATCGATGCCATCTACATGCTGCCGCACGAGCGCGACCTGATCACTGGTTATCGTTATCGTTACAGCGAAACTTCCCGCGACACCATCTCGACCGATCACGGCGCCAATCTCGGCGTCGGCGGCAAACTCATTGCCGGCCTCAATGGCTCGGTTCGCGCCGGTTACCAGACCCGTTCGAGCGAGACCGCGGGCAAGGGCCGGAGCACCTTCCAGTCGTGGACCGGCAGCACTTCGGTCTCCTACCCGATCAACCGCAAGACCTCCCTCACCGCCACGGTGGCCAAGGACTTCTCGACCACGGCCACGGATGCTTCGGTCGACAACCTCACCACCTCGGTCGACGCGCAGTACGCCTATAGCAAACGCTGGTCGGTCTCCGCCAACGCCGGCTGGGGTGACAGCCGTTTCCTCGGTGAGAACGGTCGCGTGGTGTTGGCGACCTCCCCATTGGTCATTCTTGGGCCCCACCGCCACGACCAGTTCGCCAACTGGGGCGCTGCGCTCAGCTAGAACCGCAGCCAGCACGTCAACCTCGCCCTCTCCTACTCTTGGTTCAAGAACTGGTCCACGATCAGCTTTGCGGACTTCGTCCGCAGCACGTGGTCGCTCACGCTGTCTTCCAACTGGTAACCCGCCATGAAATCCACCCTCCGCCACCTCTCCCGCGGGTTCGTCGTCGCCGTGCTGCTCGGCCGGCTGGCGCTGCACGCCGCCGACCTCGCCGCCCCGGAGCAACCCAAGGCCGCCTCCTATCGCATCCAACCCACCGACAAGCTCGGCATCGGCATCGGCGGCGAAAGTGAGCTCAATGTCACCGGCAAGAAGGTCGACTCCAACGGCAACATCAACCTGCTCTACATTCCCGACGTGCATGTGGGCGGCCTCACCGTTCGCCAGGCCCAGGACGCCATTGCGAACGCCTACCGCGAGGGCCGCATCCTGCGGAATCCGCAGGTGTTCGTGAACATCGAGGAATACGCCCCGCGCGAGGTCTCGATCG
>CAYWPB010000725.1:0-1556 GCA_964458725.1 uncultured Nevskia sp. | reverse complement strand
CGGTAGATCCAATCTTGGTTCAGGTATTTTGCCGGGGCCAATTGGGATCGAAGTCGCGTTGATGGCGCAGCAAGCCGATGAGGATGCGCAGGAGCTTGTGGGCCACGGCGCCGAGGATGGCGCCGTGGCGTTTACCGCGCGTAGCAAGCCGTGCGGCGAAGGCGCGCAAGACTGGATTGTAGCGTTTGGCGACCAAGGCCGGCATGTGGAGGGCTTGGCGCAACAGCAAGTTGCCAGCCCGACCGAGATGCGCGGGCCGTTCGCGCTGGCCCGACTGGTGGCGCACCGGGGTGAGCGCACACCACGCGGCCAGGGCCCGCGCGTCGCTGGCTGCGGTGACCGGTGGCAACTCGGCCACGGTCACGGTGGCGGTCCACTCGCCGACCCCGGGTACGGTGGCGAGGCGGCGCACCTGTTCGGCGAGCGTGGGATGCGCGCGCAGGTGGGCCGCGATGGCCAGGCGCACCTGGTGCAGTTCGGCCTCGATGGCGGCGAGCACACGTTGCAGGTGCGCGCGCACGCACGCCGGAGCGGCGTGCAACTGGTTTTTGAGCTGCTGGCGCTGGACGCCAAGCTGGTGATGCAGGCGGGTGTGCGCCTGCAGGGTGGCGTGCGCAGGCGGTGGTGGGGTCCAGACCGGCAGCTGGTGCGCGGCGACGTAAGCGGCCAGTGTGCGGGCATCGGCCGGATCGGTCTTGTTGCGTTGGCCGATCGCACGCGCGTAAGCGACGACGCGCGCCGGGTTGAGCAAGTGCACCGCATGGCCGTGAGCGTGCAGCCAGTGCGCCAGCGGCCGGGCGTAAATGCCGGTCGCCTCCAGCCCGGCGCGCACCTGGCCGCTGAAGTGCTGGTAAAGCCAGGTGCGCAACCGGCGGAAGCCACCGGGGTGATTGGGGAAGGTGGCGGTGAGCACGCGCGCAGCATCGAGGTGCAGTGCGGCGACGAAACTGGCGCAGGCAATGTCCAGCCCGAGGGCTGGCGTGGGGGTGTCGCTGAGTACACAGGTATGTTTCATGGTGGGAGACTCCACCGTGGGAACCTACGGCACGCGGACGCTACCTTGTCTGCGCAGTCAGCTCCTCGCGGAGCGCTGCCTGATCCAATGCGGTCTTAGTTGTGCCGCAGGGGCAGAGGCCCGGTTCCAATCTACCGACGGAGTCAAGGCTCCAGGGGCGGTGCGGTTTAACCGGGCTTCTGTCCCACTTCGGGAGCTGCCCTATGGACAGCTAATCAAGAGACAAGGGGCGGTTGCCCCCAACCGCCCGGGCTTTCGATTTCCGCGTCACCCGCAACCGTCCGACCTGCCTCACCTCGGCCGCGTCCACGGTTTCGGCCCGAGGTTCTTCGCCGCGGCGGCGAGGGCGGCCCGCGTTGTCGCCGGCTTGGCCGCGGCGAGATTCAATTTCGTCGAACCCAGGCGCCCCCAGGCGCCATTTCACGGCGAGAACACCCGCGGCGCCTTCCGCATGAACGCCTGCTGCTGCTCCGGCGTCCGCTTTACCATTCCCCACGTCTCATCGGGGTAGCCGAGAGACGCGAAAATTTTTCCGAGCAGG
>CAYWPB010000724.1:0-1564 GCA_964458725.1 uncultured Nevskia sp. | reverse complement strand
CGCCGGCGCCCACTACTTCGTGCGTCCCGACCAGCCGCGCGACTATGCGAGCCTGGCGCGCCAGCTCACCGGTCGCGGCCTTGGGCTGGTGCTCAGCGGCGGTGGCGCGCGCGGCTTCGCCCACATCGGCCTGATGCGCGCGCTGGAGGAGCTGAACATCCCGGTCGACCTGGCCGGCGGCACCAGCATGGGCGCCTTCTTCTCGGCGCTGCTGGCCTGCGGCTACAGCAGCCGCGAAATGACCGACCTCGCGCGCGAGACCTTCATCAGCAAGAACTTCCTCAACGACTACGTGCTGCCGCGCGTCTCGCTGATCCGCGGCCGCAAGTTCCTCGGCCGCCTGCACGGCATCTTCGGCGAGCGCAGGGTCGAGGACCTGCGCACCCCCTACTTCTGCGTCAGCACCAACCTGACCCAGGCCCGCACCATGGTCCACGACAGCGGCCTGCTCTCGACCTGGGTCGGCACCAGCATGGCCATCCCCGGCGTGGCGCCGCCGGTGGCGTACAAGGGCGAGTTGCTGGTCGACGGCGCCGTCACCAACAGCCTGCCCACCGACGTGATGCAGGGGCTGGGGCGCGGCCCGATCATCGCCTCCGACGTCAGCACCGAGGGCGGCCTCAAGGCGCCCGGCATCGAGGGCCCGGATCCGGAAGCGCTGCTGCGCCGCGACGGCAACAAGGCCCAGGTGTCGCTGATCGACATCCTGTTCGGCGGCATGGCGCTGACCAGCGAGAGCGGCGTGCGCCTGCGCGCCAGCCGCGCCGACCTCTACCTGCGCATGCCGGTGGCCGGCATCGCCCTGTTCGCCTGGAAGCGGCTCGACGAGATCGCCGAGCGCGGCTACGAGCACGCCATGCAGAAGCTGCAGGCGTTCAAGACCGAGCACCTCTAGGCTTCTTCGCCGGACGCCCTAGCGCCTTGCGCCCTCGCGGTGCCGGCGCCAGGCCGAGACGCTCACTCGGATTGACACGCGGCCGCTCCCCGGTGGCCAGCCACTCGCCGTAGAAATCCAGCTTTCTGTCGAGCAGCCGCAGCGCCACGGTCCACTCCGCGATCGTCTCCTCGACCTTGGCGCGGTGCGCCGCCAGCAGCTCGCGCCGCTGCCGCAGCGTGGTCCGGCCCTGCTTGACCAGGCTGGTGTACTCGCGCATCTGGCGGATCGACATGCCGGTGCGGCGCAGCCGCTCCATCAGTTCCAGCCAGCCCTGGTGCCGCTCGTTGTAGACGCGCCGCCCGCCGGCGTCGCGGATCACCCCCGGAATCAGCCCCTGTGCTTCATACCAGCGGATGGCGTGGATGCTGCGGCCGGTGCGGGAGGAGAGCTGGCCGATGTGGTAGTGGGTAGGCATGGGGTTCTCGCCTGGATTCGTTCGGCATTAGATGGGCTAGAGTGCGCTCTAGGTCAAGCTCTGCCGACGCAGGCGGAGACCGCATCAGGGGGTACGGCACCAGATCCTTCGCTCCGCTCAGGATGACAACAACGACTGGATTCCCGCTTTCGCGGGAATGACGTCGGAGGGGGAAGGAACCTCGGAAGGTCTTGCGAGTACGCTGCCCCTCA
>CAYWPB010000723.1:0-1564 GCA_964458725.1 uncultured Nevskia sp. | reverse complement strand
ACGGGTACCGGCACCGGGCGCGACGCCGGCGGCGCCAGGCGGCGCGCGAGCTGGCCACGCACCGCGTTCAGCTCGCGCATGAACATCTCCCGGCTGAAGGTAGCCGGCAGGCGCAGCGCGACCAGGGCGAGGTCCACCGCCAGGCGGCGGCCGGAGTCACCCTCGTAGAGCGAGCCGATGCTGCCGGCGAGCGCGAACAGCGCGCGCGACAGGTGCAGGTAGTCGCGCTTCAGCACCAGGCCCACCTGCTGGGTGTTGGACATCAGATGCAGCACGGTCTGGCCGCGCGCATGCAGGCCGGCCAGGCCGCCGCGGCGCAGCTCGGCGATGAAGCTGCCGCGGCGCAGCGGTGTCACGCCCTTCTTGCGCAGCGTCTCGTCGAGCGCGGCGCGGATTTCGTCGCGGCGCGCGGCGTCGGCCTCCGGCTGGGTGCTGATGCGGATCAGGGCGTCGGCGAGCAGGTCGGTATCGGCCAGTACGGCACCGGCGAGGTAGTCCCACACCGGGCCCCACTTGCCGTTGAGGTCGATAACGTTGCCCCAGTCGATCAGGTTGAGGCGGCCGTCGCGGCCCACCATCAGGTTGCCGGGGTGCAGGTCGCCATGCATCTCGCGGTAGGCGAACGCGTGGTACAGCACCGTGTAAAGCAACTGCTCGGCCAGCTTCAACTGGAACTTGCGGCGCTCGCGGCGCGGCATCCGCGCCAGCGCCCGCGGCAGGCTCTCGGCGTCGCCGAGGTATTCCATCTCGAGGATGCGCCGGCTGCTGCCGTACAGCTCCGGCACCCGCCACAGCCGCCCCTTGAGACTGCGCTGGTAGAAGCGCAGGTGGTTGCGCGCCTCGGCTTCGAAGTCCAGTTCCTCGACGAAGCCGGCGACGAACTCGTCGACCTGTTCCTGCAGCGCGCGCAGGAATGGCGTCAGCTTGGAGTGCGGCGCCCAGTAGTGGCTGGACATGATGGCCAGGCCGATGACCAGCTTGCCGATGACGAACTCGCGGTCGATATTGTGGCGGCCGACCTTGATGATGATCGGCCGCAGCACTTCGCGCCCATCCTCGAGGAACGGCTTCTTCGCCAGATAAACCGAGCCGATCGAGCCTGACTTGAGCGGCTTGTCGGCCTCGAAGCCCATGTAGAGCTTGTCCGGCAGCTTGCCGAAGCACTCGATGAACGCGGCGTTGACCTCCTCCGGATTCATCGGCGCCACGTCCTCGTGGAACACCGCCAGCTCGCGCGCGATTTCGTGCGGCAGGAAGTCGGCGTTGGCCGCGGCAACCTGGGCCAGCTTGATGAAGAACGGCCCGAACTCGTTGACCATCGCCGCGACGATCTTGGCCTGGGCGCGGAAATCCTTGGGGTCAGCCTGGAAGAAGGGCTTGATGTAGCGGATGGCGCGGATCTGCCGGCGCACGATGGCGGCGTCCTGGCGGATCTGCGCGGCGCGCTTGAGCAGCTCGTTGAGCTGCCACTGGTTGAAGCGCTTGCCGGCCTTGAGCAGGTTGACCACTTCCACCAGCAGCGGCTCGTAGGAACGGATCACCAGCCGCACCATGTCCAGGCCCA
>CAYWPB010000722.1:0-1572 GCA_964458725.1 uncultured Nevskia sp. | reverse complement strand
CTGACCGTGGCATAGCCGGCCTTCTGCAAGGCGAAGCACACCACCTCGCGGATATGCGGGTCGTCGTCCACCACCAGGATCTTGTCCATCGCCCCCATCGCCCTGCGTTGTTCGATGGCCAGCAGATTAGCAGCACGCGGACCCGGAAAACCGCCCTGCACCGCATTTGCACACTGTTCCTCTGGCCTTGCATGGCCTGGTCATCGCGCGGTCCGGCGTACCGCCGAGACTACGGCCATGGATCAACGGCTCAGGAGGCCTGCCATGCGTGAGCAGATGCTGTGGTTTTCGCTTTTCGTCGCCCTGATGTTCCTGCTGCCGCCGCTGGTGGCGATGGACTTGGCCGTACCGTAAACAATCCGGAAAAAACCGGCTAGAATCCCGCGCCCGCAAGGGCTGCAAGGAAGGAGAAGGACCATGAAACGCCATGACCACGAAAGCGTCTGCTTTCGAGCCCACCAGTAAGCGCCGCAAAGGCTATCCGTCCGAAACGCGCGTCAAGCGCGGCCACCGCGTCGTCCATGGCGACAAGGTGTTGATTCGAGAAACTCGGCCGTAACGATCCCTGCCCCTGCGGTTCCGCCAGGAGCTTTCAAGAAGTGCTGCCTGAAATCCGGGCGGTACGACGGCGCGGGGCGGAACGATTATTTCCGCTGAGCTACTCCGCGGGCGCGACAAGTTGAGAACGCGACCCTACGCCGCTTGTGCCCTCAACCTCTGCAAATGCCCCCTCGCCCCCACCTTCGCGAACGCCTCCAGCGCCCGCGCATAGTGCGCGGCGCGCTCGCCTGGACTCGCCGCCCAGCGTGACTGCGCCAGCCACCAGAACGGCCGCGCCACTTCGGCCCCGGTGGCTTTGATCAGCTCGTCCATGCGTGCCAGCCCTTCCGATACGCGCGCGCTCCATGGGCCCTGCTCGGGCAGCTCGAAGTAGGCGACCCAGCAGATCAGCTCCCACACCCGCGAGTGCGAGGCTTGGGCGGCGGTGATGGCCTTGGTCGCGATCTCCCAGGCGCGCTCGTGCGCGCCGAGGCGGCCGTGGGCCTTGGACAAGGTCGCGAGGGTCTGGGCCTGGAACTGGTGGGCGTTGGCACCAGGGGCGACCAGGGGCAGGGCTTGCTCCAGCAGGTTGACGGCGACGTTGGGATCACCGGCGAGGGTGTGGGCGAGGCCCAGGCCGCGCAGGGCGATGGCGCGGAAGTAGGAGCTGCCCCAGCTCTCGGCGCGCTGCAAGGCGAGCTGGCCATGGTGCAGCACACCGTTGAAGTCGCCGGTGAAGCCGGCGAGGTCGATCCAGTTGGTGTGCATCCAGCTGGTATCGCGGTCGCCGCGCTCGGCATAGGCCAGCGCGGCGACCAGCTGCGCCTTGGCCTCGTCGAGGCGCCCGAGCCAGCCCAGCAGCAGGGCATGGAAGGCGCGCGACATGAAGTTCTCCGGCCCCAGCGGCTCGGTCAGCCAGCCGTCGCCGCCGGCTTCGCTGACCAGGGTCACACCCTCGCGCGGGTAGCCGGCGGTGCCGTGCACCACCAGGAACTGCAGGCGGAAGCGGTTGATCAGCTCGCGCGCGCCGCT
>CAYWPB010000721.1:0-1586 GCA_964458725.1 uncultured Nevskia sp. | reverse complement strand
TGTCATGGCAGACCGGCGAGGGTGGAACGATCTCAGCCAGGGTACCCGCAGGCTGATCATCGTCACGGCAGTTGCCGAGAGCATCATCAAGGGGGCGGCTCTCATCGACATCAAGCGCCGGCCGGCGAACCAGATCCGGGGCCCGAAGTGGCTCTGGGTCCCGGTGATAGTAGTGGTCAATTCCGCCGGGCTCGTGCCGATGTCATACTTCCTCTTCGGCCGGCGCACTCCGGCGCAGCCCGGCTGAGTTGCCCGCCAGCCGATCCAGCGCCGCACCCGGCAGAAGCCCCACCTGACCGTCAGGTAAGAGGCAGGTTGTGGTCAGCATGCTTTCAGCTTTCTTCCAGGTACCCGAGCGACCTTAGAACTGGCCGGAACGACCGGGGATAGCGCGTGCCACCATTACGGCCGCAGGCAGTCCCCCGGGCAAGCGCCCAGGATTTCGGCCGCGATGTGATCGCCGGCCAGGCCAGCCCGGCCGGCATCGCCCTGCTCGTGCCCCGGCGCCAACCGCCCAGCCGCGGGCAACAACACGGCCACCGGGAGAGAAGTCACATGCCTGACGTCAGCAGCCCCAGCGGGGTCATCAGCGCCGTGCCCGTGACGGCGCCCGAGGAGATCGACATCACGACCGCGTACCGGCTGCGCGCAGCCCTCGCAGCAGCCGTGAGCGGCCACGCGACCGTGGTCGTCGACATGACCCGGACGCACGCCTGCGACACCGCTGGGCTGCACGTCCTGGTGCGCGCGCACCGGCGAGCGCTAGCCCAAGGTGGCGAGTTGCGGCTGGTGGCGCCCAGCCCCGATGTCCGCCGGCTCTTCGCGATAACCGGCCTTGACCGCGTGATCCGGCACTTCGCCAGCCTGGACGAGGCGCTTGCCCAGACACCAGCCGGCGCCAGCCGGCTACCGCTGCCGAGCGACGCAGCGTGATGATCGAGAAGGACCAAGGAAGTCATGAGCCTCCGGGAGAATGGGCAGGCAGCCCAGGAGCGGGATCACCAGCAAGCAGAGGCTGACGGGGCAGGCCACCGGCGGTACGCCAAGGCATGGGAACTTCACAAGCTGGGCGTGCCGGTGATGACATCGAATGGCGGGCCTGACCCTGCGCTCACCGAAACGGCTCTGGCCTGGGCAACTCTCCCCGCAGGCGCCGACGCAAGCTGGACTTCCAGGCGACTTGCCGAAGTTCGTATCTTCGCCCGACACCTCCATGGGCTCGACCCTGCCACCCAGGTGCCGCCAATGGGTATCCTGCCAGGTCGAGCGCGCAGAGCAACACCGTACCTCTACTCGCCACACGAAATCTCGAACCTGATGTCGGCGACAGCGATCGTGCGCGGGTCCCACTTGCAGGCAACGTATCGGACACTGATTGGCGTGCTGGCGGCAACCGGAATGCGTGTCGGCGAGGCGATCGGCCTCGACAGCGATGACTTTGACGCGATCAATGGTCTGCTCACGATCCGCAACGGCAAATTCGGCAAGTTGCGCGAATTGCCGTTGCACCCAACCGTGGTCACGGCCCTGCAGGACTACTTGCGCCGCGATGATCGCCCACGTCAGGCGGGCACGGGCGGCAGGCC
>CAYWPB010000720.1:0-1601 GCA_964458725.1 uncultured Nevskia sp. | reverse complement strand
GTGGTGGTGCTGTCGGTGATCGACAACCTGACCAAGGGCGCCGCCGGCCAGGCGGTGCAGTGCTTCAACCTGATGTTCGACTGCGACGAGCAGGCCGCGCTCGACCTGCCGCCCGCCGCGCCGTAAGCCGATTCCTTGAACACCAAGCACAAGATCATCATCGCCCAGCACCGCCCGTGGCGGCGCTGGATCATCGTCGGCGGCGTCACCGCGGCGGTGCTGCTCGGCGGCTGGGGGCTGTACAGCTACACCCGCTCGCACACCGTGTCCGATTTCGAGCGCGCCCAGCTCGAGCGCGACCGCCTGCGCGAGGACAACCGCGACCTGTCGCAGAAGCTGCGCGCGGCCCTGTCGGCGAACGAGCAGCTCAAGGACCAGGCCGCCTACCTGAACCGCTCGCAGCAGATCGACGACAGCGCCTGCACCACGGTCAAACAGTCCCTCGCGACCTTGCAGGCCGAGTCGGCCGACCTGCGCGAGCAGCTGGCCTTCTACCGCGGCATCGTCTCGCCGGCCGAGTCCCAGGCCGGGGTGCGGGTGTTCGAGTTCAAGATCTACGGTGGCAAGGACAAGCAGGCCCAGCCCGGCAGTTACAAGTACGACCTGGTGCTGATCCAGTCGGTACGCCACGACAAGCACGTCGACGGCGATCTGGCGATCAGTTTCGAGGGCTTCCGCGGCGGGGCGAAACAGACCCTGAAATTGGCCGATCTGGCCACAGACGGCAACAAAAATCTGGTATTTTCCTTCAAGTACTTTGAAGAGTTCAGCGGTAGTTTCCGTTTCCCCGAAGGCTTCAAGCCCCTGCGCGCCACCGTGACGCTGCAAGGCGACGGCGCTCCCCGGATCGACGATGACTACGACTGGAACAAGATCATGCAGGAGGCGCTTTCATGAAAGGGTTTTTGGGATCTGGCAACAGCGGCAGCACCGGCAGCGGCGGCGGCAGCAAGGGGACGGCAGTGGACACTCTGATCGGGCGGCAGACGGAAGTTCTGGGCGACGTGCGCTTCTCCGGCGGCCTGCACGTGGACGGCAAGATCAAGGGCAGCGTCACCACCCTGGGCGGCGACAAGGGCGCCCACCTGTCGGTCAGCGAGAGCGGCGCTATTGAAGGCGACGTGCGCGTCCCCACCATGATGCTGAACGGCACGGTGATCGGCGACGTGCGCGCCACCGAAAAGCTGTCCCTGGCGTCGAAGGCGCGGGTCACCGGCAACGTGCACTACAAGGTGCTGCAGATGGAGCCGGGCGCCATGATCAACGGCCAGCTGCTGTACGAGGGCGGCGAGATGGCGGCGCTGACCCATCACAAGCCAGGCGAGGCCAACAAGGCCGAGTCCACGGTGCTGGAGATGCAGGAAGGACGTCGTAAAGCGGGCTGAAAGCCGGCCGGTTAATGGAGCAGGTGTTATGAGCGAAGCGGTGGTGATGGAACAGCCGGAAGTGCTGTTCACGGATTCGGCGGCGGCCAAGGTGCGCGAGCTGCTCGACGAGGAAAGCAATCCGGCGCTGAAGCTGCGCGTGTTCGTTACCGGCGGCGGCTGCTCCGGCTTCAAATACGGTTTCACCTTCGACGAAAACATCGAGGAAGGCGATCT
>CAYWPB010000719.1:0-1614 GCA_964458725.1 uncultured Nevskia sp. | reverse complement strand
ACCTCCAGCGAAGCCTTCTCCAGGTTGGCGCCGGGAAACGGCTCGACGTGGGCGGCGTGGGTCTCGCGGCGCACCAGGTTGCCCTGCTCGTCCAGACCGATCAGCACCACGGCGATTTCCAGCAGGGCATCGGTGGCGGCGTTGAAGCCGCCGGTCTCCACGTCCACCACCACCGGCAGAAAGCCGCGAAAGCGCTGGCCTATGCGAGGCAGTTGGGGGTTCGGTTCCATGATGGGGGGAGCGGAGGGTGCGGAACTATAACAGCCGGGAGGCGAGAGGCGAGAGGCGGGAGGCGCAAAAGCAGCCGCGGCGCGGCCTTTTGCCTGCTTCTACGCCTCTCGCCTCCCGCCTCCCGCCTCCCGAAGTTATAATCCGCGCGCTTCCTCCATCCCTCGGCTTCCTCCCATGACCCAAGTCCGCAAAGTCGCGCTCGCCTATTCCGGCGGCCTGGATACCTCCGTCATCCTCAAGTGGCTGCAGGATACCTATCACTGCGAGGTGGTGACCTTCACCGCCGACATCGGCCAGGGCGAGGAGCTGGAGCCGGTGCGTCCCAAGGCGCAGGCGCTCGGCGTCAAGGAAATCTTCATCGACGACCTGCGCGAGGAATTCGTCGCCGAGTACGTCTTCCCGATGTTCCGCGCCAATGCCATCTACGAGGGCGAATACCTGCTCGGCACCAGCATCGCCCGCCCGCTGATCGCCAAGCAGCTGGTCAAGCGCGCCCGCGAGACCGGCTGCGACGCCATCGCCCACGGCGCCACCGGCAAGGGCAACGACCAGGTGCGCTTCGAACTCGGCGCCTATGCGCTGTGGCCGCAGGCCAAGGTCATCGCGCCCTGGCGCGAGTGGGACCTGAATTCGCGCGAGACCCTGCTGGCCTACGCCGCCAAGCACAACATCCCCATCGCCAAGAAGCCGGGCGGCGGCAGCCCCTATTCGATGGACGCCAACGCCCTGCACATCTCCTACGAGGGCGGCGGCCTGGAAGATCCGTGGTGGACGCCGGATGACTCGATCTGGCGCTGGACCAAGAACCCCGAGGATGCGCCGAACGAGGCCGAGTTCATCACCATCGGTTACGAGAAGGGCGACCCGGTCAGCCTCAACGGCAAGAAGCTGACGCCGTACCAGATGCTCGACGCCTTGAACCAGGTCGCCGGCAAGCACGGCATCGGCCGCCTCGACATCGTCGAGAACCGCTATGTCGGCATGAAGTCGCGCGGCTGCTACGAGACCCCGGGCGGCACCATCATGCTCAAGGCCCACCGCGCCATCGAGAGCCTGTGCCTGGACCGCGAGGAAGCCCACCTCAAGGACGAGCTGATGCCGCGCTACGCCAGCCTGATCTACAACGGCTACTGGTGGAGCCCCGAGCGCCGCATGCTGCAAACCCTGATCGACGACAGCCAGCAGCGCGTCAACGGCGAAGTGCGCCTGAAGCTGTACAAGGGCAATGTCTACAACGCCGGCCGCCGCTCGCCCGACTCGCGGTTCGACGCCAACCTGTCGACCTTCGAAGACGAACGGGGGGCGTACCACCCGAAGGATTGGGAAGGGTTCAGCCGGCTGAACGGGCTGGCTCTGGGCCCCGGGGCAGAGCGCCACAAACCC
>CAYWPB010000718.1:0-1619 GCA_964458725.1 uncultured Nevskia sp. | reverse complement strand
CGGCAGCTCCTCCGGGGTGTCGGCCGGGTCGCGCAGGCGCACGATGCGCCACTGGCGGCCGTCGCAGCGCTCCAGCAGGCCGTCCTCGGCCAGGGCGCGGCAGGCCGCGCCCAGCGGTTCGCGCAGATCCTCGCCGCCGGCCCGCGGCGCGAGCTGGGCCCAAGCCTCCTCCTCGGAGGCCGCGACGCGGCTGTTGAAATAGGCCAGCAGCTCCTGGCGCAGCCAGCCGTGGGGGGATGCGGGCATCCTTGCCTCACCGCGCAGGCTGCGTGCTGCCGCGCGCCGCCGTCGCTGTAGCATGGAGGGAACCCGGGTCCCCTCCGCCCCGCCCGTCCCGGGCGGACACCTTGTCGTCCATTGCGGCATCATCGCCGGCGACCGCTGCCGCTGCTGTTAAGTGCTTCACAACACAGGCCGCGCGGAGGGCGCAACTGCGAAGCAGTGCCCACTGCGCGGCGCGTTCCCGGGGCGTGGCTTATGCTGCGGCCGGCGGTCGCCACGCCCAATCCGCGGATACCGAAGATGCTGCGCAAGACCCTGAAGTGGATCGCCCCGGTGCTGGTGCTGGGCTATGTCGCCTGCAGCGCCTGGCTGTACTTCGCCCAGGACGCGCTGCTCTACCACCCCGAGTTCACCCATGCCGACGCGGCGCAGACCAACTATGCGCTGCGACGCGACGGCGTGACCCTGCGCGGCTGGGTGGTGAACCCCGGCCAGGCGCGCGCCCTGATCTACTACGGCGGCAACGCCGACGCGGTGCAGACCATGCGCGAGGACTACGGCCGCTGGGCGCCGGACCGCAGCGTCTACCTGGTGGCCTACCGCGGCTACGGCGCCAGCGAGGGCAAGCCCAGCCAGGACGCCCTGTTCGGCGACGCGCTGGCGCTCTACGACGAGGTGCGCAGCCGCCATGCCAGCGTGGCGGTGATCGGCCGCAGCATGGGCAGCGGCGTCGCCGCGTGGGTGGCCTCGCAGCGGCCGCTGGAGAAGCTGGTGCTGGTGACCCCGTTCGACAGCATCGCCGACATCGCGCAGCGGCGCTTCCCGATGTTCCCGGTGCAGCTGATGATGCGCGACCGCTACGACTCCTGGCGCTACGCCCCGGTGGTGCACTGCCCGGTGCTGGTGCTGCAGGCGCCGCTGGACCGGGTGGTGCCGGCCGACAGCACCGCGCGGCTGCTGACGCGCTTCGCGCCGCCGCCGCGGCTGGTGGTGATCCCCGGCAGCGGCCACGGCAACATTGTCGCCGACCCGGCCTACGGCCAGGCCGTGGCCGACTTTCTGCGATGATGGACCATGCCCCACGACTATGACCTGATCACCATCGGCGCCGGCTCCGGCGGCGTGTCGGCCAGCCGCTACGCCACCTCGCTCGGCGCGCGGGTGGCGATCTGCGAGTCGGAGCGGGTCGGCGGCACCTGCGTGCTGCGCGGCTGCGTGCCGAAGAAGCTGTTCATGTACGCCTCGCAGTTCGCCGACGCCTTCGCCGACGCCGCGGCCTACGGCTGGCAGGCGCCCCCGGCGCAGTTCGACCTGGCGGCCCTGACCGCCGCCAAAAACCGCGAGACCGACCGCCTCGAGACGGTCTACCAGCGCATGCTCGACGAAGCGGGCGTGCG
>CAYWPB010000717.1:0-1621 GCA_964458725.1 uncultured Nevskia sp. | reverse complement strand
ATGTAGTAGCCCTCGATGAACGCGCCGGTCTCGTCGAACAGGAAGCAGCGGTCGAAGTCGCCGTCCCAGGCCACGCCGAAGTCCGCGCCGTGCTCGATCACCGCCCGGGAGGTCGCCGTGCGGTTCTCCGGCAGCAGCGGATTGGGGATGCCGTTGGGAAACGATCCGTTGGGCTCATACTGGATCTTGACGAAGCGAAACGGCAGCGCGGGCTCGAGTGCGTCGATCACCAGCCCGGCCGAGCCGTTGCCGGCATTGACCACGATCGTCAGCGGCCGCAGCCGCGTCGCGTCGACGTAGCCGAGCAGGTGCCGGCAATAGGAGGCACGCAGGTCCAGCGCGGTGCGGCGGGCTGGACCTGGCGGACAGCTGGCGCCGGAAGCTTCGGTGGCCGCCTCCAGTTCGCGCAACCCGCTATCGCCGGACACCGGGATGGCGCCGCCGCGGACCAGTTTCATGCCGTTGTAGTCCATCGGGTTGTGGCTGGCGGTCACCATGATGCCGCCCTCGATGCCGGGCTGGGCCGCGGCGAAGTACACCTCTTCGGTGCCGCACAGCCCCAGGTCCAGCACTTCGGCGCCGCTGGCGCGCAGGCCATGGGCCAGGGCATCGAGCAGGGACGGGCTGGAATGACGCACGTCGCGGCCCAGAGCCACGCGCGCTGGCGCGAAGCGCTCGCCAAAGGCCAAGCCCAGGCGAAAGGCGAGGTCCGGATTCAGCTCTTCCGGAACGCGTCCGCGGATGTCATAGGCTTTGAAGCAGGGCAGGGGCATTAGACGGAGTAGGGCCGGTCTTGATCAAGCGTTATCCTGCCTTGGGTCGCTTCACCGCTTTGTGCTCCTCCGTACATTCACCCGGTACGGACGCGCGGATTCGCAGGCGATGACGGGGGGTCATCGCGCAGCAACTCATCCGCGCCCGCCCGCGATATCGCTGGCCAGCAGCACCACCTCGGGCTCCTGCACGTGGTAGCCCTGGATGAAGTTCACGCCCATCTGCCACAGACGCGCCATGACATGGGCATCCTCGACATGGGAGACGATGGTCTTGAGGTTGCGCTGCTTGGCCGCTTCGACCAGCTCGCCGAGGCGCTTCTGCGTGTCTTTTTCGGTGAACTTCTGGGTGAAGGAGGGGTGGAACTTGATGAAGTTGGCCGGGATGTGGTCGAGCAGCTGGGCCGAGTTCGCGCCGACGCCGAAGTGCTCCACCGCCAGGCCGGCGCCCATCTCGCGCAGAGCCTGGGTCAGAGCCTTGGCCTTGCGCACGTGGTTCTGGATCACCACTTCCTGGATCTCGAACACGATCTCGTCGCTCTTCAGCGGCTGCTCCTGCACCAGGGTCTTGAGCCAGGTGATGAAGCCGTCGTTGTCCTTGAGCGTGTCCTCGGCCAGCTTGACGAACAGCACCGAGGCTTCCTTGGAGGCGGCGCGCTTGGCGATGACGCCGAGGGCGCGCGTCACCACCCAGCGGTCGATCGGCCGCATCAGGTTGAACTTCTGCGCCGCCGGCAGGAACTCGCTGGCGTGGTATTCCTTGCCGTTCTCGTCGAGCATCCGCACCAGCCCGTCCAAGTGGCTGCGCGACTCGCCTTCGGGGCCGGGGCGTGCCTGGTGGGCCCGCC
>CAYWPB010000716.1:0-1631 GCA_964458725.1 uncultured Nevskia sp. | reverse complement strand
CGCCCGCACCACCTTGGGGATGGTCGGCAACCAGTACACCGTGAACTGGGCCAACTACCAGAAGGGCAACTGGGACAGCCCGGCCGAGACCGCCGTGAGCGCCGACACGCTCAAGGGCCTGGCCGAGCGCGTGCTCAAGCTGCCGGAAGGCTTCAAGCTGCATCCGCGCGTGGACAAGATCCACGAGGACCGCATCAAGATGGCCGCCGGCGAACTGCCGATGGACTGGGGCTACGCCGAGACCATGGCCTACGCCTCGCTGGTGCACGAGGGCTTCGCCGTGCGCCTGTGCGGCCAGGACAGCCGCCGCGGCACCTTCTTCCACCGCCACGCCACCCTGCACGACGTCAACAACGGCTCGCGCTACACCCCGCTGCGCCACCTCGACGCCGACAAGAACCGCTTCATCGTCAACGACACCCTGCTGTCGGAAGAGGGCGTGCTCGGCTTCGAATACGGCTAC
Source organism: uncultured Nevskia sp. (assembly GCA_964458725.1). GTDB lineage: Bacteria > Pseudomonadota > Gammaproteobacteria > Nevskiales > Nevskiaceae > Nevskia. The sequence continues at coordinate 1,168 of CAYWPB010000716.1, read as the reverse complement.
AGCTCCACCGACCCGGACAGCCTGGTCATCTGGGAAGCGCAGTTCGGCGACTTCGCCAACGGCGCCCAGGTGGTGATGGACCAGTTCATCGCCGCCGGCCAGGCCAAGTGGGGCCGCTACTGCGGCCTGACCCTGTTCCTGCCGCATGGCTATGAAGGGCAGGGCCCGGAGCACTCCTCGGCGCGCCTGGAGCGCTACCTGCAGTTGTGCGCGGGCAACAACATGCAGGTGGTGGTGCCGTCCACCCCGGCGCAGTTCTTCCACATGATCCGCCGCCAGATGAAGCGCAACCTGCGCATGCCGCTGGTGGTAATGACGCCCAAGTCCCTGCTGCGCCACAAGCTCTCCGTCTCCACCCTGGACGACCTGAGCAAGGGCGGCTTCCGCACCATCATCGGCGAGGCCGAGAAGCTCGACGCCGCCAAGGTCAAGCGCATCGTGTTCTGCTCCGGCAAGGTCTATTACGACCTGGTCGACGCCCGCACCAAGCAGGGCAAGAAGGACGTCGCCATCGTCCGCATCGAGCAGCTCTACCCGTTCCCGCGCAGCGAGTACGAGGCCGCCATCGCCGCATACCCGAACGCCAGGGAGGTGGTGTGGTGCCAGGAGGAGCCGGAGAACCAGGGCGCCTGGTACCAGGTCAAGCACCGCCTGCGCGCCTACCTGGCCGACGACCACCAGCTCTACTACGTCACCCGCCAGGGCAGCGCCAGCACCGCCGTCGGCTACCTCAAGGTCCACGTCAAGGAGCAGGAGGAGCTGGCCAATGCCGCCCTCAACGGCGGCCTGCTGCTCAAGGGCGGCGCGTAAGCTGCGCCGCTAATGGCCATCGCCTCCCTCTCCCCAAGCCGCTGTTCCCCCTCTCCCCTTGCGGGAGAGGGCCGGGGTGAGGGGTGCGCAGGCGCAGCCGGCGTAGAATGCGCCCGTCCAGCCGGCATAGCGCCGTAACACGAATCCGCCGCAAATCCCCCAAAATCACACAATCCGAAAAGCCGAAGAAGACCGGAGCCACCCAATGAGCATCGAAATCAGAGTCCCCAACCTGCCCGAGTCGGTGAGCGAAGCCACCGTCGCCACCTGGCACCTCAAGGCCGGCGAAGCCGTCAAGCGCGAGCAGAACCTGGTCGACCTGGAAACGGACAAGGTCATGCTCGAAGTGCCCGCCACC
>CAYWPB010000715.1:821-1638 GCA_964458725.1 uncultured Nevskia sp. | reverse complement strand
TCGACCGGGGTCTCGTTGGTCCAGCGCTTGAAGGCGCGGTAGAAGGTGCTGGGCTCGGAGAAGCCGGTGAGGTAGACGATGTGCTCGATCGGCTCCTCGGTGCTGCGCAGCAGCTTGCGCGCCAGGGCGTAGCGGAAATCGGACAGCAGCTGGCTGAAACTGGTGCCGGCGCGGGCCAGCTCGAAACGCAGACGGCGGGCCGGCACGTCCAGCTCGCGCGCCACGTCCTCCAGGTCGCACTGCTCCAGTTCCAGCTTCTGCGAGAACACGGTGCGGATGCGCTCGATCAGGTCCTGGCGCTCGATGCTGGACAGGCGCTTCTCGGCCAGTTCCTCGTGCAGGCGCAGCAGGTCCGGGTCCCAGCGCGGCGAGCGGTAGTCCAACAGCGGCGGGTTGAACCAGATCTCGTTCTGCTCGGCCTCGAACTCGACCGGGCAACCGAACACCTTCTCGTAGTCGGCCAGCTCGGCGCGCTGGGTGCAGCGCAGGCGCACGCGCAGCGGTGCGTAGGCGCTTTCCGTGACGGAGCGGGCGAACTGGATCGCCTCGTAGACCACGCAGATGTCGGTGTGGCGCAGCTGCGGCGCCTGCAGGGCGGCGCCGACGACGATGAAGCGCGAACCCTTGTCGTCCTCGACCAGGCGCACGTTGAGCGCGTCGCTGACCAGGCGCAGGTACTTCAGGGCGCGGTTGCAGCCGTCGCGGAAGGTGGGGCTGCTGAAGAACAGGTACTCGATCACCTCGCCGCGGTACACCGGCAGGTGCGGGCACAGGTGCAGGCCGACGTCCGGGTCGCCGGTGACGGCCTCGACGATCC
>CAYWPB010000715.1:0-811 GCA_964458725.1 uncultured Nevskia sp. | reverse complement strand
GATATCCTGGCTCCCCTGGCCCTCCTGCCGTGAGGCCTCGACGATCTCCCAGAAGAAGGCCTGGAGGCGGTGCGGGGTACGCAAGTCCTTTTGCGTCAGCTTGTCGGCGTGATAGCCCAGCCGGGTGTAGATCGCATTGACGTCCAGGCCCGCATTGACCATGCCGGCGTGGACGATCTGCAGGAGGACTCCAGAATCCCGCATCCGCTCTCCTCTCGTAGATTCAGGTTTGGCGCTTCGGCCAATCAGGATTTGAACTATAGTTTGCCGATTCGCCAACCGGCAATCCGCGCCCGGTCAATGCCGGAGGCTGGTTGGCCCGGTAGGTTGAAGGATTAATCATAAAGCCAATTTGTGCGCTGCCGCAAAGTTGACCCGGCCGCCAGCTTTTCCGGCCCGGGGGCGCACTCGCCGCAATTCGCAACGCCCAATAACGCCCCCCAGGGCGAACCCCACTTCCAGACCATCACCACGCGCTGGAAGGACAACGACATCTACGGCCACGTCAACAACGTCGAATACTTCAGCTATTTCGACACGGTCATCAACAGCTACCTGATCCGCGCGGGTGGCCTCGACATCCACGACGGCGGCTCGATCGGCGTCTGCGCCGAGTCGCACTGCCGCTTCCTCGACTCCCTGGCCTTCCCCGACGCGGTGGACGCGGGCCTGCGGGTGGCCAAGCTGGGAAACTCCAGCGTGCGCTACGAAATCGGCCTGTTCCGCGCCGGGAGCGCGCAGCCGGCGGCAGAGGGCTGGTTCGTGCACGTTTTCGTCGACCGGGCGCAGCGGCGCCCGCAGGCCCTTTCCG
>CAYWPB010000714.1:0-1638 GCA_964458725.1 uncultured Nevskia sp. | reverse complement strand
CAGCCTGCGCGGTTACCACAAGCCGGTGATGATCACCGGCGGCTACGGCAACATCCGCTACGGGCATGTGAAGAAACTGGACGTGCCGGCCGGAGCCAAGCTGATCGTGCTCGGCGGCCCGGCGATGCTGATCGGCTTAGGGGGAGGCGCCGCCTCCAGCATGGCCACCGGCAGCAGCTCGGCCGACCTCGACTTCGCTTCGGTACAGCGCGCCAATCCGGAGCTGGAACGCCGCTGCCAGGAAGTGGTGGACGCCTGCTGGGCGCTCGGTGACAGGAATCCGATCCTGTCGATCCACGACGTCGGCGCCGGCGGCATCTCCAACGCGCTGCCCGAGCTGATCAACGACAATGACCGCGGTGGCACCATCCACTTGCGCAATGTGCTCTGCGCCGATCCCTCGCTGTCGCCGATGGAGATCTGGTGCAACGAGTCGCAGGAGCGCTACGTGCTGGCGGTGCTGGAGGCTGATCTGCACGTGCTGGAGCAATTCTGCGCGCGCGAGCGCTGCCCCTACGCGGTGGTCGGCACGGCGCAGGCCGAGCGTCGCCTGCTGGTGGATGACGGCAGCTACGCCGCGCCGGTGGACATGCCGATGCCGGTCCTGCTGGGCAAGGCGCCGCGCCTGGAGCGCAGCGCCGAGCGCGCGCCTTCGAAATTCCCGGCCTTCGATCACCAGGCCATCGACCTGGCCGACGCCGCCGAGCGCGTGCTGCGCCTGCCGGCGGTGGCCGCCAAGACCTTCCTCATCAGTATCGGCGACCGCACCGTCGGCGGCCTGACCGTGCGCGACCAGATGGTCGGCCCCTGGCAGGTACCGGTGGCCGACTGCGCCGTCACCGCCAGCGGTTTCGAAGCGGGCACCGGCGAGGCGATGGCGATGGGCGAGCGGCCGCTGCTGGCCCTGCTCGACGCCCCGGCTTCCGGCCGCATGGCGGTGGGCGAGGCCATCACCAACATCGCCGCGGCTCGCATCGGCTCCTTAAGCGACGTGCGCCTGTCGGCCAACTGGATGGCGGCGGCCGGCCATGGCGACGAGGATGCGCGCCTGTACGACACCGTGCGCGCCGTGGGTGAGCAGCTATGCCCCGAACTCGGCATCGCCATCCCGGTCGGCAAGGACTCGCTGTCGATGCGCGCGGTGTGGCAGCAGGACGGCGCGCCCCGCACCCAGACGGCGCCGCTAACCCTGATCGTGTCCGCCTTCGCTCCGGTCACCGACGTCCGCGCTTCGCTGACGCCGCAGCTGCGCAGCGACGCCGGCGCCACGCGCCTGCTGCTGGTCGACCTCGGCAACGGCAAAAACCGTCTCGGCGGCTCGGCGCTGGCGCAGGGTTACAACGCCGTAGGCGACCAGGCGCCTGAACGCGACGACCCCCCCCCGCTCACGCACCGCTTCACCCCGGGGCACGGCCCCCAACCCCGCCGCCAGCGGCCCAATGATGCAGCCCAGGAACAGCGGCATCATCACGTTCATCATCTTCTGCTGCATGGGGTCCATGCCCGCTGCGGGCGTGGCCTTCTGCACCAGGAACATGGTGGCGATGAGCAGGATGGGCAGGATGTGGTAGGGGTCGGGCGCAGCCAGGTCGTGGATCCACAGCCAGGGGGCGTGGCGCAGCTCGATGGCCGCGGTGA
>CAYWPB010000713.1:0-1649 GCA_964458725.1 uncultured Nevskia sp. | reverse complement strand
AGGCGGCGCTGGCCGCCGGCTTCGAGGGGGTGATCGCCAAGCGCAAGCTCAGCGCCTACGAGGCCGGCAAGCGCTCGTCCTCCTGGCTCAAGGTCAAGCCGATGCTCAGCGGCGAGTTCGTCATCGGCGGTTATACCCGCGGCGAGGGCTCGCGCGGCTCGCTGGGCGCGCTACTGGTCGGCTACTGGGACAAAAAGAAGCTGCATTTCGCCACCCACGTCGGCTCCGGCTTCGACGAGGCCATGCTCAAGCGCCTGCTGCGCCTGCTGCAACCGCTGCAGCGCAAGACCTGCCCCTTCGCCGAGAAGCCGGAACTGAACAATCCCGCCACCTGGGTCGAGCCGCAGCGGGTGGCCGAGCTCAAGTATCACAGCTGGACCCCCGACGGCCATCTGCGCGAGCCGATTTTCCTGCGCCTGCGGGACGACATCGACCCGGCCAAGGTGCGCCGCAGCGCCGGCACGAGCGTCGGCGCCGTGGTGGCGGCAACGCCGAAGGTCGAGCCGGCCGCGGCCAAAAAAAAGAAGTCCGGCCCCGGCGGCGAGATCGAAGCGGTGCTGGCGCAGCTGGAAAATCCGAAGAAGGATTTCCCTTTGCTGCTGGGCGAGCACCGCATCCGCCTGACCCATCTGGACAAGGTGTACTGGCCGGCCGACCCGGTGCTCAAGCAGGCGGCAGTGACCAAGCGCGATCTGCTGCGCTACTTCGCCCAGGTTTCGCCCTGCATCCTGCCGCACCTGAAAGACCGGCCGCTGACCATGATCCGCATGCCGGATGGCATCCTCAAGCAGCGCTTCTTCCAGAAGCACTGGGAACAGGAGAAGCCGGCCTTCGCCGAGACCATCACTGTGTTCTCCAGCAGCAAGGACGAGAACCACGAGTACCTGCTGTGCAACAACCTGCCGACCCTGCTGTGGCTGGCGCAGTCCGGCACCCTGGAATTCCACGTCTGGCACTCGCGGGCCAGGGTGGAGGTGGACGCGAAGTCCAAGGGCACCGACTACGGCAGCTCCGTGGAGTCGCTGGAAGCTTCGGTGCTGAACTACCCGGACTACGTGGTGTTCGACCTCGATCCCTACATCTACTCCGGCCAGGAAAAGGCGGGGGAGGAGCCGGAGCTGAACACGGTGGCCTTCAACAAGGGCAAGGAGGTGGCGTTCTGGCTCAAGGAGCTGCTGGACACGATGAAGCTGGAGGCCCTGGTCAAGACCTCGGGCAAAACCGGCTTGCACGTGTTCGTGCCGATCCGCCGGACCCTGGATTTCGACGCCGCCCGCCACGTTTCCGAGCTGGTCGGCCGTCACCTGCTGCGCCTGCACCCCAAGGACATCACCCTGGAATGGAGCATCCCCAAGCGCACCGGCAAGATCTTCATGGATTACAACATGAACGTGCGTGGCAAGACCTTGAATGTGGCATACTCGCCAAGAGGCGTACCAGGCGCGCCGGTTTCAATGCCGTTGACCTGGGATGAGCTCGCCGGCGCGCACCCGCTCGATTTCCGGATCACCAATGCGGCGCAGCGGCTGGCGGAAACGGGTGATCGCTGGAGCGACGCCCTGGAACACAAGCAGAGCCTTGAAGGCGTCTTGAATGGCGCGAGAGCTTGAGTTACTCACATTGGCTGGGGGAGCGCGAGGGGGCCGGCC
>CAYWPB010000712.1:0-1650 GCA_964458725.1 uncultured Nevskia sp. | reverse complement strand
CCCGGCAGGCGGGCGAGGTAGGACCCGACGCAGCAGAAGGTGATGAACATCATGCGGATTTTCCTGACCGGCCTGTTCCTGTTCTTCCCGGTCGGCCTCGTGTTGTACTGGCTGTGCAGCAACCTGATCAACATCGCGCAGCAGACCTTCATCACCCGCCGCCTCGAGCGCGAGGACCAGCGCAAGGCCGAGCAGAACAAGTAGCGCCGGCCGGTTCAAAGACGATCCCCGCTCCTGCGGGGATCGTCGTTTCAGGGCCGCGCTACACTGCCGCCATGAAGCGCGCCACGGTCGACACCATCGCCGCCGTCGCCACGCCGCCTGGGCGCGGCGCGATCGGCATGGTGCGCATCTCGGGTCCGCTGGCTTGGGCGGTGTGCGAGCACATCGCCGGCCGGCTGCCGCCGCCGCGCCAGGCGGTGCTGCGGAATTTCCGCGACGCCGGCGGCGAGCGCATCGACCAGGGCCTGGTGCTGTACTTCCCGGCGCCGCACTCCTACACCGGCGAGGATGTGCTGGAGCTGCAGGGCCACGGCGGCCCGCTGCTGTTGAACCTGTTGCTGCAGGCCGCCTGCGCTGCCGGCGCGCGCGTCGCGCGTCCCGGGGAATTCTCCGAGCGCGCCTTCCTCAACGGCCGGCTCGACCTGGCGCAGGCCGAGGGCGTAGCCGATCTGATCGACGCCTCCAGCCGCGCCGCGGCGCGCGCCGCGCTGCACTCGCTGCAAGGCGAGTTCTCGCGCCGCGTGCAGGGCCTGCTCGACGAGCTGATCGCAGTCCGCGCCGATCTCGAGGCGGCGCTAGACTTCGCCGACGAGGATGTGCCCTGGATCACGCCGCAGACCCTGCACGACCGCACCGCCGGCCTGGTCGAGATCTGCGGCGACCTGATCAAGGAGGCCGCACAGGGCCGGCGCCTGCGCGAGGGCCTGACGGTGGCCATCGCCGGTCAGCCCAACGTCGGCAAGTCGACCCTGCTCAACCGCCTCGCCGGCGCCGAGGCCGCCATCGTCTCGCCTCACGCCGGCACCACCCGCGACCTGTTGCGCGAGCAGATCGTCGTCGATGGCCTGCCGCTGACGGTCATCGATACCGCGGGTCTGCGCGACACCGCCGACCCGGTGGAGCAGGAAGGCGTGCGCCGCGCTTGGGCTGCGCTGGAAAAGGCCGAGCTGATCCTGTTCCTGGCCGACGACCGCCATGGCCTGACCACGGCGGACGCAGCGCTGCTGGCCAGGCTCCCGGCGGACGTCGAGACCCTGCTGTTGTACAACAAGTGCGATTTGAGCGGCCGTGCACCCGGCCGCGAGACCGCGGCGGACGGCAGGGTCCGGCTGTGTCTGTCGGCTGGCACCGAACCGCCGCAGGGCATTGACTTGCTGGTCGCCGAGATCCGGCGCGCGGCCGGCTTGTCCGGCGCGCCAGCCGAAGGCCTGTTTACCGCCCGCGCCCGCCATCTCGACGCGCTGCACCGCGCGCAGGCGGCGCTGCGCCTGGCCCGCGCCCACGGCGCCCGCAACACCTCGCCTGAGCTGATCGCCGAGGAGCTGCGCATGGCGCAGCAGGCCCTGGACGAGATCACCGGCCGTTTCAGCAGCGACGATCTGCTGGGGCGGATCTTCTCCAGCTTCTGCATCGGCAAGTAAGGGCTGG
>CAYWPB010000711.1:0-1654 GCA_964458725.1 uncultured Nevskia sp. | reverse complement strand
ATCCGCGCCCACGCCCACGAGCTGGTGCGGGTGGAGGAATCGGCGATCGAGCGCGCCGTGGGCCTGCTCGCCAACGTCGAGAAGGTGGTGGCGGAAGGCGCCGGCGCCGCCGGCCTGGCCGCGCTGCTGGCCGACCCGGCCAAGTACGCCGGCCGCAAGGTCGGCCTGATCGTCACCGGCGGCAACATCGACCCGCGCCTGCTCGCTTCGGTGCTGCTGCGCCAGCTGGTGCATGAGTCGCGCCTGGTCAGCCTGTCGATCGAGATCGAGGACAGCCCGGGCTTCCTGGCGCGCGTCGCCGGCAGCGTTGGGCAGAGCGGCGGCAACATCGTGCAGGTGCACCACGAGCGCCTGTCCGCTGGCCGCCACGCCAAGAGCGCCACCCTGGAAATGCTGATCGAGGCCCAGGACGAGGCGCATTCCAACCAGATCATCGCCGACCTGCAGGCGGCGGGTTACGTGGTGCGCCGGGTCTACGGCGGCTACGGCGAGTTCGAATAGGGTCATCGTTCGAGTACGACGGCTTGGGGGGCCGGATGGACTTTCACCTTCTGCTGCTGCGCCTGGCGCACGCCTCGCCCGGGGCCTGGATGCTGAGTCGCGTGTTCCTGCTGCTGGCGCTGAGCCTGCTGGTGCAGCAGCTGTGGCTGCGCCGCAGCCCGACCCTGGCGGAGATGAACGTGGTGACCCTGCGCGGCGGCCTGCTGGTGCTGCCGCTGGTGCTGGGTGCGGCGGCGCTGTGCGCCTGGTTCGGTTACCAGAACCCGGGGCAGCGCACGGAGCAGCTGCGGCTGGCCCGTTCGGCGCCGGTGCGCCTGGCCTACGGCAGCGCCGGCGCGCCGACCATACAGGTCTTCACCGCGCCCGGCTGCGGCCCCTGCCGCAATCTCGAGGTGCGCCTGCGGACCTTCATCCGGCAGGGCTACGCGGTGGAGTACATCCCGGTGTCGATGAACGGCGACGAGGACTGGGAGGAGCTGGAGGCGGCGCTGTGCAGCGCCGATCCGCGCGCCGGATTCGAGCAGGTCTTCGCCCTGGCCGGCGCGCCGCCCGCCACGCCGGGCTGCATCAGCCCGGTGCGTGGCAACGAGCCGGTGTTGCAGGCACTGAGCGGCCGCCAGGTGTTTCCTACCGTGGTCATGCCGGACGGCCTGCTGCGTGTCGGCGCGCCCTCCGACGGCGAGCTGCGCGACTACCTTCAAGCGGTGGCGCCGCTGCCGGCAGCAGGTAAAGCGCTTTGAGCAAGGGCGGTTCGCAGCTGACGCTGTTCCCCGAGCCGGTCACCGGCGAGCGCCGGCGCCGCGCCAGCACCGCGCGCATGTTCTTCGCGCTGTGGCCGGATGAGCGCGTGCGCCTGGCCTTGGCCCGCGCCGCACTGCAGATCCCGCCGGGCGATGCCTCGCGCGCGGTGTGGGTGCGCACCGAGCGCTACCACCTGACCCTGGCCTTTCTCGGCGAGATCGAGCCGCGCCAGGCCGAGGCGGCCGAGCTGGCGGCTTCGCACATCCGGGTGCGGCCGTTCCGGCTGAACCTGGATCTGGTCGGCCACTTCGAGGGCCCGAAGGTGGTCTGGATCGGCCCGCAGACCCTGCCGCCGGAGCTGACCCAGCTCAAAGCCGAGCTGGACCGCGAGCTGCTGCGCTACGGCCTGCCG
>CAYWPB010000710.1:0-1654 GCA_964458725.1 uncultured Nevskia sp. | reverse complement strand
CGGCATCGTCGTCGGCAAGCTCGGCACCGCCACGGTCAGCCCGGCCGAGCTGGCGCGCGCCCTGCGCCATGCGCACGAGGACGACAGCGGCGTGCTGGCCGAGGACGAGCTGCTGGCGCGGGTAGGGGCGGCGCGGGCGCAGGGCCAGGTGGTGGTCATGACCAACGGCTGCTTCGACGTCCTGCACGTCGGCCACGTGCGCTACCTCGAGGCGGCGCGCAAGCTCGGCGACGTGCTGATCGTCGCCGTCAACGATGACGACTCGGTCAAGCGCCTGAAGGGCCCGGCGCGGCCGCTGAACAAGGTGGCGGACCGCATGCGCATGCTCACCGCGCTGAAATGCGTGGACTGGGCGGTGCCGTTTCCCGAGGACACGCCGCGGCGCCTGATCGCGCGGGTGCTGCCCGACCTGCTGGTCAAGGGTGGCGACTACCGGCCGGAACAGGTCGCCGGCTACGAGGAAGTGACCGCCAACGGCGGCCAGGTGGTGATTCTCGACTTCTACGCCGGGTACTCCACCACCCGCATCATCGAGCGCGCCCGCTCCTGAAAACCCCTGCCGCGGCAGGGGTTTTTTGAAGTCCGTCACAAATCGCCGCGTAAAGTTGCGTGCAGCGTGACGCCAAACGCATTCCGAATCCGTTTTTCTCCATAGAGTCGTCCGCATCGGAAACGCCAGCCCTCGGACGGGTGTGACGCCGATAGTGACGAGGCTAGGGAGAGCGGTGGGATGATGAAGAAGACTTTGCGGGACGCAGTGATCGGTGCCGCGACCATGGCGCTGCTGTTGTACGCCGCGATCAATGCGGCCAAGTCCATGGCGGACACGCTGCGGGCGCCGGTCGCGTCGGCTTGCGTCGCATCCTGCCCTGGCACGCTGCAGCTGGCGCAGAACCGCGATTAGGCGAATCTGACGCTCTGCTCATTCTTTTCTGGGGAAACGCGGCGCGCCGGCCTGGTGGTCGATGCGCGCCGCCTTCACCACGCAGGACACCATCTGGTAGAAGCCGGTCAGCATCAGCAGTTCGATCAGCTGCGCCCGGTCGTACACCGCCGACAACTCGCCCCATAGAGTATCGTCCACGTCGCGCTCGCGCACCAGGGCATCGCAGAGGCGGATCAGCAGTTTTTCGCCTGCGCTCCAGTCCGCGGCATCGGCGCCGCCGCCGGCCGTGGCCGCCACCTGCTGCGGTGTGAACCCGGCCTTGGCGCCGTAGGCGGCGACGTGCACGCCCCACTCGTACTCGGCGCCGCACTGCGCGCAGGTGCGCAGGATCACCAGCTCGCGCTCGCGTAAGGAGACGCTGCCGCGGTCGAGCAGGCCGCCGGCGACCATGCGGGACAGGACGCGCGGGTTGTGCGCCACGGTGCGGAAGATGTTCAGCGGCGGCAGGCCGCGCATGACGCGGTCGAAATCCTGCTGCATGGAGTCGGGGTAGGGCGGATCGACTAGGGGAATGCGCGCGCTCACGGGAATCCTCGCTCGGCTATGCTACGATAATCGAAGCATAGTGCTTCTGAATTCGTAGCGCAAGAACGATGACACGGAACACAGGAATCAGGACGCCGCGACCGGGCTCTCCGGTGCGCGGCTCCCGCAGCGGCCGCCCGGTGATGGTTCTGCTCGACCTGCTCGGCCGGCGCTGGAGCCTGC
>CAYWPB010000709.1:0-1655 GCA_964458725.1 uncultured Nevskia sp. | reverse complement strand
CGCTGGCGCTGTCGGCACCGGTCGATTCGATCTGGGTGGTGCCGCAGGACCTGCTCGACGCGCCGCCCTATGTCGACGCCATGGCCAAGCTGCTCGGCGTGTCCTCGCGCGAGTTCGAGGGCTTCCTGCGCGAGCGCTCGGACCGCCAGTTCGTCTACCTAAAGCGGCAGATCGACCCGGACGAGGCCAAGCGCTTCATCGCCCTCGGCGCGCCCGGCGTGTTCGCGCAGCGCGAATACCGCCGCTACTACCCGGCGGGCGAGGTGGCGGCCCACGTGGTCGGCTTCTGCGACATCGACGGCAAGGGCCAGGAAGGCATCGAGGCGGCGCAGGACGCGGCGCTGCGCGGCACGCCCGGCTCGCGCCGGGTGATCCGCGACCGTGCCGGCCACGTCGTCGAGGACACCGACGACTACACCCAGGCCCAGCCCGGCCAGGACGTGAATCTGACCCTCGACCTGCGCCTGCAATACCTGGCCTACCGCGAGCTGAAGAGCGCGGTGGAACAGAACGGTGCCAAGGGCGGTCTGATCGTGGTGGCCGATGCACGCAGCGGCGACCTGCTGGCCCTGGCCAGCCAGCCTGGCTACAACCCCAACCGCCCGGACGACCGCGACTCCGCCGGCCTGCGCAACCGCGCCGTGGTCGACAGCTTCGAGCCGGGCTCCACCATCAAGCCGCTGCTGATCTCCCAGGCGCTGGAGACGCACGCAGTGAAGCCGGACATCCATATCGACACCGGCCCCGGCTTCTTCAAGGTCGGGGCTCTGACCGTGCATGACGTGCACCCGGAGGGCGAAGTCGACCTGAGTCTGCTGCTGGCCAAATCCAGCAACGTCGGCGCCGCCAAGATCGGCCTGATCATGGGGCCGGAATCGGTGTGGAGCGGCTACCAGAAATTCGGCATCGGCGAGGCGGTGGCCTCGGGCCTGCCGGGCGAGGCCGGCGGCGTGCTGCGCAAGTACACCGAATGGGGCCAGATCGCCACCGCCACTGCCTCCTACGGCTACGGCCTCACCGTCAACGCGCTGCAGCTGGTGCGCGCCTACACCGGCATCGCCAACGACGGCCTGATGCCGCCGCTGTCGATCCTGCGCCGCGACCATGCGGTGCCGGGCCAGCGCGTCATCTCGGACGCCACCGCGCGCACCATGCGCGGCCTGCTCGAGGGCGTGGTCAACAAGGGCGGCTCCGGCGTGCGCGCGATGGTCGCGGGCTACCGTGTCGCCGGCAAGACCGGCACGGTGCGCAAGAACGCCAACGGCTCCTATATCGAGGGCCACCACCAGGCGGTGTTCATCGGCATGCTGCCGGCCGAGCATCCGCGAGACCACCTGGGGATCGAGCACCGATCCGCCTTCCGCTACCCGGCGGACCGAGTCGATGAAGCGCTCGACGTCCGCGATGCGGTCCTTGAGCAGGTAGCCGATACCCTCGGCGCTGCCCGCGAGCAGATCAAGCGCATAGTCCTCTTCGAGGTATTGAGACAGGACCAGGACGGCCGTCCCCGGAAGCTCGGCGCGGATCGATTCGGCCGCCCTGAGCCCCTCGTCGGTGTGGGTCGGAGGCATCTTGATGTCGACGATCGCCACCTCCGGCCTGTGGGCGCGCACCTTACGGAGCAGGTCCTCGGCGTCCCCGGCGCGACCGACGAC
>CAYWPB010000708.1:0-1663 GCA_964458725.1 uncultured Nevskia sp. | reverse complement strand
GCTGCGCCAGGCCGGCGCGGTGTTGCTCCAGCTTCTGCGCCAGCGGCGCGGCCTCGGCGGCGGTGGCCGGCATCGCGCCGCCCTCCGGCAGCAGCACGTCGGCCAGCTGCTGGAACAGCTGCGCCAGCTGCTGCAGCGCGCGGTGGCACTGGCGGCGGCGCAAGCGCTGCATCATCTGGTGCAGCATGTGAATGCTGGTGGTGGCGGCCATGAACTCGGCGTTGAACAGCCGCATGCGGCCGCTGCGCACGCGCGCGTCCGGGTTCTCGAAGTAGGCGGCGTCGCGCAGCGCCTCGAAGGCGATGACGTTGGCGACGAAGTGGTCGTGCGAGCGCTCCTGCGTGGCGTGGTCGAGCCGCCCGCGCAGCGCGTCGCCGACGAAGCCGAGGAACTCCTTGTAGCCGCCGCGCACCGCGCCGACCAGGCGCAGGCCCAGCGGCTGCGGCAACACCAGGTCGGTGATCAGGCCGGCGCAGAGGATGCCCAGCATCACTTCGGAGACGCGGAACACCGCCGTGCTGAAGGTGGTCAGCGGCTGCAGCGCCGAGGGAAAGCCGATCAGGCAGGCGGTATAGCCCGCCAGCACGAAGGCATAGGCGCGGAAGTTGCGGAACAGCGCGGCGCCGGCGGTGCACAGGCCGACCCACACTGACATCGCCAGCAGGAACAGCTCGCGGTCCTGCGAGAACGCTCCGACCAGCCCGAAAGTGGCGAGGCAGCCGACCAGGGTGCCGATGGTGCGCCAGAAGCTCTTGGCCAGCACCAGGCCGGTCTGCGGCTGGGCGACGATGAACACGGTGAGCATGCTGCTGCGCGGCGAGTCGAAGCCGAGGCGGAAGGCGATCCACAGCGCCAGCAGCGCCGCCGCCACGGTCTTGAAGACGAAGATCCAGGCGTGGCCCTCGCTGCCGGCCCAGTCGCGCAGCGCCGCGCCCCAGGTGGCGGGAGCGGCCGGCGTGGCTGGCGGCGTCGCGGCCATGCTCAGGCGTCCTGGTCCATGTGCGCCAGCACCGTGCGCAGCAGGCCGGTGAGCTGGCGCGTCTCGCCGCTGCCGAGGCTGCCGAAGCTGCGCTCCAGCCGCTGCCACAGTTCGGGCTGGACCTGTTCGACCAGGCGCTCGCCCCGGCGCGTCAGGCTCAGCACCACGCGGCGGCGGTCCTCGGTGGAGGGGTAGCGCTCGATCAGGCCCTGCTCCAGCAGCTCGTCGCAGATGCGCGTGATGTTGGCCGGCTTCTCACCGGTGGCGTTGCTCAGCTCCGAGGGCGTGGTGGCCTGGTCCTCGGCGCCGTACATCATCATCAGCGCGGTGTAGGTGACGTAGTTGAGGCCGTGGCGCTTCAGCACCAGGTTGGTCAGCTCGTTCTGGCGCTTCTGCACATGGGTGATCAGCCGCGCCAGCCGCACCTGGTCCTGCGGGTAGCCGCGCAGGCGCCGGCGCGTGACTTCGATGCGCCGCTCGACCTCGCTGAAGCTGTCCTGCCGGTCTTCCGGCAGGCCTTCGCCGTGACGGTCGCTCATGACGCCTGCTTCGCCGGCGGCTCGATATAGCCGCCGCCGAGGGCCTTCATCAGCGCGGCGTAGGCCTCGAGCTGGCGCGCCACGATCTGCGTGCGGTTGCGCTGCTGCACCAGCAGCTCGGCCTGGGTGTTGAGCACGCTCAGGT
>CAYWPB010000707.1:0-1679 GCA_964458725.1 uncultured Nevskia sp. | reverse complement strand
TGAACGAGATGGTGCCGGCGGCGCTGGCGCTGATGCCAGAAGCGCAGCGGCCGCGGGTGCGCCACCAGGGCGGCCGCACCGTCGAAGCGGCGCAGGCGGCGTATGCGAAGCACGCCGTGCAGGGCGAGGTCAGCACCTTCATCGAGGACATGCCGGCCGCCTATGCCTGGGCCGATCTGGTGATCTGCCGTCCCGGCGCCTCGCCCATCGCCGGGCTCGCGGCCGCCGGCTGCGCGGCGTTGCGGGTGCCGTTCCCGTACGCGGTGGACGACCACCGGACCCGCAACGGCCAGTACCTGGTCGATGCCGGCGCCGCGCTGATGGTGCCGGAGCACATGCTGTCGCCGGAGCTGCTGGCCGAGATGCTCGGCGGCCTGCTCGCGCGCCGCGAGCAGCTGGTGGCGATGGGGCAGGCGGCGCGCAAGGCGGCCTGGCCCGACGCCGTAAACACCATCGCGAACGTCTGCCTGGAGGCTGCGGCATGAGTACTCCCGCCAGCCAGCTTTCGTTGGCCCAAACCTTGATGCGCCGCGTGCGCCGCATCCACCTGCTTGGCATCGGCGGCTCCGGCATGGCCGGCATCGCCGAGGTGCTGCTCAACCTGGGCTACACCGTGTCGGGCTCGGACCTGAAGGAGAGCGCGGCGACGCGCCACCTGCGCAGCCTCGGCGCCACCGTGCAGCTGGGTCACGATGCGGCGCGCGTCGGCGGCGTCGACGTGGTGGTGGTGTCGACCGCGGTGAAGGCCGACAACCCCGAGCTGATGGCGGCGCGCGAGGCGCGCATCCCGGTGGTGCGCCGCGCCGAGATGCTGGCCGAGCTGATGCGCTTCCGCTACGGCGTGGCCATCGCCGGCACCCACGGCAAGACCACCACCACCAGCCTGGTCGCCAGCGTGCTGGCCGAGGGCGGGCTGGACCCGACCTTCGTTGTCGGCGGCCGCCTGAAGAGCGCCGGCACCAATGCGCGCCTCGGCAGCGGCAGCTATCTGGTGGCGGAGGCCGACGAAAGCGACGCCTCGTTCCTGCACCTGATGCCGATGATCGCGGTAGTCACCAACATCGACGCCGATCATCTCGAGACCTACGGCGGCGACTTCCGCCGCCTGCGCGCCACCTTCATCGAATTCCTCCAGCGCCTGCCGTTCTATGGCCTGGCGGTGCTGTGCGCCGATGATCCGGTGGTGCGCGAAGTGCTGCCCGAGGTGGGCCGGCCGGTGCTGACCTACGGCCTCGACGCCGGCGCCGACCTGCGCGCCGAGGAGATCCGCTTCGAGGCTTCCGGCGCGCATTTCACCGCGGTGCTGCCGGACGGCAGCCGCGAGCCGGTGCACCTGAACCTGCCGGGGCGCCACAACGTGCAGAACGCGCTGGCCGCGATCGCCATCGCCTACGAGCTGGGTGTGAGCATGGACGCGGTGCGCAAGGCCCTCACCGAATTCCAGGGCGTCGGCCGGCGCTGCGAGTCGCACGGCGACGTCAAGGTCGGCAAAGCAACGGTGCGGGTGGT
Organism: uncultured Nevskia sp.; assembly: GCA_964458725.1. Taxonomy (GTDB): domain Bacteria; phylum Pseudomonadota; class Gammaproteobacteria; order Nevskiales; family Nevskiaceae; genus Nevskia. The sequence continues at coordinate 170 of CAYWPB010000707.1, read as the reverse complement.
CGACGACTACGGCCACCATCCGCGCGAGATCGCCGCGACCCTGTCGGCGATCCGCGGCGCCTACCCGAACCGCCGCCTGCTGGTGGCGTTCCAGCCGCACCGTTACTCGCGCACGCGGGATCTCTTCGACGACTTCTGCGCGGTGCTGTCGGAAGCCGACGCGCTGTTGC
>CAYWPB010000706.1:0-1679 GCA_964458725.1 uncultured Nevskia sp. | reverse complement strand
GAACTGGCAGGGCGTCAACGCCAACATCATGTCGCTGGGCGGCATCGCCATCGCCGTCGGCGCCATGGTCGACGCGGCGGTGGTGATGATCGAGAACGCGCACAAGCACCTGGAGGCCTGGAATCACCAGCATCCGGATCGCAGTCCCGGCGCCGCCGAGCGGCTGGGCATCATCGCCGAGGCGGCGGCCGAAGTCGGACCGGCGCTGTTCTTCAGCCTGCTGATCATCACCCTGAGCTTCCTGCCGGTGTTCACCTTGGAAGCGCAGGAAGGCAAGCTGTTCGGGCCGCTGGCTTTCACCAAGACCTACTCGATGGCCGCGGCGGCCGGGCTGGCGGTGACGCTGATCCCGGTGCTGATGTTCTACTGCATCCGCGGCCGCATCCCGGACGAGCGCGCCAATCCGCTCAACCGCATGCTGATCGCGCTGTACCGGCCGCTGCTGGCGGCGGCACTGCGCCGCCCCTGGCTCACCTTGGCCGCGGCCGTGGTGGCGGTGCTGCTGAGCATCGTGCCCCTCGCCCGCCTCGGCAGCGAATTCATCCCGCCATTGGTGGAGGGCGACCTGCTCTACATGCCCTCGGCGCTGCCGGGCCTGCCGGCGGACAAGGCGGCGCAGCTGCTGCAGCAGACCGACAAGCTGCTGATGCAGTTTCCGGAAGTGCAGCGGGTGTTCGGCAAGGTCGGCCGCGCCGAGACCGCGACCGACCCGGCGGGGTCGGAGATGTTCGAGACCACCATCCAGCTCAAGCCGCCGTCCGAATGGCCCGGCCACCCGAGCCAGGAGCAGCTGATCGACCGCATGAATGCGGCGCTGAACATCCCGGGCCTGTCCAACCTGTGGGTGCAGCCGATCCGCAACCGCATCGACATGCTCTCCACCGGCATCAAGAGCCCGGTGGGCGTGAAGATCGCCGGCCCGGACCTGAAGGAGATCGAGCGCCTTGGCGAGCAGGTGGAAACCGTGCTGAAGAGCGTGCCCGGCACGCGCTCGGCCTACGCCGAGCGGGTCCAGGGCGGCCGCTACATCGAAGTGCGCATCGACCGGCTGCGTGCCGCACGCCTGGGCCTGAGCCTGGCCGCGGTGCAGCAGGTGGTGGCGCTGGCCATCGGCGGCGAGAACATCGGCGAAACGGTGGAAGGCCTGCAGCGCTTTCCCATCAACCTGCGCTACCCGCGCGAACTGCGCGATTCGGTGGAACGGCTGCGCACCTTGCCGATCGTCACCGGCAACGGCGCCACCACCACGCTGGGCGCGGTGGCCGATGTCGTGGTCAGTGACGGCCCGCCGCAGCTGCGCAGCGAGAACGCACGGCTCAACGGCTGGGTCTACGTCGACATCGCCGGCCGCGATCTCGGCACCTACGTGCGCGAGGCGCAGCAGCGGGTCCAGCAGCAGGTGCAGCTGCCGCCGGGCTATTCGATCGCCTGGTCGGGGCAGTTCGAGTACCTGGAGCGAGCCGCGAAAAAACTCGAGCTGGTGATCCCCTTCACCCTGGCGATCATCTTCGTGCTGCTGTACCTGACGTTCCGCCGCTTCGGCAGCGCGGCCCTGATCATGGGCACCCTGCCGTTCGCGCTGGTCGGCGGCCTGTGGCTGCTGTACGCGCTTGGCTACAACCTCTCGGTCGCCTCGGCGGTGGGCTTCATCGCCCTGGCCGGCGTGGCGGCGGAGTTCG
>CAYWPB010000705.1:0-1685 GCA_964458725.1 uncultured Nevskia sp. | reverse complement strand
CCGGCTGATGTGGGCCAATGCCGCCACCCAGGCCAACCTGGATACCCTGCGCGGGCGCGGCCTGAAGACCATCGGCCCCGGCAGCGGCTTCCAGGCCTGCGGCGAAGTGGGCGAGGGCCGCATGACCGAGCCGGACGAGATCGCGGCGCTGGTGCTGCGCGATTTCCGTCGCGCCGGCCCGCTGGCCGGGCTCCGTGCCGTGGTCACGGCCGGCCCGACGCGCGAGCCGATCGACCCGGTGCGCTTCATCACCAACCGCTCTTCCGGCAAGCAGGGCTACGCCCTGGCCGAGGCCCTGACCCGGCTTGGCGCCGAAGTCACCCTGGTCAGCGGCCCGGTGCACCTGGAGACGCCGGCCGGCGTGCGCAGGATCGACGTCGAGACGGCGCAGCAGATGCTGGAGGCGACGCTCACCGCCGCCCGTGACGCGCAGATCCTGGTCGGCGCCGCCGCGGTGGCCGACTACCGTCCGGCCGCGGCGGCCGGGCAGAAGATCAAGAAAAGCGCTGACACGCTGGACCTGGCGCTGACCAGGAACGCCGACATCCTGGCCACGGTGCGCACGGCGCAACCAGGCCTGTTCATAGCCGGCTTCGCCGCCGAGACCGAGAAGCTGGCCGAGCACGCCAGGGGCAAGCTGGAGCGCAAGAAGCTGGATCTCGTCGCCGCCAACTGGGTCGGCGACGGCAAGGCCTTCGACCGCGACGACAACGCGCTGGAAGTGTTCTGGCACGGCGGCGAGCGGCGGCTCGGCCCGGCCGCCAAGACCGAGGTGGCGCGCCAGCTCGCCGCGCTGATCGCCGAACGCTACACCGCGAAGACCTCCGCTTGAACAAGATCCAGCTGAAGATCCTCGACCCGCGCCTGGGCCGGGAGCTGCCGCTGCCGTCCTACGCCACCGAGGGCAGCGCCGGCATGGATCTGCGGGCCCTGCTCGACACGCCGCTGGAACTGGTCCCCGGCGCGAGCAGCCTGATCCGCACCGGCCTGGCCATCCATATCGCCGACCCGGGCCTGGCGGCGGTGATCCTGCCGCGCTCCGGCCTGGGCCACAAGCATGGCATCGTGCTCGGCAACCTGGTCGGCCTGATCGATTCCGACTACCAGGGCGAGCTGATGGTGTCGTGCTGGAACCGCGGCCAGACCGCCTTCACCGTCGCCCCCGGCGAGCGCATCGCCCAGCTGGTGATCGTGCCGGTGGTGCGCGCCGCCTTCGAGGTGGTCGACGAGTTCCAGGCGAGCCAGCGCGGCGCCGGCGGCTTCGGCCACACCGGCCGCCACTGAGCGGCCACCGCTTCCCCATGCAACTACTGCCCAGCAACATCCGCGTCCAAATGCCGATCGACCACGAAAAAGCGATCAACATCGCCCACGTCCTCACCGAGGCCCTGCCCTACATCCGCCGCTTCGCCGGCAAGACCTTCGTCGTCAAGTACGGCGGCAACGCCATGGGCGACGACGACATGATCGACAGCTTCGCCCGCGACATCGTGCTGATGAAGGCGGTGGGCATGGACCCGGTGGTGGTGCACGGCGGCGGCCCGCAGATCGGCAAGCACCTGGAACGGCTCGGCAAGAAGAGCGAGTTCATCGAGGGCATGCGCGTCACCGACGCCGAGACCATGGACGTGGTCGAGATGATGCTCGGCGGCCTGGTCAACAAGGCGGTGGTCAACGCCATCGCC
>CAYWPB010000704.1:0-1687 GCA_964458725.1 uncultured Nevskia sp. | reverse complement strand
GGGTGTCGCGCTCAATCTCGAGACGGAAGATGCCGTGCGCGCGGCGGCCGCGGCTATGCTGGCGAGAGTAAAAAAGGCCGTGCCTCAAGCGCGTATCGACGGTTTCCTGGTGCAGGAGATGGTCAGGAAACCCGGGGCATACGAGCTGATTGCGGGCGTTGCCGTCGATGCGCAGTTCGGCCCGTTTGTTCTCTTCGGCCAGGGCGGGACGGCGGTCGAGATCGTGGCCGACAAGGCCGTAGCTCTGCCACCGCTCAATCTCGAGCTTGCGCACGAGCTGATGGATGAGACACGAATTGCGCGACTGCTTGCCGGCTACCGCGATCGCCCACCGGCCGCGCTCACCGACATCGCGCTTACGCTTGTCAAGCTTTCTCAGCTCGTGTGCGATTTCGACGAGGTGGTCGAGGTGGACCTCAATCCGCTGCTCGCCGATTCCTTAAGTGTGATGGCGGTCGACGCCCGCATCCGCCTTGCGCGCCCACAAAGCGCGCGCGGTTCCAGGCTCTCAATTCGTCCATACCCGAAGGAATTGGAGCGCGATGAGTCGCTGCCCGCGCTGGGCAAGCTCAAGCTCCGTCCCATCCGGCCTCAGGATGCCGAAGGCTTGAAGACATTGGTCGCCAATTTGTCGCCGGAAGATTCCCGCCTGCGGTTCTTTGCGCCAATCAAATTCCTCAATCCCGGGCTGCTGGCCCGATTTACGCAGATCGACTACGAGCGGGAGATGGCGCTGACGCTCCTGCCCGAAGCTGGAGATCGCCTTTTGGGCGTCGTGCGTCTTGTCGCCGATCCCGACAATGTTTCCGCCGAATTCGCTATCGTTGTCGCGAGCGATATGCACCGAAAGGGCATCGGACGGCTCTTGCTCACGCGGCCCGTCGAGTGCGCCCGCGGGCAACTGCGACGACGCGGCCCAGGACGGGCACTCGGCGGTCAACGCCGCCAAGGACGTGCTGCCGGCCAACCTGCCGTACCCGCCGTCCTACAGCAAGGTCAATCCGGCGGACGCGCCGATCCTGTCGCTGGCGGTGACGTCCGACACGCTGCCGATCGACAAGGTCAACGATTTTGCCGATACCCTGCTGGGCCAGAAGCTGTCGCAGGTGTCCGGCGTCGGCCTGGTCAGCATCGAGGGCAACCAGAAGCCGGCGGTGCGCATCCAGGTCAATCCGGCGCAGCTGGCCGGCCTCGGCCTGGGCCTGGAGGACGTGCGCTCGGCCCTGACCACGGCCAACGTCAACGCGCCCAAGGGCAGCTTCAGCGGCGCCAGCGAGTCCTACACCATCGGCTCCAACGACCAGATCACCTCGGCCGACGAGTACAAGCCGGTGATCGTCAGCTACAAGAACGGCGCGCCGGTGCGCCTGTCCGACATCGCCAACGTCGTCGACGGCGCCGAGAACGACCAGCTCGCCGCCTGGATCAACACGCCGCAGGGCGTGAAGCCGGCGGTGCTGCTCGACATCCAGCGCCAGCCGGGCGCCAACATCATCCAGACGGTGGACCGGATCAAGGCGCTGCTGCCCAAGCTCGAAGCCAGCATCCCGGCCTCGATCAAGGTCAGCGTCCTGTCCGACCGCACCCAGACCATCCGCGCCTCGGTGCGCGACGTGCAATTCACCCTGATGCTCACGGTGGTGCTGGTGGTGATGGTGATCTTCGTGTTCCTGCGCAAGCTGTGGGC
>CAYWPB010000703.1:0-1688 GCA_964458725.1 uncultured Nevskia sp. | reverse complement strand
AGGTGAGCGCAGCGATCAGCATGCCCGGCACGATCTTGTCGCAGATCCCGAGGAACAGCGCGGCGTCGAACATGTCGTGCGATAGCGCTACGCCGGCGGCCATGGCGATGACGTCGCGCGAGAACAGCGACAGCTCCATGCCGGCACGGCCCTGGGTGACGCCGTCGCACATCGCCGGCACGCCGCCGGCGACCTGGGCGGTGGCGCCGACGGTGCGCGCGGCGCGCTTGATCAGCTCCGGGTAGCTGCCGTAGGGCTGGTGCGCCGACAGCATGTCGTTGTAGGCGGTGACGATGCCCAGGTTGGGCCAGGCGCCGGCGCGCAGCTGCGTCTTGTCCGGCTCGGGCGAGGCGGCGAAGCCATGGGCGAAGTTGCCGCAATGCAGGCGCTTGCGGAATGGGCCGGGCTGGCGCGCCGCCTCGATCCGCGCCAGGTAGGCCTGGCGCGTGGGACGGCTGCGCTCCACCAGCTGTGCGGTGACTGCGGCAAGCTTGGGATGCAGGGCCATGATTCTGATTCCCGGCGCCTCAGGGGCACCAATAGAGATGGGCGGCCTCGGGCGCGCGCCGCAACACGGCGCCGACCGGCAGCGATTCGCCGCCGGGATCGAGCGCCAGCTGCAGAACCTCGCGCTTGGCCAGTCCTTCGATATGCAGATACAGCCGGCGCGTGTTGACCAGCACCGGCAGGGTCAGGGTGATGCGCGGCTCCGGCGCCGCCGGGGCGCGCATCGGCAGCACGTGCTCGGGAGCGTCATAGCGCAGCGCGCGCTGCAGGTTGTCGCCGCCGGGGAACAGCGAGGCGCAGTGGCCGTCCAGACCCATGCCCAGCACCAGCGCGTCGAACGGCAAGGCCAGCGCGGCAACGCGCGCCTCCACCTCGGCCAGGCCGGTTTCCGGATCCGGCGCGTCCACGTACAAGGGGATGAAGCGCGCCGCGGCCGCTCCGCCCTGCAGCAGGTGCTGTCGCACCAGGGCGGCATTGGAGCGCGCGTCGTCCGGCGCGACCCAGCGTTCGTCGACCAGGGTGACGCTGACCTTGCTCCAGTCCAGACGCTCCTGCGACAGCGCACGCAGGAACGCCTTCGGCGTATTGCCACCGGACACGGCGAGCAGGGCCGCGCCGCGCAGGCGGATCGCCTCGTGCAGGTCGGCGGCCACGGCGCGGGCCAGCGCCGCCGCCAGGCTGGCGGGATCGGGATGGTCGACCTCGACCGGGAACTCAGGTTGAGGAGCGGGCTGCGGGCTCATTGGTCGTCGTCGTGCCAGGTGCGGCCGTCGCGCTCGATCAGGGACACCGCCGCGCTCGGCCCCCAGCTGCCGGCGGGATACGGCCGCGGCGCCTCGCCCGAGTTTTCCCAGGACTCGATGATGGGATCGATCCACTGCCAGGCCGCCTCGACCTCGTCGCGACGCATGAACAGCATCGGGTTGCCGCGCACCACGTCCATCAGCAGGCGCTCGTAGGCGTCCGGCTGGCGCACGCCGAAAGCCTCGGCGAAGCTCATGTCCAGCGGCACATGGCGCAACCGCAGGCCGCCGGGCCCGGGGTACTTGATCATCAGCCACAGTTTCACGCCCTCGTCCGGCTGCAGGCGCAGCACCAGGCGGTTCGGCTCGAGCGGCCCGGCCGTGCCCGGGAAAATGGAGTGCGGCACCGCACGGAAGTGGACCACGATCTCGGACACG
>CAYWPB010000702.1:0-1693 GCA_964458725.1 uncultured Nevskia sp. | reverse complement strand
CCTTGGGCAGCTTGTAGCCGGTCAGGTTGTGCCGGCAGTAGTCCTTGACCGTTTCGGCGGTGAGGTTCGGATCCTTCTTGACGATGACGACCTTGACCGCCTCGCCGGATTTCTCGTCGGGGATGCCGATCACGGCGCATTCGAGGACGCCGGGACAAGAGGCGACGACGTCTTCGATCTCGTTCGGATAGACGTTGAAGCCGGAGACCAGGATCATGTCCTTCTTGCGGTCGACAATCTTGAAGTAGCCCTTGCCGTCCATCACCGCGACGTCGCCGGTCTTGAGATAGCCGTCAGCGGTGAACGCCTTGGCGTTCTCCTCCGGCTTGTTCCAGTAGCCGCGCATCACCTGCGGGCCTTTCACGCACAGTTCGCCGGGCTGGCCGATCGGCACGACTTTGTTGTCGTCGTCGCGCAGCGAGACAAAGGTGGAAGGCAGCGGCACGCCGATGGTGCCGTTCCACTCCGGCTTGTCCAGCGGCGAGAAGCACACGCCGGGCGAGGTCTCGGACAGGCCGTAGCCTTCGGTGAGCGCCTGGCCGGTTACCTGCTGCCATTTCTCGGCCACCGACTGCTGCACGGCGGCGCCGCCGCCGACGCTGAACTTGAGCTTGCTGAAATCCACTTCGGCGAAGCCGGGGGTGTTGAGCAGGCCGTTGAACAGGGTGTTGACGCCGGTGAAGGCGGTCAGCTTGGACGCCGCCAGCTCCTTGACGAAGCCGGGCATGTCGCGCGGGTTGGTGATGAGGATGTTGCGGCCGCCGACGCGCAGGAACAGCAGGCAGTTCACAGTCAGCGCGAAGATGTGGTACAGCGGCAGCGCGGTGACGATGGTGTCCTTGCCATCCTCCAGCTTCGGACCGATCCAGGCGTGCATCTGCACCAGGTTGGAGACCATGTTGCCGTGGGTCAGGGTGGCGCCCTTGGACAGGCCGGTGGTGCCGCCGGTGTACTGCAGGAAGGCCACATCCTCGTGCGTCAGGGTGACGCGGTGATAGGGCTGGGCCTTGCCGCGCGCCAGCGCGGTGCGGAACGGGATGGTGCCGGGAATGTTCCAGGCCGGCACCATCTTCTTCACCCGCTTGACGGCGAAGTTGGTGACCAGGCTCTTCGGGAACGGCAGCAGGTCGCCGACCTGGGTGGTGATGACCGCCTCCAGCGGCACCTTGTCGATCACTTCCTGCAGGGTGGTGGCGTAGTTCTCGATAATGACGATGGCGCGCGCCGCCGAGTCCTTGAGCTGGTGCTCCAGCTCGCGTGCGGTGTAAAGCGGGTTGACGTTCACCACCACCATGCCGGCGCGCAGGATGCCGAACACGGCGATCGGATACTGCAGCAGGTTGGGCATCATCACCGCGACGCGGTCGCCCTTGTTCAGCCCCAGCACGTTCTGCAGGTAGGAGGCGAAGTCCTGCGACAGGCGGTCGACGTCGTCGTAGCTGAGCGTCACCCCCATGTTGTCGAAGGCCGGCAGGTCGCGGAAGCGGTCGCAACTCTGCTCCAGCAGCTGGGCCAGGGAGGCATAGGCGGCCGGATCGATGTCGGTGGCCACGCCCTGCATGTACTGCCTGAGCCAGATCCGCCCTTCGGCTTGATTCACCTCGTTCTCCCCGCCCGGTGGCTTTCTATACCGCTTGGTGTCTTGGGCACAGCGCCGTTGGTGCGCGATACCCTGGGATTATAGGGAAAATGC
>CAYWPB010000701.1:0-1710 GCA_964458725.1 uncultured Nevskia sp. | reverse complement strand
CCGGCGCCGCCGCGTCGGCGGTAACCATGGCCGGCGCGGCGCCGTTGGCCACCAGGTCGAGAATCAGGCGATAGCCGTAGCCGCCGCTGGGCTGCAAGCCGAAGCTCTTCGGCGTGACCGGACCGCTGAGATCGAGCACCACGCGCAGGCCGCCGTCGTGTGGGCCGGAGCGGACAGCTTTCACCACCCCGGCGGGCGGCTGATTGAGATTCAGGCTGCGGCCGCGGCGGACGCCGGCGATGTCGATGACGACGCGATCCGGGTTGGCCAGGGTGAAGACGCTGTTCTCGGCGCGCGCGTCGAGATCGAACACGACGCGGGTGCTCTCGGGGCTGTTGAGCAGGCGCAGCTCACGCAGCTCGCCCGCTTGCGCGCAGGCGACGGACAGCGTGAACGCGAGCCCCAAAACCCAACGCATATGGCCCCCGAGGGGTAGAGACCGCGTGAAGATACCGCCGGTACTAAAAGAATTCAAGAATTTTCTTTGCCGAATCAATGGCTACTGCCAAACACTTCATGTTTATTGTCGCCCAGGTGTGGCGTTCCGCTCCGAAAGCCGCTTCAATTTTGGTTAAAAATTGACCAGAGCGGGGCTCAAGGCGGCGCTCGGCTCCAGGCGGATTTCCCGCCCTGTGCCGGAGACCTGCAGGAAGATGCTGAGGTCGGGAAGCGGCAGTTCGCCGCCACCGCGCTCCGGCCATTCCACCAGCCAGACCGAGCTTTCGGGGGGCGTATCGTACACGCCCAGCTGCTCCAGTTCTTCGGCAGCGGACAGGCGGTACAGGTCCAGATGCAGCAGGCTGCGGCCGGCCAGTTCCCCATCCAGTTCATAAGGCTCGACCAGGGTATAGGTCGGGCTGCGGATCGGGCCGGTCACGCCCCAGGCGCGCAGCCAGCCGCGCACCAGGGTGGTCTTGCCGGCGCCCAGGTCGCCGTGCAGGAACACCACCAGCCCCTGTTGCGTTGCGAGCAGGCGCGCCAGCCGGGCGCCGGCTGCTTCGGTGGCCGCGGCGTCGGCCAGGTTGTGGACCAGGGTCGCCGTCACGGGTTGACCACGCCGCGCAGGGCCTCGATCAGGTCGGAGGGCATCAGGCCGCGTTCACCGTCGCCGGCGGCGCGGTCGCCGGCCAGGGCGTGAGCCAGGGCTCCGGCCTGGGCCGCTGCCTCCGCGCCCAGCCCCTGCCCGAGCAGGGCGGCGATGATGCCGGTGAGGGCATCGCCCATGCCGCCCACCCCCATGCCGGGATTGCCATAAGGGCATAGCGCCAGGGCCTCGCCCTGTACCAGGGTGCCGGCGCCCTTGAGCAGCACGGTGCCGCCGTAGCGCTGGCGCAGCTCCAGCGCGGCGCCCGGCCGGTCGGCCTGCACCCGGGCGGTGGGAATGCCGAGCAGCCGCCCGGCCTCGCCCGGATGCGGCGTCAGCACCCAATGCGGATTGCCGCGCGGCTGCCGCGCCAGCAGGTTGAGCGCGTCGGCGTCCACCACCAGCAGCTTGCCGGCGCCGAAAGCCTCGGCGCAGGCCATCGCCCCCCACTCGCCCTGCCCCAGCCCGGGACCGATGGCGATGACGTCGGCGCGGCCGATCAGGGTCTGCAACTCGCCGCTGCTCTCGACGCCGCGGCTCATCAGCTCCGGCTGCGCCGCCGCCAGCAGCGCCGCATGGACGGCTCGCGTCGCCACGCTGACCAGGCCGGCGCCGGCGCGCAGCGG
>CAYWPB010000700.1:0-1720 GCA_964458725.1 uncultured Nevskia sp. | reverse complement strand
GTTCGGCCTCGCAGGCGATGACATTTAGTCATCGCCAAAGCGCGAGTCCTCACCCCTACCCTTGCATCATCCGGTAACATTGCATCCCCTCGAACAGACTCTGGCGCGACTTTGAACGACCAGGCCCACTCCGCCGATTCCGCCGCCCTCCTGGCCAGCGGTCGCCGCGTGCTCGAAATCGAGCGCGACGCGCTGGCCGGCCTGCTGCCGCGCATCAACGGCGATTTCGCCCGCGCCTGCGCGCTGATGCTGGCCTGTCACGGCCGCGTGGTGGTCACCGGCATGGGCAAAAGCGGGCACATCGGCAGCAAGATCGCGGCCACCCTGGCCAGCACCGGCACACCCGCGTTCTTCGTCCACCCGGGCGAAGCCAGTCACGGCGACCTCGGCATGATCACCCGCCAGGACGTGGTCATCGCCATCAGCAATTCCGGCGAGACCGCCGAGATCCTCACCATCCTGCCGCTGATCAAGCGTATGGGCGCGCCGCTGATCGCGATGACCGGCAAGCCCTCCTCGACCCTGGCCAAGAGCGCCGAGGTGCACCTGGACGTCGCGGTGGCGCTGGAGGCCTGTCCGCACAACCTCGCGCCCACCGCCAGCACCACCGCCACCCTGGCGATGGGCGACGCCCTGGCGGTGGCCCTGCTGGAGGCGCGCGGCTTCACCCAGGAGGACTTCGCCCGCTCCCACCCGGGCGGCGCGCTGGGCCGGCGCCTGCTGCTGAAGATCTCCGACCTGATGCACAGCGGCGAGCGCGTGCCGCGGGTCGGCCCGCAGGCAACGCTGTCCGAAGCGCTGCTGGAGATGACGCGCAAGGGCCTGGGGATGACCGCCATCGTCGACCCGCAAGGCCATGCGCTCGGCATCTTCACCGACGGCGACCTGCGTCGCGTCATCGACAGCGGCGTCGACGTGCGCAAGATCAATATCGCCGAGGTGATGACCCGCGGCGGCAAGAGCGTCGCGCCGGCGCAGCTGGCGGTGGACGCGGTCAACCTGATGGACCGGCACAAGATCACCGTGCTGATGGTGCTCGACGAGCAGCGCCAGCTGCTCGGCGTGATCCACATGCACGACCTGCTGCGCGCCGGGGTCGTTTAGTGGCCTCCCCGACCCGTTTCGACACCGCCGGACGGCGCCCCGGCGCCGCGGGCGGCGTTGCTCGTCGTCGCCATAGTCACCACTATGCCTCCTCCTCGCGCCTTGCCCGCGACGCCGGATGCATCCGCCCGGCTAGTGCCGAAACAGGTCGGGGAGGCCACTGATGAGCGCCGAACGGACCCTCAGCGAGCGCGCCCGCGACATCCGCTGCGTGGTGTTCGACGTCGACGGCGTGCTCACCGACTGCAAGCTCTACCTCGGCCCGGACGGGACCGAGTGGAAAGCGGTCAACGTGCGCGACGGCCTCGGCCTCAAGCTGCTGTTGCAGGCCGGCATCGAAGTAGCGGTGATTTCCGGCCGCCCGTCGGCGGCGATGCAGCAGCGCTTCGAATACCTGGGCGTACGCCACGTCTGGCTCAACGTCGAGAAGAAGATTCCGGCCTACGAGAGCCTGCTGCTGCAGCTCGGCCTCAACGACGCGCAGATGGCGGTGATGGGCGACGACGTGCCCGACCTGCCGCTGATGCGCCGCGCCGGCCTGGCCCTGACCGTGGCCGACGCGCACCCGCGCGCGCTGGCCGCGGCGCACTGGGCCAGTCGCCTCAAGGGCGGCGAA
>CAYWPB010000699.1:0-1724 GCA_964458725.1 uncultured Nevskia sp. | reverse complement strand
GAGGACCTGATCGCGCCGCAGGCGGAGCTGGACAAGTACGCCGACTCGCCGCGCCTGGTGGTGGTGACCAAGGCCAACCTGCGCTCCACCATCCACCGCGAGGGCCTGCTCGATGTGGTGTCGGTGAAGCGCTACGACGCGCAGGGCCATCTCGCTGGCACGGTGCGCTTTGTCGGCCTGTTCAGCTCCGAGGTCTACATCGACCGGCCGCGCCACATCCCGCTGATCCGGCGCAAGGCCGAGTACGTGATGCAGAAGTCGCGCCTGCCGGAGCACGGCCACTCCGGCAAGAACCTGCGCGACATCCTGCACGGCCTGCCGCGCGACGAGCTGTTCCAGGCGGGCGAGGAGGAGCTGTTCCAGCTGTGCATGGGCATCCGCGCCCTGCGCGACCGCCACCAGCTGCGCAGCTTCATGCGCCGCGACCGCTACGGCCGCTTTTATTCCTTCCTGGTCTATCTGCCGCGCGAGCGCTACTCGCGCGAGCTGCGCGACAAGGTTGGCGCCACCCTGCTGGAAATCTGCGGCGGCTCGGTGCTGGACCGCGAAATCGAGTTCCTGCGCGGCGGTCTGACCCGCGTGCACTACGTCGTGCGCACCAAGCCGGGCACCACCATCGCGCTGAGCTCGGCCGAGGTCGAGGCGCGGCTGATCGCGGCGACCCGCAGCTGGCGCGACCAGCTGCGCGAGCTGCTGGTCAAGGACAAGCTCAGCCCGGCGAAGTACGTCGACGCCTTCCCGCTGTCCTACGCGGAGAACGTGACGCCGCAGGAGGCCGCCGCGGACGTGGCCTACCTGGCGCGGCTGTCGCCGTCCACGCCGGTGCTGCCGCGCCTGGGCGTAGCCGCGCCGGAGGGCGCGCTGCCGCACGCCGTCAGCCTCAAGCTCTACGCCCTGCACACGCCGGTGACCCTGTCCGACGTGCTGCCGACGCTGGAGAACTTCGGCCTGCGCGTGATCCGCCAGGAGCCGGCGGAGATCACGCCGAAGGATGGCGCCAGCCTGTGGGTGCAGGAGTTCGAGATCCAGCACAAGGGCTGCGACCTGTCGCCGGAGGCGCAGCGGCAGTTCTTCGAGTCCGGCTTCCTGCAGGTGTGGCGCGGCAAGGTCGAGAACGACGGCCTCAACAAGCTGGTGCTGGGCGCCGGGCTCAACGCGCGCCAGGTGACCTTGTTGCGCGCCATCTGCAAGTACCAGATCCAGACCGGCCTGCCGTTCAGCCAGGCTTACATGGAGTCGCTGCTGGCCGAGCACGCCGACATCGCGCGGCTGCTGGTGGCGCTGTTCGAGACGCGCTTTGCGCTGAAGCTGACCGATGCGGTGCGGCAGAACGAGGCGCTGAAAATCGGCCAGGCCCTGGACCATGCGCTGGACCAGGTCGCCAGCCTCGACGGTGACCGCGTGCTGCGCGCCTTCCTGGCGATGATCCGCGCCACCCTGCGCACCAACTACTTCCAGCACGACGCGCACGGCCAGTCCAAGCCTTACGTCAGCTTCAAGCTCGACCCGGCCAAGGTGCCGGAGTTGCCGCTGCCGCTGCCGATGTTCGAGATCTGGGTCTATGCGCCGGAAGTGGAGGGCATCCATCTGCGCGGTGGCCGCGTCGCCCGCGGCGGCTTGCGCTGGTCCGACCGCCGCCAGGACTTCCGCACCGAGGTGCTGGGCCTGATGAAGGCGCAGATGGTGAAGAACACGGTGATCGTGCCGGTCGGCGCCAAGGGCGG
>CAYWPB010000698.1:0-1728 GCA_964458725.1 uncultured Nevskia sp. | reverse complement strand
GCGGCCTGCGCGCGATCCTGCGCCAGGACCCGGACGTGGTGATGGTAGGCGAAATCCGTGACCTGGAAACCGCCGAGATCGCTGTGCAGGCCTCGCAGACCGGCCACCTGGTGCTGTCGACCCTGCACACCAATACCGCGGTGGGCGCGGTGACGCGCCTGCGCGACATGGGAGTGGAGCCTTACCAGCTGTCCTCGTCCCTGGTCGGCCTGATGGCGCAGCGCCTGGTGCGCGTGCTGTGCCAGCACTGCAAGCAACCCTACGCGCCGCGCCTGAGCGAGCTGGAGCAGCTCGGCGTGCCGAACCTGAAGGACGCGGTGCTCTACAAGCCGGTGGGCTGCCCGCTGTGCCGCCACACCGGCTACCTCGGCCGCAGCGGCATTCACGAGATCATCGAGGTAGATCGCCGCATGGAAGCGTTGATTCACGACAACGCGTCCGAGCAGGTGCTGGAGGCTACCGCGCGCGAGCGCAGCCCCGGCATTCTGCAGTCGGGCCGCAACAAGGTGCTGGCCGGCGACACCACGCTCAGCGAAGTGCTGCGCGTGACGATTGAAGAATGAAGAAGCAGTTGTCAGTTGCTAGTAACGGCAACTGCGGCGCTTTTACTGACAACTGACAACTGGCAACCGCCTAATGTCCGCCTATGAATTCACCGCCCTCGACGGCAAGGGGCGCAACAGCAAGGGCCTGATCGAGGGCGATACGCCGCGCCAGGTGCGCCAACTGCTGCGCGACCGCGGCTTGACGCCGCTGGACGTGCGCGAGGTGTCCGACCGCAAGGCGCAGCGCAGCGCCGCCGCCGGCACCGGGGTGCGGCGCTCGGGCAGCATCAACAGCACCGAGCTGGCGCTGTTCACGCGCCAGCTCGCCACCCTGACCCGCTCCGGCCTGCCGCTGGACGAAGCGCTCACCGCCGTGTCGCAGCAGAGCGAGAGCAAGCGCGTGCAGCGCGTGACCCTGGGCGTGCGCGCCCGCGTCGTCGAGGGCAACAGCCTGGCCGGCTCGATGGCCGAGTTCCCCGGCGCCTTCCCGGTGCTGTTCCGCGCCACCATCGAGGCCGGCGAGCAGGCCGGCCGCCTCGACCAGGTGCTGGAGCGCCTGGCCGACTACGCCGACCGCGGCCAGCAGCTGCGCAGCAAGCTGATGATCTCGCTGCTCTACCCGATCGCCCTGCTGGTCATCGCCGTGTGCGTGGTGATCGCGCTGATGACCTACGTCGTGCCGAAGATAGTCGGCGTGTTCGACAGCATCGGCCAGGAGCTGCCGCCGCTGACCCGCGGCCTGATCGCGGTCAGCGACTTCCTGCGCAACTACGGCGTCTACGTCGCGGCGCTGATCGCCGCCGGCGTGTTCCTGTTCTTCCGCGCCATGCGCAACGAGGACTTCCGCCGCAAGGTGCACCGCCAGCAGCTGCGCCTGCCGCTGGCCGGGCGCCTGACCCGCGGCGCCAACACCGGCCGCTTCATGCGCACCCTCGGCATCCTGTTCGGCAGCGGCGTGCCGATTCTCGAGGCGCTGCGCATCGGCTCGCAGGTGATCACCAACCTGCCGATGCGCGAAGCGGTGGACGAGGCGGCCAAGCGCGTGCGCGAGGGCGTGTCGCTGAACAAGTCGCTGGCCGACAGCCGCTTGTTCCCGCCGATCACCCTGCACCTGATCGCCTCCGGCGAGGCCTCGGGCAAGCTCGACGAGATGCTGGACCGCGCAGCCACCAACCAGGAGCGC
>CAYWPB010000697.1:0-1734 GCA_964458725.1 uncultured Nevskia sp. | reverse complement strand
CCGAGGCCTTCGTCGCCATGTACATCTTCGAGGCGGCCTGCATGGTGCAGGTGCGGGCGCAGTCCGGCGGCGGCGAGCTGATCCGCATTTCGCAGAAGATCCTCGACCTGGCCCAGGCCCAGGTGGCCAAGGTCACGCTCGGCGGCGGCGGCGCCCTGGCCTGGCCGGCGTTGCTGCGCAAGCTGGACCGCGCCAATCCGGGCTACGACGCCTGAACGCAGGGCCGCAGAACACGCCGCGCTTCTGTATCTACGGCGCGGGCAGCATCGGTTGCTACGTCGGCGGCCGCCTGCAGGCGGCCGGCGCCGATGTCGCCTTCGTCGGCCGGCCGCGCTTGGCGCAGGAACTGGCGCAGCACGGCCTGCACCTGACCGATTTCCATGGCGCCGACCTGCGCGTCGATCGCGGCAACCTCCGCTACGCCACCACCCCGGACGGAGCCGCAGGCGCCGAGCTGGTGCTGGTGACGGTGAAGTCCGCCGCCACCGCCGAGGCCGGGCGCGAGCTGGCCAGCGTGCTGGGGCCGGGCGCGGTGGTGGTCAGCTTCCAGAACGGCATCGGCAACGCCGAGGTGCTGCGCCAGCAGCTGCCGCGTCATACCGTGCTCGACGGCATGGTGCCGTTCAACGTGCTCAACCGCGGCTGCGGCGCGTTTCACCAAGGATCGGAGGGCACCCTGGCCGCCGCCGCCCACCCCGCCCTGCGCGCGGTCCAGCCCCGGTTCGCGCAAGCCGGCCTGCCGCTGGAGCTGCATGCCGAGATGCTGCCGGTGCAGTGGGCCAAGCTGCTGCTCAACCTCAACAACCCGGTCAACGCCCTGTCCAACCTGCCGCTGAAGGAGGAGCTGTCGCAACGCGCCTACCGCCGCTGCGTGGCCCTGGCGCAACGCGAGGCGATGGTTCTGCTGAAACAGGCGGACATGAAGCTGGCCCAGCTCACACCGCTGCTGCCGGAGCTGATTCCCACCATGCTGACGCTGCCGGACTGGATCTTCCGCCGCGCCGCCAACCGCATGCTGGAGATCGACCCGCTGGCGCGTTCCTCGATGTGGGAAGACCTGGAAGCCGGCCGCACCACCGAGATCGACTGGCTCAACGGCGAGGTGGTGCGGCTGGCGCAGCGGCTGGGGCGCGAGGCGCCGGTCAGTGCCAGAATGATCGAGCTGGTTCGCGCCGCGGAGAAGGGTGGGCAGCGCGAGTGGAGCGGTGACGCGTTGCTTGCGGCACTAAGGAATTCATAACACCCGTTCGCGCCGAGTAGCGCTGCAGGCGCGTATCAAGGCGGTGCACGCGCGGCCCCTCGATACGCCCGCTGCGCGGGCATTGGGGGCGAACGGGCGTCACATTTCAAATCAAGGAGTTGTCGTGCGCCTCAAGCCTCTCATCCTGCTGGTCCTGCTGTTCCTCTTCGGCTACCTGCTGTTCTGGCCGGTGCCGATCAACCCGGTCGCCTGGACGCCGCCGCCGGCCCCCGCCTACGCCGGCCCCTATGCGCCGAACGACGCGCTGGCGAAAGTGGAACTGCTCGGCGTGAACGTGGGCGAGGGCCCGGAGACGGTGACGCCGGATGCCCAGGGCCGCATGGTGGTGGGCTACAAGGACGGCCGCGTCGAACGCTATGCCGCCGACGGCCGCACCCACGAAACCCTGGTCAACACCGGCGGCCGGCCCGAGGGCCACACCTACGACGCCCAGGGCAATCTGATCATCGCCGACGCGCGCAAGGGCCTGCTGC
>CAYWPB010000696.1:0-1740 GCA_964458725.1 uncultured Nevskia sp. | reverse complement strand
GGATCGGGGCCATCAACGCGTATACGGCGCGCATGGCGGGGGCGGTGGGCTACAAGGCCCTGTACCTGTCCGGCGGTGGTGTCGCCGCGAACTCCCTGGGCATGCCGGACCTCGGCATCAGCACCATGGAAGACGTGTTGACCGACGTGCGCCGCATCACCGAAGTCACCACCCTGCCGCTACTGGTGGACATCGATACCGGCTGGGGCGGCGCCTTCAATATCGCCCGCACCATCCGCTCCATGATCAAGGCCGGGGCCGGCGCCGTGCACATGGAGGATCAGGTCGGCCAGAAGCGCTGCGGCCACCGTCCGGGCAAGGAAGTGGTGGCGAAGGAGGAGATGGTCGACCGCATCAAGGCCGCCGTCGACGCACGCACCGACTCCGGCTTCGGCAGCATGGCCCGCACCGACGCGCTGGCGATGGAAGGGCTCGACGCCGCGATCGAGCGTGCCGTGGCCTACGTCGAGGCCGGCGCCGACATGATCTTCGCCGAGGCGGTGACCGAGCTGCCGATGTACCGCAAGTTCAAGGCCGCTGTGAAAGTGCCGATCCTGGCCAACATCACCGAGTTCGGCTTCACCCCGCTGTTCACCACCGAGGAGCTGCGCTCGGCCGAGGTGGACATCGTGCTGTACTGCTGCGGCGCCTACCGCGCCATGAACGCCGCCGCGCTGAAGGTCTACGAGGCGATCCGCGCCGAAGGCACGCAGAAGAACGTGGTGCCGATCATGCAGAGCCGCGCCGACCTCTACAAATACCTGGGTTACAACGCCTACGAGCAGAAGCTCGACCAGCTGTTCGCCCAGCAGAAGAAGAAGTAAGGCGGCCTGCGGGCCGCATTTTCCTCAACCTTCCAGCCCCCTCGATACGGGGCTTGCGGCCGGAGCCGCAGGCGCTATCGTGCCCGTGCGGGTGGCGCCTGCGCGCGTCCCCGGGGGCACTGAAGTCGATAGCCAAAAGTAATAGATCGCCAAAAAAACTTTCCGTGTGCTTTTGGCGGACCATACGCTAGACTGGCGGGCGTTTTTTAACCAGGCCACGCGCCGCGCGCCGTTGGGGCCGCGCCATCAGCGACAGGGGAGTTCCAGATGTCGGTCAAAATCGCGGTTCTGAAAGAAACCCGGCCGAACGAGCGACGCGTGGCGATGGTGCCCGTGGTCGCCGACAAGCTGACCAAGCTCGGCGCCGAGATCCACATGCAGTCGGGCGCCGGCGATGCCGTCAAGCTGCCGGACAGCGCCTACAAGAGCGTCAGCTTCGCCGCCAATCCCCAAGGCCTGGTCAGCGATGCCGACGTGGTCGTGTCGGTGCAGCCGCCCTCGGCCGAGATCATCGGCGCGATGAAGGAAGGCGCGATCCTGCTGTCCTTCGTCTACGCCCACAAGGAAGCGGAGCTGGTGAAGCAGCTGCGCGACCGCAAGATCACCTGCTTCGCCATGGAGCTGGTGCCGCGCATCACCCGCGCCCAGGCGATGGACGCGCTGTCCTCGCAGGCGGCGCTGGCCGGCTACTACTCGGCCCTGCTCGGCGCCACCCACCTGGCGCGTATCCTGCCGATGATGACCACCGCGGTCGGCTCGATCCGCCCGGCCAAGACCCTGGTCATGGGCCTGGGCGTGGCCGGCCTGCAGGCGATCGCCACCGCGCGCCGCCTCGGCAGCATGGTCGAAGGCTACGACGTGCGTCCGGAAACCAAGGGGCAGGCCGAATCGCTCGGCGCCAAGTTCGTCGACACCC
>CAYWPB010000695.1:0-1742 GCA_964458725.1 uncultured Nevskia sp. | reverse complement strand
GCGTCGCCGGCTTCCCCAACTTCTTCATGCTCTACGGCCCCAACACCAACCTCGGCGCCGGCTCCATCATCTACATGCTGGAGGCGCAGGGCCGCTACATCGCCGACTGCGCCAGACTGCTGCAGAGCCGCGGCCTGAAATCGCTCGACGTGAAAGCCGAGGCGCAGCGCGCCTACAACCAGGAAGTGCAGCAGCGCAATCGCGGTACCACCTACGAGTCCGGCTGCCACAGCTGGTACATCGGCCCGGACGGCCGCAACACCAACAACTGGGTCGGCTACATGAGCGAGTACGGGCGGCGGCTGAAGGAGCCGGCGCTGGAGAATTACACGCTGGTCGCGACCAGCGACGCGGTCACCGCCTGAGGACGCGGCCGTGCCTGGAATCGTCGCGGAAGACCACTGGATCGAGCGCAAATGCAAAGAGATCCGTGCGGAAATCCGCCGCAGGCACCAAGCCGAGCTGGAACACCCGGATGAGAGCGTCCGCAAAAGGGCCAGCAAGCGGGTCGAAGTGGAAAGCCGGCGAGCTGTCCAGGCCTATCTGAAGACCGCGCCGCGCCGCTCTTTTCCGCGCGGCCCGCTTCTGCACTAGCCGTAGGGCGGCCCATGGCCGCCGCGGCGGCGCGCTGAAACCACGGCGGCCATGGGCCGCCCTACGAAAACTCATGCCGCCTTCGCCGGCGGCACCGTCGAGCGGATCTGGTACACGCCGCGGCTTTCCGCCACCAGCGTGCCGTCGGCGGTCTTGAGCTGGCCTTCGAGGATGAATTCGGCCTTGCCCTTCGCGGCGGCCTCTGCGGACAGCGAGGCGATGTGGATGTCGTCCAGGCTGATCTCCACCGTCACATCGCTCTTGGCCGGCTTGAGGAACTTCAGGTCCAGCTCCTTGACGATGGGATAGAACTTGCCCGCGTCGAAGCTCGACAGGAACAGCGCCCCGCCCGGGATCTCCGCCAGGGTGAACAGCGCGCCGGCGTACATGGTGCCGATGTGGTTGCCGTTGCCGGCATAGGGCATCAGGCATTTGACGTAGCCGCGCCGCAGCTCGACCACCTGCAGTCCGCTGTTGGCGACGAATTTGATACCTGTCTGCAGCATCTTCTTGGCCAGTTCCAGGTCCATGCTTCTACTCTCTCCTCCAGCTCAGCTTGCTTTTGATTGTCATTCCCGCGCAGGCGGGAATCCAGTTTTGCGCAGCCTGAAAGAAAACTGGATCCCCGCCTGCGCGGGGATGACGAGAATGATTGTTCTGCGCTTATGCGGCCAGCGCCGCGCTCGCCACCGTCGCCTCCACCATCGCGTCGCGCAAAATCATCGCCGCGCCCTTCTCGCCGATCATGCTGACCGCGGCATTGGTGTTGCCGCCGATCAGGCTCGGCATCACCGAGGCGTCGATGACGCGCAGGCCCTGCACGCCGTGCACGCGCAGTTCCGGGTCGACCACCGCCAGCGGGTCCAGACCCATCTTGCAGGTGCCGACCGGGTGGTAGATGGTCTCGGCATGGTGCCGCACCCAGTGGCGCAGCTCCTCGTCGGATTGCACCTGCGGGCCCGGCGCCAGCTCGACATCGCGGTGCGCGTCGAAAGCCGGCTGCGCCAGCACCTTGCGCGCCAGCTTGATGCCGCGCACCAGCCGTTCGATCTCGCGGCCTTCGGTGCCATAGTTCGGGTCAATCAGCGGGGCGGCCAGCGGATCGGCGCTGTGCAGACCGACGTGGCCACGCGACAGCGGCCGGTTCT
>CAYWPB010000694.1:0-1752 GCA_964458725.1 uncultured Nevskia sp. | reverse complement strand
CGCACCGGCGGACGCGGCGGCACCGTCGCCAGCCGACGCCCAGCCACAGGACTTGCCGCCACTACCCGCGCCGCCGGCCCAGCCGCAAGCCGCGTCGCAGCACGATCTGAAGGAGATGCCGGAAAACTACCGCGCCAACTTCCCCGCCTTCACCGTGGACGTGCACGCGTACAACAGCGATCCGCGGCGGCGCTTCGTGATCGTCAACGGCAAGCGCTACCACGAGGGCGATACGCTGGCCGAAGGGCCGCGCATCCTCGCCATCGTGGCGGAGGGCATCGTCTTTGACTGGCAGGGCCAGCAGGTTCTCTACGCCATGTCGCGCTGAAGACCCGCCCCCGACAAAAAAGCCCGGACGAGTCCGGGCTTTTTTGTGGACGCTACGCGTTTGTATGTTTCATTACGGCCATCCCTGGCGCGACTTATCCTTCGCTGGAACCCCCGGCCCGGCCATCCTGGCCGGGCGTTGCGCATCCCATCCCTGGGATGCACCCTTCGGGCCCGCCTACGGCGGTCCGAATTCGTTCCCGACGAATTCGTCGGTCATCGCGGCGAGCCGTGCTCGCCAAGCCTGCGATGCCCTCACCCGCCGGAGGCTTTCTTGACAGCGGCGCCGGCCAGCTCGGCACAGGCCGCATCGAGGCGCTTGAGACCCTCGGCGAGGTCAGCCTCGGAGATGATCAGCGAGGGCGCCAGGCGCAGCACGTCCGGCCCCGCCACCAGGGTCCAAACGCCATGGCGCAGGCCGGCGTTGACCACTTCCTTGGCCTTGCCCTTCCAGTCTGCGCTCATCGGTGCACCGATCAGCAGGCCCATGCCGCGCGGCGCCTCGAAGAGGCCGTAACGCTTGCCGATCGCCTCCAGGCCCTCGCGCGCCCGGGCGGCGCGGGTCTCGACGCCGGCGAGCACGGCCGGGTCGTTGACGATGTCCAGCACCGCCTCGCCGACAGCGCAGGCCAGCGGATTGCCACCGTAGGTGGAGCCATGGGTACCGAATTGCAGCACTTCCGCCGCTTCCTTCGTGCACAGCATGGCGCCGATCGGGAAGCCGCCGCCGAGGCCCTTGGCGCTGGTCAGCACGTCGGGAGTGACGCCGTAGTGCTGGTAAGCATAGAGCTTGCCGCTGCGGCCCATGCCGCTCTGCACCTCGTCGAAGATCAGCAGGGCCTGGTGCTCATCGCACAGGCGCCGCGCGCCTTCGATGAACTCCTTGGTCGCCGGCAGGATGCCGCCCTCGCCCTGCACCGGCTCCAGGACCACGGCGCAGGTCTCGTCGGAGATCTCCTCCTCCAGGGTGGCGAGGTCGTTGTACGGCAGGTGCTTGATGTTGCCGGGCAGCGGCTCGAAGCCCTGGGTGTACTTGGCCTGGCCGCCGACGCTGACCGTGAACAGGGTGCGGCCGTGGAAGGCGTTGTAGAAGGCGATGATCTGGTTCTTGCGGCCGTTGGAACGGGTGTTGCCGTAGCGGCGCGCCAGCTTGAACGCCGCCTCGTTGGCCTCGCCGCCGCTGTTGCAGAAGAACACGCGCTCGGCAAAGGTGGCCGCGGTCAGCTTCTGCGCCAGGCGCAGGGCCGGCTCGTTGGTCATGACGTTGGACAGGTGCCAGAGCTTGCCGGCCTGCTCGGTGAGCGCGGCGACCAGCTTCGGATGGCAATGGCCCAGCAGGGTCACGGCGATGCCGCAGGCGAAGTCCAGGTATTCCTTGCCCTGCTGGTCCCAGATGCGGGAGCCGGCGCCGCGCACCGGGATGAT
>CAYWPB010000693.1:0-1758 GCA_964458725.1 uncultured Nevskia sp. | reverse complement strand
GCTAACGAACGCCACTTTCCCGTATCTTCTTCAGCTGGCGAATCAGGGCCTGGAGCGAGCCTGCTCGGCGAATCCCGGCCTTTGTGAGGGCGTCAATACCTATGGGGGTGAAGTGACATACAAGGCGGTAGCGGAATCGCAGAGTCGTTCCTGGAAAACACTGAGCGCCGTTGCGGGCGGGCGATAGATATGGCTACCGGGACCACTCGGCTGCCTGAACCGGCCGCGGCGGTTCGACCCGCACATCGTGCTGCCGGGGATGCTGTACGGGCGGGTCAAGGAAGTGCGCGGGCGCGTCAGCGCCGAAGGGCAGGTGCTGGAGCCGCTGGACGAACGGGATGCCCTGGACAAGCTGCGCCGCGCCCACGCGGCGGGCTGCACCGCCGTGGCCATCGTCCTGCTGCACGGCTACCGCCATCCGGCGCACGAAACGCGGCTGGCCGAGCTGGCGAAGCAGGTCGGCTTCAGCCAGGTCTCGGTCTCGCATCAGGTCAGCCCGCTGCCGCGCCTGGTCTCGCGCGGCGACACCACCGTGGCGGACGCCTACCTGTCGCCGCTCCTGCGCCGCTACGTCAAACAGCTGGCGCATGAGCTGCCCGGCGTGCCGCTGTACTTCATGCAGTCCAACGGCGGCCTCACCGACGCCAAGGGGTTCCGGGGCAAGGACGCGGTACTGTCCGGCCCGGCCGGCGGCATCGTCGGCATGGCGCGCAGCGCGGCCGCCGCCGGCTTCGGCCGCATCATCGGCTTCGACATGGGCGGCACTTCCACCGACGTCTCGCACTACGCCGGCGAATACGAGCGCGTGTTCGAGACCCAAGTGGCTAGCGTGCGCATGCGCGCGCCGATGATGGACATCCACACCGTCGCCGCCGGCGGCGGCTCGATCCTGCAGTTCGACGGCGCGCGCCTGCGCGTCGGCCCGCAGTCCGCCGGCGCCCATCCGGGCCCGGCCAGCTACCGCAATGGCGGCCCGCTTGCCGTGACCGACTGCAACGTCCTGCTCGGCCGCATCCAGCCGGAATTCTTCCCGCGCGCCTTCGGCCCCGACGCCCGCCAGCCGCTCGATGCGGCGGTAGTGAAAGACAAGTTTGACGACCTCGCGCAGCAGGTATCGCAAGCCACCGGGCAAGCGCGAACGGCCGAGGCGCTGGCCGAAGGCTTCCTCGACATCGCGGTGGCCAACATGGCCAACGCCATCAAGAAGATCTCGGTGCAGCGCGGCTACGACTGCGGCAAGTACACCCTGATGTGCTTCGGCGGCGCCGCCGGCCAGCACGCCTGCCGCGTCGCCGACGCGCTGGGCATGCCCAATGCGCTGCTGCATCCGCTGGCCGGAGTCCTGTCCGCCCTGGGCATGGGCCTGGCCGACATCGGCGCGCT
This sequence comes from uncultured Nevskia sp., assembly GCA_964458725.1. GTDB lineage: Bacteria > Pseudomonadota > Gammaproteobacteria > Nevskiales > Nevskiaceae > Nevskia. Next base: position 375 of record CAYWPB010000693.1, on the reverse strand, counting down.
GCGCGAGCGCAGCATCGAGCGCGATCTTGACGACGATGCCCTGCCGGTGTGCGCCGCCGCGCTGAAGCAATTGGAGGGCGAGGCGCGCGCCCAGGTCGCGGCCCAGGGCGTGGCGGAAGCGCGCATCCGCCTGCTGCGCCGCGCGCAGCTACGCTTCGACGGCCAGGACTCGACCCTGTTGGTGGACTACGCCGACGCCGCGGCGATGCGCGAGGGGTTCGAGTCCGCCTATTTGCAGCGCTACGGCTTCGTGTCGCGCGGCCGCAGGCTGGTCGTCGCCGCCGTCTCGGCCGAGGCGGTGGGTGAAAGCGGCGAGGCGCTCGAGCAGTCCTGGCCGGTGCCGAGCCTCGAGTTTCGGGAAGGAGCGTTCTCGCC
>CAYWPB010000692.1:0-1765 GCA_964458725.1 uncultured Nevskia sp. | reverse complement strand
GCACGTGCAGCACCATCTGCACGCTGACCATGCCGGCGCCGGTGTGGGTGGACTGGTATTTCTGGGTCGACATCTCGGCCACCTGCACGTCCTGGCCGTGGAAGAACTCCAGCAGGTGCACCAGCAGGTCCGGTTGCTGCGGCGCAATAACGTCGGCGGCGTAGGGCCGGAACTCCGGGTTCTGCTCGCGCATGCCGCAGCGCTGGAAGCGGACCTGCAGGTCCAGCTTCTCGGCGATTCCAGGCAGGGCGGTCTCCAGCCGGCCCAGGGCGCTCCAGTTGCCGGAGACCACCAGATTGGCGGTGAGCCGGTCGCCGACCGGGGCGATGCGGCAATCCTCCACCTCGCCACCGCGTTCGCGGATGGCCTTGAACAGCTCCAGCGCGAGTTGCGGGCGCGGGCTGGCCAGGACGGAGATGGAGAGGAGGTTATCGGAAGAGGCGGGCATCGAAGGCAAGAATAGGGGATCGGGGTTTGTTGTGGTAGTTCCGGCCGATTTTTACCCGGAGCGGGGGCTTGCCGGTGGGTTTCGGGCGGCGCGCTTGGCTATAATCCCAGTTTACCCCCTTTTCTCGTGTCCACCGAATGATTCGCGGCAGCATCGTTGCCATCGTCACCCCCATGGCCGAGGATGGCTCGGTCGACTTCCCCGCGCTGGAGCGCCTGGTCGAGTGGCACATCGCCGAGGGCACCGACGGCATCGTCGCCGTCGGCACCACCGGCGAGTCCGCCACCCTCGACGTGGAAGAGCACGTCGCGGTGGTCCGCGCCGTGGTCGAGACCGCGCGCAAGCGCGTGCCGGTGATCGCCGGCACCGGCGCCAACTCCACCGCTGAGGCGATCGAGCTGACTGCCGAGGGCAAGGCCGCCGGAGCCGACGCCTGCCTGCTGGTGACCCCGTACTACAACAAGCCACCGCAGGAAGGCCTGTACCGCCACTACAAGGCCATCGCCGAGGCGGTGGACGTGCCGATCGTGCTGTACAACGTGCCCGGCCGCACCGGTTGCGACCTGTTGCCGGCCACGGTCAAGCGCCTGGCCCCGATCCCCAACATCGTCGGCCTGAAGGAGGCCAAGGGCGAGATCGGCAGGGTCAAGGAACTGCTGGAGCTGCTGCCGCCGGAATTCATCCTGCTGTCGGGCGACGACGCCACCGCCTGCGAGTCGATCCTGCTCGGCTTCCAGGGCGACATCTCGGTCACTGCCAACATTGCGCCGCGCCTGATGCACCAGATGTGCGCCGCGGCGCTGGCCGGCGAGCGCGCCGCCGCGGAAGGCGTGGACGCCAAACTGCGGGCCTTGCACAAGGACCTGTTCGTCGAACCCAATCCGATCCCGGCGAAGTGGGCGCTGCAGGCGATGCGGCGCATCGGCGCCGGCATCCGCCTGCCGCTGGTGCCGCTGGATCCCGCCCACCACGAGACTGTGCGCGCCGCCCTCCAGGCGGCCGGAGCCCTCTGAAGATGACCTCTGTGTTTTCCGCCGTTCGCCTGCCGCTGCTGCTGGGTGCCCTGCTGCTGGCCGGCTGCTCCTCCAAGTCCTACTGCATGCGCGAGCAGAAGTACGATCACGTGCCCTCGATCCCGCCGATCACCGGAGGAGAGGGCCTCAACATCCCCAATTCGCCGACCGCGCTGCGCGTGCCGCCGCCGGCCCCGGGCACCCCGGAGGTGCCGTTCGGCAGCACGGTGGTCGACCCCAAGCACCCGGGCCGCACCGAGTACGCCTGCCTGGACGAGCCGCCGCCGCTGCCGCCGGGCGCCGA
>CAYWPB010000691.1:0-1766 GCA_964458725.1 uncultured Nevskia sp. | reverse complement strand
GCGCCTCTTCCTGCTGGTGGAACAGGTCGAGTTGCTTGGCGATGCGGCGGTGGTCGCGCTTCTCCGCCTCCTCGACCATGCGCAGGTAGTCCTTCAGCTCCTGGTCGCTGGCGAAGGCCACGCCGTAGATGCGCTGCAGCTGGGCGTTGTTGGCATCGCCGCGCCAATAGGCGCCGCCGACCTTGGTCAGCTTGAACGCGGTGCCGAGCTTGCCGGTCGAGGCCAGGTGCGGACCCAGGCACATGTCGAGCCAGGCGCCACCCTGCTTGTAGATCGTCAGCTCCTCGTCGGCCTTGATGCCGTCGCGGATCCACTCGGCCTTGAACTTCTCGCCGGCCTGCTCGAAGTGCGCCACCGCCCGGTCGTGCGGCCACACCTCGCGCGTGATCGGCAGGTCGCGCTTGACGATGTCGCGCATGCGGTTCTCGATCGTCTCGAGGTCAGCCTCGGTGAACGGCTCGGCGCGGGCGAAGTCGTAGTAGAAGCCGACGTCGGTGGCCGGGCCGAAGGTGATCTGCGTGCCGGGGAACAGCTCCTGCACCGCCTGAGCCAGCACGTGGGCGGCGTCGTGGCGGATTACCTCGAGCGCTTCCGGCTTGTCGCGGGTGACGATCTCGAACCTGGCGTCGCGGTCGATCGGGCGGGTCAGATCCCACAGTTCGCCGTTGACCTTGACTACGGCGGCCTTCTTGGCCAGGCCGGGGCTGATGCCCTGGGCGATCTCCAGGCCGGTGGGGGGCTTCTCGTACGACTTCTGGTTCCCGTCGGGGAACGTGATTTGAATCGACATGTCTCGAGTCTCTTTAAGCTTGTCATTCCCGCGCAGGCGGGAATCCATTTTTCGGGTTGGCGCAACGCTCAAACCGCTGCGCGGCTAACCCGCCCTACTATTTATTTACGTACGTATGTCACGGCGGCTGCCAGCCGCGCCAGAGTTCGCTCACGCCCCAGCAGGAACAGGGTCTGGTCGATCGGCGGCGAGATGGCCATGCCGGCGACGGCGACGCGGATCGGCTGCGCCACCTTGCCCAGGCCCAGGCCCTTGCCTTCGGCGAAGCCGTTGACCGCTTCGTGCAAGGCCGGGGCGGTCCATGCGGGCAGCGCCTCGAGCTTGCCGCGCAGCTCATCGAGCACCGCGGCGCCGTCGGCAGTGAGGTGCTTGGCGGCGTCCTTCTCGTTGTAGCCGTCCAGTTCGGCGTAGAAGAACTTCGACTTCTCCGCCATCTCGACCAGGGTCTTGCAGCGCTCGCGCTGGCCTTCGATCACCGCGGTCAGCGCCGGCCCCTGCGCCGGGTCCACGCCGATGCGGCGGAGGTGCCAGTCGAACTCCACCGCAACGCGCGCCGGATCGGCGCTTTTCAGGTACTGGTGGTTGACCCAGATCGCCTTTTCCATGTCGAAGCGCGCCGGCGCCTTCTGCACCCGCGAGATATCGAACAGCTCCAGCATTTCCTGGTGCGTGAACAGCTCCTGGTCGCCGTGGCTCCAACCCAGGCGCACCAGGTAGTTGAGCAGCGCCTCGGGCATGAAGCCCATGGCGCGATACTCGATCACGCTGACCGCGCCGTGGCGCTTGGACAGCTTGACGCCGTCGGCGCCGAGGATCATCGGCACGTGAGCGTAAGCCGGCGGCTCGGCGCCCAGGGCCTTGAGGATGTTGATCTGGCGCGGGGTGTTGTTGACGTGGTCGTCGCCGCGGATGACATGGGTCACGCCCATGTCCATGTCGTCGACCACCACGCAGAAGTTGTAGGTCGGCGTGCCGT
>CAYWPB010000690.1:0-1770 GCA_964458725.1 uncultured Nevskia sp. | reverse complement strand
GGCGCAATGGGTGGGCGCCCGCCCTAGCGGGCAAGATGGGCGAAACCCTGCCGAACCTGGTCGACTTCAGCAACCTGCCGACGCGCTGCAAGTTCATCGCCCTGATGCCACAGTGGGATTTTCTCAACTTCCTGGCCGAACAAGGCCGGCGCCTGCCGTGTTTCCAACTAGCGATGGAGACCGAGGCCACCGGCCTGCTGCGCGACAGCGGCGGCGTCACCGGCGTGCGCGGCCGCGATCCGCAGGGTCCGCTCGAGGTGCGCGCCGACCTCGTCGTCGCCTGCGACGGCCGTCATTCCATCCTGCGCCGGGACGCCGGACCGGAGGTGATGGAGCTGGGCGCGCCGATGGACGTGCTGTGGATGCGCCTGTCGCGCCGCAGCGGCGATCCGGACCAGATTCTCGGGCGGATCGACGCCGGCAGCATGATGGTGATGCTCAACCGCGGCGACTACTGGCAGTGCGCCTACGTCATCCGCAAGAACGGCTGGCAGGACATCCATGGCGCCGGTCTCGAGGCCTTCCGCGCCCGCATCGCCGCGCTGCAACCGTGGCTGAACGACCGCGTCGCCGAGCTGCGCAGCTGGGACGAGGTCAAGCTGCTCACCGTCGCCGTCGACCGCCTGCGCCAGTGGCAGCAACCGGGCCTGCTGTGCATCGGCGACGCCGCTCACGCCATGTCCCCCATCGGCGGCGTCGGTGTCAACCTGGCGGTGCAGGACGCGGTGGCCGCGGCCAACCTGCTCCACGAGCCGTTGCGCCACGGCGCGCCCGGCTACGACGCGCTGCGCGCGGTGCAGGAGCGGCGCGAGTGGCCGACGCGCATGACCCAGGCGCTGCAGGTGGCGGTGCAGAACAACATCATCAGCCGCGTACTGGCCAGCCGCGAACGCCCGGCGCCACCCTGGGCGGTGCGCCTGATGGCGGGCCTGCCGCTGCTGCAGCGGATCCCGGCGCGCGTGCTCGGGCTGGGCTTCCGACCCGAGCACATCCGCACGCCGGCGGCGCCGTAACCGTCGCTTCCAGACTCCGGAACAAACTTTTCCGGAACATGGGGGTCACTAACCCATGGAACCCGTGTTCAAGGGCAGTGCAGCCCAGGTCCTGCGCGCGCCGCACCCGCATCCCCAACTCCATCCCGCACCCCATGCGCCGTCCCGTCAACGGGCTTCGGCGCCGCGACTGCCTGATGCGGCGCAACGCATCGGCGCGCTGGACGGGCTGCGCGCGGTGTCGATCCTGGTGGTGCTGCTGGGCCACGCCGCGCGCGGCCTGGCCGCGCCGGCGTGGCTGTGGCCGCTGCGCGATCTGGGCATCCTCGGCGTCTACCTGTTCTTCGCCATCAGCGGCTTCATCATCACCTGGCTGATGCTGCGCGAGCGCCAGCGGCGCGGCACCATCAGCCTCGTCGCGTTCTGGGAACGCCGCGCCTGGCGCATCCTGCCACCCTTCGTCGCGGCCTGTGCCGGCATCGGGCTGCTGGGGGCGCTTGGCCTGATGCAATGGCACTGGCCGTCTTTCCTCGGCGCCCTCAGCTTCACCAAGAACACCACCTTGTTCGAGGGCGACTGGTTCTTCGGGCATTTCTGGAGCCTGTCGATGGAGGAGCAGTTCTACCTGCTCTGGCCGCTGCTGTTCCTGCCGCTGCTGCGCAGCGGGCGCATGGCCGCGGTGTTGCTGGCCCTGAGCCTGGCCAGCCCCCTGCTCGCCCTGTTCAGCCTCGAAGTGATCCCGCCCAGGCTGGACAACACCCTGCCCTGCATTCCCTAC
>CAYWPB010000689.1:0-1772 GCA_964458725.1 uncultured Nevskia sp. | reverse complement strand
CCAGCTTCGAGGCCTGGATCAAGTACTACCAGCCGGACGAGAACACACCCAACGCGGTGGTGAATTACTACGTCAAGGGCGCGCTGGCCGCGCTGTGCCTGGACCTGCACCTGCGCCTGCATTCGAGCGTGACGCTCGACGACGTGATGCGCACCTTGTGGACGCGCTATGGCCGCGACGACCGCCCGGTGCCGGAGAGCGGCCTGGAGCAGATCGCCACCGAGCTGTCGGGCCTGGACCTGGGGGCGGTGTTCGAACGCCTGCTGCGCTCCACCGCGGAACTGCCGCTGGCGGAGCTGCTGGCCGAGTTCGGCGTGAAGACATTGCTGCGTCCCGCCGCCGGCCCGGCCGACGAGGGCGGCCGCGGCGAGGCGCGCCCGCTCGCCGCCTGGATCGGCCTGGGCCTGCGCACCGGCGATACCACCGTTGCCCACGTGCTCAGCAACTCACCGGCCGAGCAGGCCGGCCTTGCCGCCGGCGATGTGCTGGTGGCGCTGGATGGCCTGCGCGTCACCGCCTCCGGCTGGAGCAAGACGTTGGAGAGTCTGGTGCCCGGCGGCGCGCTGGGACTGCACTACTTCCGCGGCGACGAGCTGCTGCATACGCGCCTGATTCCGGCTGCGGCGCCGGCGGATACCTGGGTACTGACCTTGGCGGAGGCGGAAGGCGAGAAGCTGGCGCGGCGGCGGTCGTGGCTCGGCGCCTGAACCCGGCTCCCCCTCCCCCTGCGGGAGGGGGCAGGGGGGAGGGGTGCGCAGGTAGGAAAAGGCGCAACCCCTCCCCTGTCCCCTCCCGCAGGGGGAGGGGAACCATGTGGCGAGTGCGTGGGAAAAATCACAGGGATTTGCAATGATCGAAACTTACAAAAACTGGATCCCCTTCGCGGGGATGACGATTCACTAGCCCGCGGCCATGACCGACACTCTCCTCAAAATCCTCGTCGCCTACCTGCTCGGCGGCCTGATGGGCGGCGACGTGATGCGCTGGCTCAAGGGCGGCGCGGACCTGCGCCAGGAGGGCTCGGGCAATGTCGGCGCCACCAACGCGCTGCGCACGCGCGGGCCGGTGTTCGCCGTCGGCGTGCTGGCGATCGACGTCGGCAAGGGCGTGCTGGCGGCGCTGGGCCTGCCGGCGCTGCACATTCCCGAGCTGGCGCAAGGTCTGCCGCAGCACGAGACCGGGCTGCTGTGCGGCGTGGCGGTGGCGCTGGGGCACTGCTATCCGCTGTTCCAGAAATTCCGTGGCGGCAAGGGCGTGGCCACGCTTGCGGGTGTGTTCGGCGCGCTGCTGCCGGCGGCGCTGCCATGGATGCTGCTGGTGTTCGCGCTGGCGGTGATCCTCACCGGCTATGTCGCCATCGCCTCCATCGGCGGCGCGCTGACCGCCTTCCTCTATGCCGTGCTGGGCGACGGCGGCTTGCAGTCGCCCAACGGCCTGTTCGCGCTGGCGATGCTGCTGCTGGTGGTGTTCAAGCACCGCGAGAACATCGCGCGGCTGCTCAAGGGCAGCGAGCACCAGTTCAAGAAAGCGATGCTCCTGCACAAGTGGCTGGGCCGTGGCCAGAACGCTGCCTGAGGACGAGCTGCTGCGCCTGGTCGATGCGCTCGCCGGCGGCGACTGGCGCTCGGGCGAGGCGCTGGCGGCGGAAGCCGGCGTGACGCGCGCGGCGCTGGCCAAGCGGGTCGGGCACTTGCGCGACTGGGGCCTGGAAGTGGAGGCCGAGGCCGGCCGCGGCTACCGCCTGGCGCAGCCGCTGCAAAGGCTGAGCGCGG
>CAYWPB010000688.1:0-1773 GCA_964458725.1 uncultured Nevskia sp. | reverse complement strand
CTGGGCGGCATGCTGCTGGGCCGCATGTTCCTGGTCGCCGGTCTGCTCGACGCCGTGACCTTCGTCGGTATCGGTATCGGCATGTTCTTCGTGTTCGCCAACCCGTTCGTTGGCCAGCTGGCCGCGGCCGCGCACTAAGACCTGCCCGTTTATCCCTTAATCGGGGAAGTCGATGGATATCAACGCAACGCTGCTCCTGCAGATGATCGCTTTCGCGGTCTTCGTGTGGGTGACGATGAAGCTGGCCCTGCCGCCGATCACCAAGGCGATGCAGGATCGCGAGACGCGCATCACTGAAGGCCTCGCCGCCGCCGAGCGCGGCAGCAAGGCGCTGCAGGATGCTTCCGCCAAGAGCGAGGAGGCCCTCAAGGCCGCCCGCGCCCAGGCGCAGGAGATCGTCGGCGCGGCCAACAAGCAGGCCAGCCAGATCGTCGAGCAGGCCAAGGGCGACGCGGAGTCGGAGAAGGCGCGCATCGTCGCCTCCGGCCGCGCCGAGGTCGAGCGCGAGGTGACGCAGGCGAAGGATGCCCTGCGCAAGCAGGTCGGTGACCTGGCGGTCGCCGGCGCCACGAAGATCCTCAAGCGCGAGATCGACGCCAAGGCTCACGCCGACGTGTTGAACGAGCTGGCCTCGCAGGTCTGATCCCATGGCCGAGCTGCATACGCTGGCACGTCCCTACGCCAAGGCCGCTTTCGAGCTGGCCCACGAGGGCCGCTCGCTCGGGCAGTGGTCGCAGACCCTGAAGACCCTGGCCGGCGCCGTCGCCGACGCCAAGGTCGGGTCCCTGCTGGCCAACCCGCGCCTGTCGCGCGGCGACGTGGCGGCGGTGCTGACCACGGCGCTGGGCGACAAGCTCGACGCGCAGGCGCGCAACTTCGTCAAGCTGCTGGCGGAGAACAACCGCCTGGCCGCGCTGCCCGCCATCGCCGAGGAGTTCGAGGCGCTGCGGGCCGAGGCGGAGAAGCGCGTCGAGGTCGAGATCACCACCGCCACCGCGGTCGGCGAGGCGCAGCAGCAGGCCCTGCTGGGCGCGCTGCGCAAGCGCCTGGCGCGCGAGCTGGAAGTGTCGTGGAAGACCGATCCGGCGCTGGTGGCGGGTGCGGTGATCCGCGCCGACGACCTGGTCATCGACGGCTCCGTGTCCGGCGAACTGGCGCAGCTGCGCCAGGCAGTCATCGCTTCGTAGGGTGCGCACCGCGCACCATTTGCACTAACAACCGAGCATAACGCTATGCAACTGAATCCTTCCGAGATCAGCGACCTGATCAAGGCCCGCATCAAGAACTTCGAGGCCGGCGCCGAAGCCCGCAACACCGGCATCATCGTCTCGCTGCAGGACGGCATCGTCCGCATCCACGGCCTGTCCGATGCGCTGCAGGGCGAAATGCTCGAGTTCCCGGCCAACCAGTCCGGCGAGGCCACCTTCGGCCTGGCCCTGAACCTGGAGCGCGACTCGGTCGGCGCCGTGGTGCTGGGCGACTACAAGCACCTCAAGGAAGGCGACACGGTGAAGACCACCGGCCGCATCCTGGAAGTGCCGGTCGGCGAAGGCCTGCTCGGCCGCGTGGTCGACTCGCTCGGCCGCCCGATCGACGGCAAGGGCCCGATCAAGGCTTCCGGCACCTCGCCGATCGAGAAGGTCGCCCCGGGCGTGATCACCCGCCAGTCCGTCAGCCAGCCGGTGCAGACCGGCTACAAGTCGGTGGACTCGATGGTGCCGATCGGCCGCGGCCAGCGCGAGCTGATCATCGGCGACCGCCAGACCGGCAAGA
>CAYWPB010000687.1:0-1790 GCA_964458725.1 uncultured Nevskia sp. | reverse complement strand
TTCGCCGCGCTGCGCCGGCGCCTGGCCGATCCGGAGCTGCCCTGGGGCGACTACACCCGCGGCGCGCCGGCGGCCTGCGGCGCCTGGGCCACCGACATGCCGAGCGTGACCATCGAGGCCTACCTCGGCGATCGCTGGCGCACGGTCCGCCACGACCTGGGCTGCTCAGCCGCGCCGGCGGCGATCAGGGCGCTGGAGCAGGAGATCGACGCTGCCGGCGGCGTGAGCGGCGGGCGAGCGGTGGAGTAGCCCGGGCGGCTGCCTTGATCTCAACCACACTCGTTCGCCCCGAGTAGCCCGCAGGGCGTATCGAGGATGAGTCGGCGCGCTTGCGAACCAGAGGTTCGCGCGCCGACGAACGCCCGGCCATGGATGGCCGGGCCGGGGGTGGATAAGACTGCCGCGGCCTCGCCAGGGATGGCAGCCGCGGCTCCCAATACGACGCGCCGCGCGGCACTCGGGGCGAACGGCTTTCCCGGAATTTTCGGGCTAAATCACACCGCCGTAAACCACGCCGCCGCCCAGTTCTGATGCTTCACCGGCTGGAACTCGATCAGGCGGTATTCCACCAGCTCCTGCAGGGAATAAGGGTCCTTGGCCAGAAACTCCTCCAGCGCCTCGCGCGAGGGGGCGCGGGCCAGCAGGATGCCGCCTTCGCGCGGGATCTGGGGGCCGGAAGCCAGCAGCAGGCCCTGCTCGTAGCCGCCCTGCAGATGGGCGCGGTGGGCGGCCACCGTTTCCTCGATGCGCGCCAGCGGCACACAGTAGGTGATCTCGACGACGTAGTGCTGCATGGGGGCGGTCCGGCTGGCTCGGGGAGCGCAGTCTAGCGCACCGCCCGCCCCGCTGACCCTGCTGCGGTCTTGCGCGGCGGGCCGGTCAATGGTACTTAAGAAGGTCTGGGGTGAGACTCGCCCATGCCGGAAATTGATCGGGGGATCAAGGATGAACACCAAAACCGCACTGGTGGTGGACGACTCAAAGTCGGCCCGCTTCGCCATGCGCAAGTTCCTGGAGGCCTTCGGCTATCACGTCGATACCGCCGAAAGCGCCGAGGACGCCTACATCTACCTGCGCAAAAAGCTGCCCGAGGTGATGTTCCTCGATCACATCATGCCCGGCACCGACGGCTTCGACGCCATCAAGGCGATCAAGCAGAACGCCCTCACCGCCGGCCTGCCGGTGGTGCTGTGCTCGTCCAACGAGGGTGACGACTTCCTGCGCCAGGCCCGCGCCTGCGGCGCCATCGACATCCTGCAGAAGCCGCCCAGCCCGGAGCAGATCCGCGCCGTGCTCGACAACCTCAAGCGCCTGCAGCAAGCCGCGCCGCCCGCCGTGCTGACGCCGGCCGTGCCGAGCAAGGTGCAGCCGATCCGCGAGCCGGAAGTGGCGATCGAGCAGGCGGTGATGAAGAACCTGCGCGACGCCCTGCCGCCGGCGACGCTGTCGAGCGCGCCGTCCCACATCGCGCATGCCCCGCAGCACCTCGCCAGCCCGCCGCCGCGCCTGGCGTCGGGGCGCGACGAGCTGCTGGGACGCAGCCACCACCATCTGCCGCCGCGCGACGAAGCCACGCCGCGCATCGACGCGTTGCGGGAAGAGATGGAAATCCGCCTGCGCAAGATCACCCAGGACCTGTTCGTGCAGGTGGCCGAGATCAAGGCGCAGCTGGCCCACCTGGATGCCGCCACCCAGTCCTCGGCGCGCGACGAGGACCATCTGCACAGCATCGCCCTGCGGGTGGTGGAGCCGCAGCTCGACGGCCTCACCCGCAATGTCGAAAGCCTGCT
>CAYWPB010000686.1:0-1796 GCA_964458725.1 uncultured Nevskia sp. | reverse complement strand
CCGCCGCGCTTCTCCAGCGCCATCGCCAGCAGGGCGATGGTGACCTGCTCGCCGGTCGCCAGCATCTGGTCCAGCTCGCGCGGATTCGGCCGCGGGTTGACGCTTTTCGCCAGCTTCACCAGGCGGTCGGTCTCGCCGGACATGGCCGAAACCACCACCACGATCTGGTGGCCGCGCTCGCGCGCCGCCGCCACCTTGGACGCCACGTGATCGATGCGCTCGACCGATCCCATCGAGGTGCCGCCGTACTTCTGTACCAGGAGTGCCATCGCTTCCCGCTTCTCAAGAGTGAACCCGCACTGCGGCGCGGGGTGCCCCGCGCCGCTTTTGGGCGGCGCATTTTACATCTTTGCTACAGCTTGGCTTCCACCCAGGCATAAGCCGACTGGATGGCAGCATCGAGGTTTTCGGGCTGGGTGCCGCCGGCCTGGGCCATGTCCGGCCGGCCGCCGCCCTTGCCACCGACCTGGGTCGCGGCCATGTTGACCAGCTCTCCGGCCTTGACCCTGCCCGTCAGGTCGGCGGTGACGCCGGCGATGAGGCTGACCTTGGGGCCGTTGGCCACGCCGAGCAGGACCACCCCGGAGCCAAGCTTGTTCTTGAGCTGGTCCAGCAGGTTGCGCAGGTCGTTGCCTTCCACGCCGTCGACGCGGGCCGACAACACTTTCACGCCCTTGATGTCGCGGGCCTGGCCGGCCAGGTCGCTGCCGGCGCTGGAGGCCAGCTTGCCTTTCAGGGCCGCCAGGTCCTTCTCCAGCTGCTTGCCGCGATCCTGCAGCTGCTGGATCTTGTCGACGATGTCGTCGCGGCCGCTGCGCAGCGCCGCCGCGGCATCGCGCAGGCGGCCTTCCAGCTCGCGCAGGTAGGCCAGCGAGTTCTCGCCGGTCACGCCTTCCACGCGGCGCACGCCGGCGGCCACGCCGGACTCGCCCACCACCTTGAACAGGCCGATGTCGCCGGTGCGGGAGACGTGGGTGCCACCGCACAGCTCCGTGGAGAATTCGCCGAACTTGAGCACACGCACCACGTCGCCGTATTTCTCGCCGAACAGCGCCATGGCACCGGCGGCGACGGCCTCGTCGTAGGAGCTGAGCCTGATGTCGGCGGCGACATTAGCCAGCACCTCGCGGTTGACCAGGCGCTCCACCTCGGCGATCTCCTCGGCCGTCATCGCGCGGTCGTGGGAAAAGTCGAAACGCAGGCGCTCCGGCGCCACCAGCGAGCCCTTTTGCGTCACATGGCTGCCGAGCACCGTGCGCAGCGCCGCGTGCAGCAGGTGGGTGGCGGAATGGTTGCGCTTGATCGCGGCGCGGCGCTCGGCGTCGATCTGCGCCTTGAGGTTGTCGCCGACGCGCAGCGCACCGGTCTCCAGCTTGCCGATGTGGCCACGCGCGTTCGGGTTCAGGGCCTGGGTGTCGCTCACCGCGAAGCGCACGCCCGGCGCGGCCAAGGCGCCGGTGTCGCCGACCTGGCCGCCGGACTCGGCGTAGAACGGCGTGCGGTCGAGGAACACCACCGCCTCCTCGCCCGCCTCGATGCGCTCCACCGACTGGCCATTGCGGATGATCGCCAGCACCTTGGCCGAGCCCTGCTCGTGCTCATAACCGGTGAACTCGGTCTTGGCCTCGACGTTGGCACCCTGCGAATAGTCGGCGGTGAAATTGCTGCCGGCGCGGCTGCGCTCCTGCTGCGCCTTCATCTCGCGCTCATAGCCCTCGCTGTCCAGGGTCAGGCCGCGTTCGCGCGCGATGTCGGCGGTAAGGTCTACCGGGAAGCCGTAGGTGTCGTAGAGCTTG
>CAYWPB010000685.1:0-1814 GCA_964458725.1 uncultured Nevskia sp. | reverse complement strand
ATCACGACCAGGTCGTCGCGCTGGTTCTCCATCACCTGCAGCAGGATCTCGATCGATTCCTGGCCGTAGTCGCGCTCGTTCTCCGGCCGATACAGGTAGTAGGCCTCGTCGATGAACAGCACCCCGCCCATCGCCTTCTTCAGCACCTCCTTGGTCTTGGGCGCGGTATGGCCGATGTACTGGCCGACCAGGTCGTCGCGCGTCACCGACACCAGGTGGTTGTTCCGGATGTAGCCGAGCCGATGCAGGATGTCGGCCATGCGCTGCGCCACCGTGGTCTTGCCGGTGCCGGGATTGCCGGTGAAGCTCATGTGCAAGCTCGGCGCACCCGAAGTCAGGCCCTGCGCGCGGCGCGCCTTGTCGACGATCAGGTAGGCGGCGATCTCGCGGATGCGCCCCTTCACCGGCGCCAGGCCGACCAGCTCGCGGTCGAGCTGGTCGAGCACCGTGGCGATGCCGGAGTCGCGGTACAGCTGGCGCAGTCCGCCCTCCGCCGCCATGGCGGGAGGCGGTTCAGTAGCGTTCGCCGCCCGGGCGGTCTGTGGCGTAGGCATGGGTCGTGTACCGGATGGTGCGGCCGCCGGTTTCCTGCCGCTGCAGGCGGAAGCCGGGCTCGTTCTTGGGACGGTTGACGATGAACGACATGCGCGGCGTCTCCCAGCCGCGCGTCGCGTCGAAAGCGGTGACGCGCACGTAGTGGTTGGGGAAGGTCTGGCGACAGGCCTTGATCTCCATCAGCGCCCCGGCCGGGTCGCGCAGATCGAACATCGGAATGCCGTGCAGCTCCCAGTAGGTGTTGCGCGGATGTGGATCGTCGGTGTATTCGACGTTCACCGCCCAGCCCTTGGACAGCGCGTACTTCAGCTGCGCCAGGATCTGTTCGTCGCTCAGGTCCGGCAGGAACGAGAACTGGCCCTGGGTCAGGCGGTTGCCGTAGTTGGTCATCATGGCGCGGGCTCCTCCTTCAGGCGCTGGCCGTGGCGGTGGGCACGAAATCCGAGGTGTCGGTGGACTCGTAGTTGAAGCTCACCTCGCCCCAGGTATCCAGCGCGGCCTTCAGCGGGCTGCATGAGCGCGCCGCCTGCTGCAGGATCTGCGGCCCCTCGGCGAGCGTGTCGCGGCCTTCGTTGCGGGCCATGATCATCGCCTCCAGCGCGACGCGGTTGGCGGTGGCGCCGGCCTGGATACCCATCGGGTGGCCGATGGTGCCGCCGCCGAACTGCAGCACCACGTCCTCGCCCAGGTAGTGCAGCAGCTGGTGCATCTGGCCGGCGTGGATGCCGCCGGAGGCCACCGGCATCACCTTGTTGAGCGAGGCCCAGTCCTGCTCGAAGAACAGGCCATGCTCCAGCCGCGGCTCGGTGCGGGCCTCGCGCAGCGTGTCGTAGAAGCCGCGGATCATCAGCGGATCGCCTTCCAGCTTGCCGACCACGGTGCCGGCATGGATGTGGTCGACGCCGGCCATGCGCATCCACTTGCAGATCACCCGGAAGTTCATGCCGTGGTTCTTCTGCCGCGAGTAGGTGGAGTTACCGGCGCGGTGCAGGTGCAGGGCACGCGGCCGTGAATCCTCATTCGTGTGGTATATCAGCGATAGCTCAGGCTCCCTATCGTTTGTAGCCATCACCAGTTCCAGAGGCACATGGGCATCCGCCGGCTTGTCCACACGAAGGCTTGCTGTGTGCTTTCCACCTTCAGACTTTTTTTGCACGACGCCGCCGGACGACTTCAGTTCCACTTCGGAAGGAGCACGGAACAAAAGCGTGACCTGCTCCGGCGGCGGTACGTTCAGTCAGTTGGTCGACCTGACGAAC
>CAYWPB010000684.1:0-1817 GCA_964458725.1 uncultured Nevskia sp. | reverse complement strand
CGGCGACGCGGAGACCGGCATCACCATCATGCGCATGGATGCGGGCCTCGATACCGGCCCGATGCTGCTGGTCGAGCGCCTGCCGCTGCCACCGCAGATGACCGCCGCCGGCCTGCACGACGCGCTGGCCCCGCTGGGCGGGCGCCTGATCGTGGAGGCGCTGGCGCGGCTCCAGCGCGGCGAGCTGCCGGAGCAGGCGCAGCCGGCGACCGGCATGACCTACGCGAAGAAGCTGTCCAAGGAGGAGGCGCGCCTGGACTGGAGCCGCCCGGCCGCGGAGCTGGCGCGCCAGGTGCGGGCCTTCAATCCCGCGCCGGTGGCCTGGGGCGAGCTCGACGGCGAGCGCATCCGGTTGTGGGACGCGCAGGCGGAGCCGGCCACGGCCGTCGCAGCGCCCGGCACAGCGCTCGGACTCGACGGCGCCGGCCTGCACATCGCCTGCGGCGAGGGGCAGCTGCGGGTCACCGAGCTGCAGCGCCCCGGCGGCAAACAGTTGCCGGCCGGAGCGCTGGCGCAGAACTGGGCGATCCAGAACTGTCGCTTCACCTGACACGCTGACTAGATCGGCTTTTCCTGAGTGACGTTTAATCAGAGGTTCCCTGGATTTTCTCCCGCTCGCCGCGCAGCAGCGCACCCCAGCCGGCGCGGCTCTTCAAACCCTTGCGGTGGAAATAGACCAGCCGCGCCAGGCCCAGCAGCATCGAGTGGTTCAGCAGGCGGTCGAGCCAGACATTCGGCGGCCGCCGGTCGATCAGGCGGCGCAGCCAGCGCTTCCAGAAGAAGCGCGGATACTCCAGCTCGGCGCGGCGCAGCGGCCGCACCCGGTCCTGCACCAGCTGTTCTGCGATCAGCTCGGCGCCGCGCGCGCCGGACTCGAACGCCAGATGGATGCCGCCAGCGGTGAGCGGCGACACCAGCCCGGCCGCATCGCCCACCAGCAGCACGCGCTCGGCAGCGAAGGGCGCGACGCAGCCGCCCACCGGGATGAGGCCGCCGCGCTTGCCGACCAGCTGGGCCGAACCGAAGTCGGCCAGCGGCGCCAGCTTCCGCAGCAAGGCGGCAAGGTCCGGCTTGTGCGGGCGGCGGCAGGCCAGGCCGACCTGGGTGATGCCGTTACATCCCTGGAACATCCAGCCGATGTAGCCCGGCACCAGATCGCTGTCGAGGAAGCAGTGCAGCCGGTCCTCGGCCAGCGGCAGGCCGCGGAACTCGGCTTCGACGCCGAGCAGGAACTCGCGGTTGCGGCCCAGGCCGAGGCCGGCGGCAACGAGCGAGCGAGCGCCGTCGGCACCGACCAGGTAGCGCGCCGACCAGCGGCCGGCATTGACCAGGACCCGGCCGTCCGCAAGGTGCGCGTCGACATAGGGGCAGCCGAAATGCAGGTCCACGCCGGCGCGCCAGGCCTCGCCGGCGCACCAGCGCAGTAGCCCGGCCGTGTCGGTGGCGGCGAAGTAATAGCCGGGTGCGTCGAGGTCGACGTGGCGCAGCGAGGGCGCGTAGAGGCGCGCGCCGGCGATGCGCCGGGTCAGCGTGGTCGGCGCGCCGAGCAGCACGTCGGCTTCGCGCACCAGCAGGCCGGTGGTGTGGATGCTGTGGCCCGGCCAGGGCTGGCGCTCCAGCACCGCCACCCGCAAGCCCAGCTCGGCGGCGCGGCGGGCGCAGCTCAGGCCGGCGAAGCTGGCGCCGACCACCAGCAGGTCGTAGTCGCGCCGCGGCGCGTTGCCGGACTCAGCCATGACGCAGCCCGTCGCCGAGCGAGCGCTGCAGCAGCGCATCGGACTGGGCAGACAGCGCGCAGATCAGGGTGTGGGCACGCG
>CAYWPB010000683.1:0-1817 GCA_964458725.1 uncultured Nevskia sp. | reverse complement strand
GCGCCCGGATTGCCGGGCAGGGCGAGGTGCACGCGGTTGTCGCGCAGGCCGAAAAACAACGGCTTGGCCGGCTTCTGCGCCACCTTCCAGAATACGCGGCGCAGGCCCAGGGCCTCGGCGGTGGCGGGCAGGAAATCGTGGTCGCCGACCGAGGCGCCGCCAGCGCTGATCACCAGATCGGCTTCCGCCAGCGCCGCGCCGAGCGCATCGCGTACTTTCTGCGGATCGTCAGGGACATGCTCGATGCGCGGCGCCGGGTAGCCCCAGCGCTGCAACACGGCGCCGATCAGTGGACCATTGCTGTCGTGGATCTCGCCGGTTCGAAGCGGGGCGCCGAAGGGACGGATCTCGTCGCCGGTGATCAGCACGCGGATGCGGGGCCGACGGTAGACCTGCACCTGCTCGATGTCGGCGTTGACCAGTGCGGCGAGCAATCCGGACGTGATGCGCTGGCCGGCGGCGGCGATGACCGTGCCGAGTTTCAGTTCCTCACCGCGCCAGCGGATGTTGCGGTTGGCCGGGTAGGGCTCGGTGAAGACCAGGGTGTCGCCTTCGCGGGTGACACGCTCCTGCGGGGTCACGGTATCCGCCCCCGGCGGCAACGGCGCGCCGGTGAGAATGCGCGCGGCAGTGCCGGCTTGTAGGGCCTGCAGGTGTTCGTGCCTGCCGGCCGGGAGCTTCGCGGCGACGGGCATGCGGCAGGGACTGGCACTGCCCGCGGCGGCAAGATCGGCGGCGCGGAAAGCATACCCATCCATCGCGCTCTGGTTGAAGCGGGGCAGGTCGGTGCGCGCGTTCTGGGCTTGCGCCAGCACTCGGTTCAGCGACTGCGTCAGCGCGATGGTTTCGATCGGCAGTGGTCGCAGCTGCTCCGGGTAGACGGCGAGCGCGTCTTCCAGCGAAATCATGCGGCTGCTCCGCGCTGGCGAAGTTGTGCTTCCACGAAGCTCCATTCCTCCGGTGTATTGAGGCTCCAGGCCCATGGCGGCAAGTCGGAGCAGTCGGCTTCGGCGCAGCGATATTGCCGCTGCCAGTCGCGCGGCGCGGAATTGCCGCCGGCGAGGAAAGCCAGCAGTTCGGGCAGCAGCCGGCACGGCAGCAGCGCGCACAGCGGCTGGCGGCCGCGGCCGTCGTGGACCATGGCCAGTTCGGCCTGCTCGCGCGTCCGCGCGCGCTCGAGGCGCGCAACCAGATCGTGCGGCAGCAGCGGCGCGTCGCCGGGTACTGAGACGATCCATTCGGTGGACGCAGCCGCCAGTCCGGCGGCGACGCCGGCCAGCGGCCCGCGGCCGCGCAGGACGCCGTCGTCGACCACCTTCAGGCCGTAGGCCGCGTAGTCGCGCTGTGCGCGATTGGCCACCAGCACGAAATCACGAACCTGTGGCCGCAGCTGGTCGAGCGTGCGCTCGATCAATGGACGACCCAGCAGCGGACGCAGAGGCTTGTCGGCGCCCTGCATGCGCTCGCCGGCGCCGCCGCACAGGATCACCGCGGTGACGTCTGGGCAAGGGGGCTGGGGCATGCCCTCATTTCGCAGGTGACCGGGCGCGGCGTCAAGGGGGCGCGCAGGGTCCCAAACGGGTTCAGTAACCCGGCTGCGGCGGAGGCGGCGGTGGCGGGTAGTTGGGTGGCGGTGGCGGCGGGTAGTAGCCCGGCGGCGGGGCCTGGTAGTAGTAACGCGGGCGGTACTGCGGCAGCTGGTTGCCCTTGGCGTACATGCACTGCTGGTAGGCGATGTCGTAGCGCCGTTGCAGGCCGTAGGCCGAGCCGGCACCGTAGCTGTTGCCGGCGGCGGCGCCGAGCAGCAGGCCGGCTCC
>CAYWPB010000682.1:0-1819 GCA_964458725.1 uncultured Nevskia sp. | reverse complement strand
GCGAGCGGCACCTGGGTGGGGAGTCGGGGTCCGAGCAGGTGCCCGTTGCCGGAATGCTGGTTGCCATTGGGATTGCCGGTGGGGCGGGAGGTATAGGGCAGGAACAGCGGATGTTCGGCGTCGACCCACTCCGGCTCGCACTCGGCCGAAGCCTTGGCGGCAAGGTCCTGCCACGACAGGTCGCGGCCGTCTTTCCAATCGATCTTGTTCCCGGCGTGCTTGTGGATCAGCACCTTCTCGACCGTCTTGCAGCCGTCGGCCAGCGCCTCGTCCACGGCCTTCTTCAGCTCCACGACGTGGCCGGCGCGGTGCGCGCCGTCGGCGGTGATAACCAGGCGCGCGCCGGCGTCCTCGACGCGGTCCCTCACCGACTGCGCCGAGAAGCCGCCGAACACCACCGAGTGCAGCGCGCCGATGCGGGCGCAGGCCTGCATCGCGATCACCGCCACCGGCGCCATCGGCAAGTAAATCACTACGCGGTCGCCCTTCTGGATGCCGAGCGACTTGAGCACGTTGGCGAGGCGGCAGACCTCGCCGTGCAGCTGCTTGAAGCTCAGCACCGTGACCTCGCCGGCTTCGCTCTCGTAGCGGATCGCGGCCTTGTCGCCGCGCTGGGCGAGATGGCGGTCGATGCAGTTGTGGGAGACGTTGAGCGTGCCGTCGGTGAACCAGCGGTAGTTCGGCGCCTGGCTGTCGTCGAGCGTCACTGTGAAGGGCTTCTTCCAGGCCAATTGCTGTTTCGCCAGCCCGGCCCAGAAACCGGTGGAGTCCTTCTCCGCGGCGGCGCGCAGCTCGGCCAGTTTCGCCGGGGTGATGCGGGCCTTGGCGGTGAAGCCGGCGTCCGGGGGGAAGACGCGGGTTTCGCCAAGTACCGACTGGATCTTGTTGTTGTCGCTCATGGTGCTTTCCTCGAAGCAGTGGTCTGTCGCCGGGCTGCCGGTCTCGCGCCGCGCTGTCGTTCTGGCTCCGGAAATGGCCAGCAGCAGCCTTTGGATCATACGCGACCAAGCCGGTTCCATCATCGTGACTTTGGTCGTAGCCGGCCGCTCAAAAAAAAGCCCCGGCGAAAGCCGGGGCAGCGGGGCAGTTATCTTCAGTTTGCGGAGGGTTCAACCGAGCTGTGACAACGACGCGCCGCGGGTTTCCCTGAGGAACAACGTGCCGATCACCAGGGTCATCAGGGCCACGCCGATCGGGTAGAGCAGGCCGTGGTAGATGTCGCCGTTGGCCGCCACCATGGCGAACGCGATCGAGGGCACGAAGCCGCCGAACCAGCCGTTGCCGATGTGGTAAGGCAGGGACATCGAGGTGTAACGGATGCGGGTGGGGAACAGCTCCACCAGCCAAGCCGCGATCGGTCCGTAGACCATGGTCACGTACAGCACCAGCACCCACAGCAGCGCCGTCACCATGGTCTGGTTGACCGCGGCCGGGTCGGCCTTCTTCGGATAGCCGGCGGCGGCCAGGGCGTCGCCGACCTTCTTGGCGAAGTCCCCCTGCGCCGCCTTGAACGCCGCGGCGTCCAGCGCGGTGCCGTCGAAGGAGTCGATCACGGTGCTGCCGACCTTGATCTGCACGGCGCCGGCCGCGCCGGCCTCGTTGGAGTAGGGGATGGCGTTCTTGGCCAGGTAGCTCTTGGCCACGTCGCAGGCGCCCTTGAACACCTTCTTGCCGATCGGATCGAACTGGAAGCTGCACTGCTCCGGGTCCGCCACCACCGTCACCGGCGACGTCGCCGCCGCCGTTTCCAGCGCCGGGTTGCCGTAGTGGGTCAGGCCCTTGAAGATCGGGAGGTAGGTCGCCGCGGCGATCAGGCAGC
>CAYWPB010000681.1:0-1828 GCA_964458725.1 uncultured Nevskia sp. | reverse complement strand
TGACGTAGCGGGTCGGGCGCAGGCCGTTGCGGTCGGTGGCGCAGACGGCGTAGCGGCCGTCGGTCAGCACGATGCCGGCGGGGCCGTCCCAGGGCTCCATCTGCAGCGAGTTGTATTCGTAGAAGGCGCGCACGTCGGCATCGAGGTTCTCGACGTTCTGCCAGGCCGGCGGCACCAGGGCGCGCATCGCGGCGAACAGGTCCATGCCGCCGGCGAGCAGCACCTCCAGCATGTTGTCCAAGCTCTGCGAATCGGAGCCGGACAGGCCCACCAGCGGCGCGATCTCGTCGATGTCCGGCAGGTCCTCGCACTGGTACTTGTAGCGGCGCGCCTGCGCCCACATGCGGTTGCCGGCGATGGTGTTGATCTCGCCGTTGTGCGCCAGGAAGCGGAACGGGTGCGCCAGCCGCCACTGCGGCAGGGTATTGGTGGAGAAGCGCTGGTGGAACACGACGATGGAGCTGTCCAGCGCCGGGTCGTTGAGGTCGCTGTACAGCACCGGCAGGTAGGCCGGCATCACCAGACCCTTGTAGACGATCACCCGGCACGACAGGTGGGTGACGTAGAACTCGCGGTCGCCCTCGGCCTCGAGGATCTTCTCGGCGCGGCGGCGCGCCTTGAACAGCTTCAGCTCGAAGGTGAACTTGTGGGTGCCGTTGGCCGGCACGATGAAGACCTGCTCGATGCGCGGCAGGGTCTTCAGCGCCTCGGCGCCGCAGGCGTTGGGGTCGACTGGCAGCTCGCGCCAGCCGACCAGCTTGAGGCCGTTGTGGGCGCAGGCTTCCTTCAGCACCTCTCGGGCACGGGCGGCCTTCGCCGGGTCCTGCGACAGGAACACGTTGCCGGCGCAATAGTCCTCGCCCAGCTTGAACTTGAGCTCGGCGGCCTTGGCACGCAGGAAGCGATCCGGCTTCTTCATCAGCAGGCCGCAGCCGTCGCCAGTCTTGCCGTCGGCGGCGATGGCGCCACGGTGGGTCATGCGCTCCAGGGCACGGATCGCGGTTTTCACCAGCTTGTGGCTGGCCTGCCCGTCCATCTGGGCAATCAGGCCAAAGCCGCAGGCGTCGTGCTCGAACTCGGGGCTGTACAAACCCGGCTGTACTGGGTGACTCATGACCTGTGCCTCGGGGCCCCCCAGGGACCCAATTTGCGGCGGCGCGCCACCCTGCCGCGAGTGCGGCCTTTTTGACGGGGCCAGACAGGATGCAGGGTGGATGGGCGCGCAACGACTTTCGCCGCAGCGCAACATCGCATTATAGAAGCGAATTGCGGGACGTCAATGACCGTCGCGTCGTGGCCTGAAAATCGGCTCAAACCCGCGCTGGAGGCGGCTTTGGCGGATTCGAAACCGGCATAGGCACTATGCCTCAGGAGAATAGCAGGTAACGCCCCACACCGATCACCAGCAGCCAGGCCAGGATGCCGAGCGTCCAGCCGAAGTTATGCCGAATGACGGCACCCTCGTTACGGACGAACCGGGTTGTCGCCACGCCGACGCTGGCGGTCTGCGGCGCGATCGGCTTGCCGACCTCGGCGCCGACCGAGTTGAGGGTCGGCAGCAGCAACGGCGGCAGGCCCAGCAGCTTGCCGACCAGCATCTGCACCGCGCCGAACATGGCATTGGTGGAGGTGTTGGAGCCGGACAGGGCGACGCCGATCATGCCCAGGATCGGTGCGAACACGACGAAGGCCAGGCCCATGTGCGACAGCGCGCTGGCCAGCGAGGCGGCCATGCCCGAGTAGTTGTAGACGTAGGCCAGGCCGAAGATGAATACGCCGACCAGGGCCGCACCCCAGATCTGGTGCGCGGTCTTGGCCACGATTTCGC
>CAYWPB010000680.1:0-1855 GCA_964458725.1 uncultured Nevskia sp. | reverse complement strand
GATCGTGGACGGCATGGACGTGTTCTCCGGCTCCGGCGTGATGCAGGGCCCGAACAACATCCTCGGCATGGGTTACAAGTCGGCGCCGGTGGGTATCACCGTCGAAGGCGCCAACATCATGACCCGCACCCTGATGGTGTTCGGCCAGGGCGCCACCCGCTGCCACCCTTACGCGCTGAACGTGGTCAAGGCGGTGGAAAACAGCGACGTGCAGGCCTTCAACAAGAACCTGCTCGGCTGGATCGGCCATTTCATCCTCAACATCCTGCGCGCCTGGGTGCGCTACTGGACCCGCGGCCTCAGCGCCGGCGCCCCGGTGGGCGGGCCCACCGCGCGCTACTACCGCCGGCTCGGCTGGGCCGCGACGCGTTACGCGGTGCTCACTGACCTCGCGATGTTCACCATCGGCGGCAAGCTCAAGGTGCGTGGCAAGCTCACCGGCCGTTACTCCGACGCCCTCGCCTGGATGATCCTGGCCACCGGCGCGCTGCGCCGCTACGAGGCGGAAGGGCGCAAGGCCGAGGACCTGCCGCTGCTGCACTACTCGGTGCAGTACGCGCTGGCCAAGGTGCAGGACGCCTTCACCGGCATCTATGCCAACTTCGGCGGCGGCCTGCTGGGCTGGTGGCTGCGCAGCGTCGGCGCGCTGTTCCTGCGCCTGAATCCGCTCGGCCACCTGCCGGGCGACCAGCTCGGCAACCAGGCAGCGCTGGCGATCCAGTCGCCGAGCGAGCAGTACCGCCGCCTCACCAGCGGCGTGTTCCTCTCGCCGGACGAAAGCCTGGCCACCGGCCGCCTGCTCAAGGCGTTCAAGCTGCTGGCCCAGGCGGAGCCGGTGCTGGCGAAGATCCACGCCGCCCAGAAGAACCGGCAGCTGCCGCGTGGCCATGCCGAGGAACTGGTGCAGGACGCGATGAACAAGAACCTGATCAGCGGGGAGGAGGCCGCTCTGCTGCGCAAGGCCTCCGCCGCGCGCCTGGAGGCGATCGAGGTGGACGTGTTCACGCCGGAGCAGTACTTCGGCACTATCGGCAAGCACGGCGGCCTGGAACTGGGTGAAGCTCCGCTGAAGCGGGCCTACGGGTAAAAGCAACAGGAAAGAAAAAAGCCCGCCGCGGCAAACCGCGGCGGGCTTTTTATGTTCCCTTACTCGGCACCGTTCAGCCTGAAGTTGATCGGCATGCTGAAGTCCACTTCCGGGTTGCTGGGCTGGTAGTCCGAGGGCACGGGCGAGAAGTGGCCGATGCGCGAGAACACCGCCAGCGCCTCGCTGTTGAGCGCCGAGTAGGACGAGCGCTGCAGGATCTCGGTCTTGATGATGGCGCCGTCGCGCTTCAGGCGCACGCGCACGGTGATGTCGCCCTCCTCGCCGCCCTGCAGCGAGCGCTGCGGATAGCGCAGGCTCTGCCGTACCGAGCCGGTGACATCCCGGTACCAGGCCGAAAAGTCCGGTCCGCTGCGCACCGCCGGTGCCGCGCTGGCCACTGTCGTTGCAGCCGCCGCCTGGGCTTCCTTCTCCTTGCGCAGGCGCTCGACCTCGGCTTGCAGCTGCTTGAGCTTGTCGGCCGCCTCGACCTCCGCGCCGCTGGGCTGGACCGCCGCCGCCGGAGCGGCCGGTTGCTGGGTTGCGGGCTTGTTGGCGACGCTGACCGGGGTCGCCTTGGCCTGCTGCGCCGCCTGCTCGCGCTCCGCCTGGAGCTGGTCGCGGGCCTCGGCCAGCTTCTTCTCCTTGCTCATCAGGTCCTGAGCCAGACGGTCCAGATCGGTACCATTGCCGGCCGGCGCGGTCGACGCCGCGGTTGCCGGGCTCGGCGCGGCGGACGCCGCCTCGGCCGGGGCCGCAGCCGGGCTGGAT
>CAYWPB010000679.1:0-1856 GCA_964458725.1 uncultured Nevskia sp. | reverse complement strand
CTCGACGCAGTTCAGCAGGTCGGTCTTGTCCGGTGTCGCGCTCATCCTCTCCTCCGCAATATTGTTATGGCGGCCATTCGTGGGCCGGTGCCAAGCATAGAACGAATCCGTGAACAATGATCCGCCAGGTCATGGTCCGGAGGTGTATCGCCCAAAAAAAGTCCGGGCGGCCGTCTGCCGACGGGACCGCCCGGAAGCGCTGAGTCAGGTACGCCCTTCCGTCAGTCGCGGCGGTACATGGTCACCACGCAGGCGCCGCCCAGGCCGAGGTTGTGCTGGAGCGCGATGCGCGCGCCTTCAACCTGGCGCTGGTCGGCGTTGCCGCGCAGCTGCCACACCAGCTCGGTGCACTGTGCCAGGCCGGTGGCGCCGAGCGGGTGGCCCTTGGACAGCAGGCCGCCGGAGGGGTTGGTGACGTATTTGCCGCCGTAGGTGTTGTCGCCGTCCCAGATGAACTTCTCGGCGCCGCCCTCGGGGCACAGGCCAAGACCCTCATAGGTCAGCAGCTCGTTGGCGGTGAAGCAATCGTGCAGCTCGACCACGTCCACATCCTCGGGGCCGATGCCGGACTTCTCGTAGACCTGCTTCGCCGCCGCGGCGGTCATGTCGTAGCCGACCATCTTGATCAGGCTCAAGGGTTCGAAGCTGCTCATGTAGTCGGTGGTCATGGCCTGGGCGGCGATGTAGACCGGGTTCTTGATGCCGTGCTTCTTCGCAAAAGCATCCGAGCAGACCACCGCCGCACCCGCGCCGCAGGTCGGCGGGCAGCACTGGAAGCGGGTCAGCGGGTCGAACACCTCCTCCGAAGCCATGATCTCGGCCAGGCTCAGCTTCTGGTTGAACAGGGCATAGGGGTTGCGGCTGGCGTGGTCGCGCGCCTTCTCGGAGATCTTGCCGAAAGTCTCCTTCTTGGTGCCGTGCTGCCAGCGGTACTCGCGCCCCGCCCCGCCGAACATCTGCGCCGCCGGCGGCGCGTTGCTCATGCCCTGGGCCTCGATCATCACCTGGGCGTGGCGGCCCATCGGCGGCTCGCGGTCGTTGAACTTGTTGCCGAGCGCGCCCTTCTCCATCTTCTCGAAGCCCAGCGCCAGCACGCATTCGGCGGCGCCGCTCTCCACCGCCTGCCGCGCCAGCCACAGCGCAGTGGAGCCGGTGGAGCAGTTGTTGTTGACGTTGACCACCGGGATGCCGGTCAGGCCCAGCTCGTAGACCGCGCGCTGACCGCAGGTGCTGTCGCCATAGACGTAGCCGACATAGGCCTGCTCGATCTTGTCGTAGGGGATGCCGGCGTCGGCCAGGGCTTTCTGCCCCGCCTCGCGCGCCATCTCGTAGTACTCGGGGCTGGCGCCCGGCTTGGCAAACTTGGTCATGCCGACGCCGATGACGTTGACGCGGTTCTTGCTCATGTTGTGCTCCTCACTCCAAACGAAACTGTTGTGCGACGACCTGCCCCTCACCCCGACCCTCTCCCCGTAAACGGGGAGAGGGGGATTTGAGAGGGGTCAGATCAGCTTGTTCAGCACGCCCAGCTCGCGCGCCAGGCGCACGTCGCCGTCGACGCGCAGCTTGCCGTGCTGGTACAGGTCGCGCAGGCCGACCTTGCCGGAGGCCAGCGCCGCCAGGTCCTCGTCGGCGATGCCGAACACGGCGGCAGCCTTGTCGGCCTTGCCCTGCTGCACTTTCGGCGTCTTGCCGCTGAGGTCGACGACCCACTCGGCATCCGGGCCGCTAACCTTGAACTGCAAGACCTGCCCGGCCAGGCCGCTCGCCGCCTTGGCATCGGCGCCGAGCTTCTTGGCCAGCGCGGCGAAGATGTCGCCGCTGCGCGCCGCGCGCGGTGCCGCGGCCGGCTTGGC
>CAYWPB010000678.1:0-1858 GCA_964458725.1 uncultured Nevskia sp. | reverse complement strand
GTCCTTGCCCAGCTTGAGGTGGTTCTCGCCCTCGTAGCCGTAGCGCACTTCGCGCAGGCCGACCGCGCCGGCCATGTCCTGCAGCTCGCAGTGGCCGTTGGCCGGACAGGTCAGGCAATCCAGCGGGTGGTCGGAGATGTACAGCTCCATCACGCCGCGGCGCAGTTCGGCGAGCTTGCCGTTCTGCGTCGTCACCTTCATGCCCGGCGCCACCAGGGTGGTGCAGGACGCGGGATACCCCTTCATCCCTTCGATCTGCACCAGGCACAGGCGGCACGAGCCGAAGGCATCGAGCTGCTCGGTGGCGCAGAGCTTGGGCACCTGGATTCCGCCCAGCGCCGCGGCACGCATCACCGAAGTGCCCTCGGGCACCGTGATCTCGAAGCCGTCGATGCTCAGGCTGACCAGCTTCTGGTCCGAGAGGGGCGCCGGCGTACCGAAATCCTTTTCTGCGATGGAAAGCATAGTTTCCGCTCCGCTGCATCAATCCCCTCTCCCCACGTACGTGGGGAGAGGGTTAGGGTGAGGGGCGCCGGCGAAGCCGGCAACGATGGCAAGTTCAGCGTGAACCTGAGGCAGCGCGCCCCTCACCCCAGCCCTCTCCCCACTACCGTGGGGAGAGGGGGAAAAGAGATGCACTTGCAAGGTCATGGCGGGTTCTAGGCGACGGCACGTGCTGTGCGCCGGAAGTCTTCCGGGAAATGGTTCAGCGCGCTCAGCACCGGCCCAGGCGTGAGCCCGCCCAGCGCGCACAACGAACCGTGGGTCATGGTCTCGCACAGGTCGCGCAGCAGCGCTTCTTGTTTTTCCGGCTGCTGTCCGGCGACCAGGCGGTCGATGACCTCGACGCCGCGGGTCGAGCCGATGCGACACGGCGTGCATTTGCCGCAGGATTCGACCGCGCAGAACTCCATCGCGAAGCGGGCCTGCGCCGCCATGTCGACGGTGTCGTCGAACACCACCAGGCCGCCATGGCCGATCATGCCGCCGATGCCGGCGAAGATCTCGTAGTCCAGCGGCGTGTCGAAACGCGAAGCCGGGATGTAGGCGCCGAGCGGCCCGCCGAACTGCACCGCGCGGATCGGCCGCCCGCTGAGCGAGCCGCCGCCGTAGTCATAAAGCAGTTCGCGCAGGCTTAGGCCGAAGGCCTTTTCGACCAGGCCGCCATATTTGATGTTACCGGCGAGCTGGAACGGCAAGGTGCCGCGCGAGCGACCCATGCCATAGTCGCGGTAGAACTCCGCGCCGCGGTCGAGGATCAGCGGGACCGAGGCAAAGCTGATGACGTTGTTGAGCACGGTGGGCTGGCCGAACAGGCCCTTCACCGCCGGCAGCGGCGGGCGGAAGCGCACCTGCCCGCGCTTGCCCTCCAGGCTTTCCAGCAGCGAGGTCTCCTCGCCGCAGATGTAGGCGCCGGCGCCGAGCCGCACTTCCAGGTCGAAGCGCCTGCCACTGCCAAGGACGTCGGCGCCGAGGCAGCCGCGCTCGTAGGCCGTGGCGATGGCCGCGTTCAGCGCACGGTGCGCGTGCGGATACTCGCAGCGCAGGTAGATGTAGCCCTGCGTCGCGCCCACCGCCACGCCGGCGATGCTCATGCCCTCGATCAGCAGGTAGGGATCGCCCTCCATCAGCATGCGGTCGGAGAACGTGCCGGAATCGCCCTCGTCGGCGTTGCAGACCACATACTTCTGCGCGCTTTCCGTCTTCAGCACCGTCTGCCATTTGATGCCGGTGGGGAAGGCCGCGCCGCCGCGCCCGCGCAGACCGGAATCCAGCACCGCCTTGACCACGTCGGCCGGCGCCGCATCCAGCGCCCGGCGCAGGCCGCGGTAGCCGCCATGGGCGATGTAGTCCTCCA
>CAYWPB010000677.1:0-1866 GCA_964458725.1 uncultured Nevskia sp. | reverse complement strand
CACAACGCGGTGAAGGTGCTGCTGTTCCTCGACGTCGGCGGCTCGATGGACCCGCACGTCAAGGTCTGCGAGGAGCTGTTCTCCGCCTGCAAGACCGAGTTCAAGCACCTCGAATATTTCTACTTCCACAACTTCGTCTACGAAAGCGTGTGGAAGGACAACCGCCGCCGCCACGGCGAGCGCATCCCGCTGTTCGACGTGATGCACCGCTACACGCCCGACTACAAGCTGATCTTCGTCGGCGACTCCACCATGAGCCCCTACGAGATCCTGCACCCGGGCGGCAGCGTCGAGCACTGGAACGAGGAAGCCGGTGCGGTCTGGTTCAAGCGTCTCACCGACACCTTCCCGCGCACCATCTGGCTCAACCCCGAGCATGAGGACCGCTGGGAATACACCCCTTCGATCCAGGCCACCCTGCAGCTGATCGGCGAGGACCGCATGTTCCCGCTGACCCTGGCCGGCCTCGATCGCGGCATCCGCCGCCTCAGTCATTAAAGCCATTGAAGTGAAAGCTTGTCGTACGACAGGCGCCATAACTTGGGCGTTCGCGCCCGCTTAGGGAGGAGTTGAGATGACATCACTACAAGCGCTGCTCGGATTCACCGCCTGGACCCTGCTGCTGGTGCTGGTCGTCTTCAGCTGGCGCGGCATCGCCATCATCATCAAAGGCAACAAGGCCGATTCCTGGACCCGCGGCCAGCAGAAGGCCGACGATCCCGCGCTGATCCGCCGCATCGAGCACGCCCACTCCAACTGCCTGGAGAACCTGCCTCTGTTCGCCGTGATCGTGTTGGCCGCCGCCGCCATGGGCAAGAGCGCCGTCGCCGACCAGTGGGCCATGTACGTGCTCTATGCCCGCGTGGCGCAGAGCCTGACCCACATGATCGGCGTCAGCCACTGGCTGGTGATGCTGCGCGCCACCTTCTGGTCGGTGCAGCTGGCCCTGTTCGTGGTGATGCTGCTTGGCCTGTGCTGCGGAGGGCACGCGGCTTGAAGTTCGGGCGTCACCTCGGGCGCAGGCTGCGGCGGTGGGCACTGATCACCGCCGTGGTCGCGCTCGGCCTGGTGGCGCTGATCAACAACTGGGTGGTTAACAACACCTACTCCTACATCTACGACGACTGGTCGCTGCTGCCGGACAACGAGGTCGGCCTGGTGCTCGGCACCAGCAGCTACACCCGCAGCGGCGCGCCGAACCCGCAGTTCTACGGCCGCATTCACGCCGCGGCGCAGCTCTACCAGCTCGGCAAGATCAAGCGCATCATCGTCAGCGGCGCCAATCCTGATTCCACCTACAACGAGCCGCGCGCCATGCGCCGCGAGCTGGTCAAGTCCGGCGTGCCGCCCAACGCGATCTACATGGACTTCGCCGGTTTCCGCACTTTCGACTCGGTGGCGCGGGCGCAGGTGGTGTTCGGCCTGGACAAGGTCACCGTCATCACCCAGCGTTACCACGCCTACCGCGCGGTGTTCGTGGCCAAGAAGCTGCACATGCAGGTCTCGGCCTACGCCGCACCGTCGGACGAGATCGGCACGTTCACGCGCACCATGGTGCGCGAGGTGCTGGCGCGGGTGCGGGTGGTGCTGGACATCTACGTGCTGCACACCGAGCCCAAGTTCCTGGGGGCGCCGCAGCCGGTCGACACCGACAAGGACAGTAGCAGTCCGCCGCCGGATACGGACGGCTGAAGGCCGCCGTTTCCCTAAGTGACTCGTCATTCCCGCGGAAGCGGGAATCCAGTGCTTTCTCGTTGCGCGCTGAATCGTCAGGTTTCGCGCCTGCCTTCGCGTAATGAGGTCGTGGGTTTCCGCCTTCAGGCGGGTCACTTTCTTGTCAACAGCGACAAGAAAGTAACCAAAGAA
>CAYWPB010000676.1:0-1866 GCA_964458725.1 uncultured Nevskia sp. | reverse complement strand
TGCGGCCGCCAGGGGCCGCCGGCCTGGTCGCCCAGGTAGCCCTGCTTCGACAGCATGAAGGAGAACGCGCCGGGTGCCGGCGCGGTGAACTGGTGCTTGGCGTAGGCGGCGCGGGTCTTGTCGAGCACCTGTTGCTTGGTCGCGCCGGCCATGATCCACTCGGCGCGCTTGAGGTATTGCGGCACCACGCTGCTCACCGCCGCCGGGTTGAAGCAGTTGGGCCCGAGCGTTTTTGGATTCCAGAACTCGGCATCGTCGAAATACGCCGTCCATGAGCGCTCGACGAAGCAGACGAAGCCGTTCTTGCCCTTCACCGCGACCTGGTAGCCGTGCTCGCCGAGCACCATCACTTCGGCATCGTCGGAGATCGACGGCGGCGCCGAGCTGCGCGCCAGGGCGATCTCTGCCTGCGGATCCATGCGGTATTGCTCGGGCGGAACCATCGGGTAGGACGGCGCCGGCTGGTCCTGGGCGGCGGCGAAGCCGGACAGACCGAGGAGCAAGAGCACCGTCAAACGCGTGGGGTTTCTCATGAGGACTCCCGGCGACACGAGGCACCGGTGAAGCCTACCTGAGCATCCCGATCCATGCGCGGCGGGCGGGGTGCCCCCGGCCTGGTTGCAAACGCGTCACACCGATCACGTTAAACTTCACCTTGGATCGGGCCATCCATCATTCCCACTGGCTCAGGCGCAAGCACCCACGGTGCGGCGCAACCCGTTTCAATCAAAGGATTATTTTGCTGAATACAACAAGGATTCAAAGAGAGGCCGGCGTGCCGGTAACACCGGCGCACAGCGGCTTTTCCAGAGCCCCTCTTGCTGGAGCCCCCCTTAAGTTAAGGGGGGCGGCGAACCCCGCCAGGGGTTCGCGGGGGTTGTGGCAGACCGCGCTGCCAAAGGCACCAAACAAAAAAGCCCAGCCAAGGGCTGGGCTTATTTGTTTGGTGCCGAGAAGAGGACTCGAACCTCCACGGTTTTACCCGCTAGTACCTGAAACTAGTGCGTCTACCAATTCCGCCATCTCGGCATGGGGTGCGCAGACTAAAGGCGCAGCGAAGGTTTGTCAATGAAAAGAAATAAAAAAAACCGCCGTCAGGAACACAACGACAAGACGGAAAACCCCTATCCCCCGCAGAAGCAGGGCTACAAGCCCTGGGCCGATGCCGGCAAGGCCCGGCCGGGCGGGGAGGGCGACTGGCGCGCCAGCGACCCGGACCATGCGGCCGAGTCGGCGCGCTACGCCAACCCCCTGCCGAGCCGCAGCCTGGTGCTGAGCACGCTGGAGCAGAACGCCGAGCCGCTGACCCTGGACGAGCTGATCGCCCACTTCGGCCTGAAGAAGCTGAACGAGCAGGAAGCCTTCGCCAAGCGCCTGGTGGCGATGGTGCGGGAGGGCCAACTGGTCGCGGCGGACCGCCGCGGCGGCCTCAAGGCCACCGGGCAGGCGCCGCAAAAGAAGCCGCCGCAGGACACGGTGGAAGGCCGCGTCACGGTGCACAAGGACGGCTACGGCTTCCTCGCTGTCGAAGGCGGCGGGGCCGACGTGTTCCTGCCGCCGCGGCAGGTGCGCGGCCTGATGCACGGCGACCGTGCCCGCGTGCGCATCACCGAGACCGACGCCAAGGGCCGCCGCGAGGGCGCCCTGATGGAGGTGATCGAGCGCGGTACCACCTCGGTGGTCGGCCGCCTGCACGCCAGCCAGGGTGTGTTCACGGTCATCCCCAGCAACCCGCGCCAGCCGGAGATCGTGATCCCGGCCGCCGAACGCGGCGATGCCCGCCACGGCCAGATGGTGGTGGCCGAGCTGGTCCCGCCGCCGGGCGAACGCAGCCTGCCGGTGGGCAAGGGGACCGCGGTGCCTGGG
>CAYWPB010000675.1:0-1868 GCA_964458725.1 uncultured Nevskia sp. | reverse complement strand
CCGCCCGAGCGCCGCCAGCGAGTGGTGCAGCCACCAGCGGCTGGCGCCGCCCGGCGCCCAGGGCCCTTCCTCTTCCGGGGCGTGGATGTAGACCGGCAGCACGCGCGAATGCCGTTCCAGGGCCAGCCGGAAGGCGGGGTGGTCGGACAGGCGCAGATCGCGGCGGAACCAGACGATGGCGGTGTCGGTGGGTGCTGAGGCGGGCGGCATGCCGTCAACTTGCAACAAATCCGCTGATTTGTCAGCGGTTTTCCTCATCCGGCCGGCCCCGGCCGAGGGGGCGGCGTATAATCCCGCCCCCATGAATACTTCCTCCCCGGACGCCCTGAGCATCGCCGGCGTCCGCAAAGCCTATGGCAAGGTGCAGGCGCTGGACGGCGTCAGTTTCAGCATCCGTCGCGGCGAGTTCTTCGGCCTGCTCGGCCCCAACGGCGCCGGCAAGTCGACCCTGATCAACACCATCGCCGGCCTGATCCGCGCCGACCAGGGCAGCATCGCCGTGCTCGGCCACGACACCGTGCGCGACTGGCGCAGCGCCCGCCGGCTGATCGGCGTGGTGCCGCAGGAACTGGTGTTCGATCCCTTCTTCAAGGTCGCCGACATGCTGCGCATCCAGGCCGGCTACTACGGCTGCGGCCGCGAGTCCTGGCCTTGGATCGACGAGATGCTGGTGCGGCTGGACCTGGACAACAAGCGCAACTCGCCGATGCGGGCGCTGTCCGGCGGCATGAAGCGGCGCGTGCTGATCGCCCAGGCGCTGGTGCACCAGCCGCCGGTGGTGATCCTCGACGAGCCGACCGCCGGCGTCGACGTCGAGCTGCGCCGCACCTTGTGGAGCTTCATGAGCGAGCTGCACCGCAAGGGCACCACCGTGGTGCTGACCACGCACTACCTGGAGGAAGCCCAGGACCTGTGCGAGCGCATCGCCATCATCGACAAGGGCCAGGTCAAGGTGATCGAGACCACCGCCGAGCTGCTCGACCGCAACAAGTACCGCTTCCTGCGCCTCAAGCTCGGCAACGGCGGCGCGCTGCCGGAGGCGCTGCGGCCGCTGGTCTGCAGCGAGAAGAACGGCGTCACCGAGCTGCGCCTGGAGCGCGACAAGCAGCCGATCAGCGGCGTGTTCACGGCACTGCGCGCGGCCGGCCTCGACATCGAGGACGTGCAGACGCGCGAGCCGGACCTGGAGGACATCTTCATCGAACTGACCGGCCGCCACAGCAGCGCCGTTACCGGAGCCGCCGCATGAGCGAAGGCGAGATGCCCCCCGCGTCCGCCGGCAACGAGCTGGCGCGCTTCTCCGACCGCGTCGGCTTCACCACCTTGACCTTGAAGGAGATCAAGCGCTTCTGGAGCGTGCTCGGCCAGACCGTGACCGCGCCGGTGATCACCGCGCTGCTCTACCTGCTGGTCTTCGCCCAGGCGATGAAGGGCCGCGCCCCGGTCTACCCGGGCGTGGACTACACCGAGTTCCTGGTGCCGGGCCTGGTGATGATGACGGTGATCCAGAACGCCTTCGCCAACACCTCGTCCTCGCTGACCCAGTCCAAGATCATGGGCAACCTGGTGTTCCTGCTGATGGCGCCGCTGGGGGCCTGGGAATGGTTCGCCGCCTACATCACCGCCGCGCTGGTGCGCGCCGCCCTGGTGGCGACGGTGATGCTGCTGGTGGCACTGCCGTTCGTGCCGCTGCCGATCCACGCGCCGCTGGCGCTGCTGGCGATGTTCCTGCTGTCCGGCGCCAGCCTGGCGGTGCTGGGCCTGATCGCCGGCATCGTTGCCAGCAAGTTCGACCATCTCGCCGCCTTCACCAACTTCATCATCACGCCGCTGTCGTTCCTGTCCGGCGTGTTCTACTCGGTGCACGC
>CAYWPB010000674.1:0-1880 GCA_964458725.1 uncultured Nevskia sp. | reverse complement strand
TTCATGGCCGGCATCGACCGCGCCCATGTCTCCTCGATCTTCACCCGCAACGTGCGCTACCTGGAAGTGGTGGACGGCGGCTTCATCGCCGGCGACGTGATCCCGGCGGAATACGCCCCGAACGAGGACATGTTCGCGCTGATCCGCCGCAACGTGGCCAAGGCGCAGGTGCTCGGCAGCCTGGTCAGCCTGGACCAGCGCGGCGCGATGGTCTCGGCCGAGGTGCTGGAGCACGATCCGGTCAGCGGCAGGAAGATCGACCCGGTGCGCCTGTCGCACACGCTGGAGGACGACGTCCGCGGCCGCTTCTCCAGCCCGAAGAAATACGTCTACAGGCTGAAGCGGGAACAGGCGCCGTTCGCCGCCGGCGAAACGGTGGCGGAAACCTTCGAGCAGCCCGACTGGACGCTGTGGTTCCGCCGCATCGAGGCCGACCGCAAGCTGCCGGACGGCAGCGTCGAGCGCCACACCCTGAGCGGCCGCGATCTCGCGGTCGAGGCCCAGGACAATCCGCAGTACAACCCGGACATCACGGTCCACATCATCGGTTTCACCAAGGTCACCGGCGACGTCACCGACGCGGCGGTGCAGGTGATGCTGTTCTTCGGCCTGACGGTGCTGGCGACGATGCTGGCGCTGTGGTGGTACCTCGGCAGCTTCCGCCTGGCCCTGCTACCGCTGTGCTGCTCGGTGGTGGCGGTGATCTGGGAATTCGGCCTGCTGCACTGCTTCGGCTACGGCGTCGACCCCTTCGCCATCATGGTGCCGTTCCTGGTGCTGGCGGTGTCCACCTCGCACGGCGTGCAGTACGTCAACACCTGGGCCGACGAGGTCGTGCAAGGGCGCGATGCCCTCGAAGCCTCGCGCAGCACTTTCCGCCGCCTGTTCATTCCCGGCAGCATCGCGCTGCTGACCAACGTCGCCGGCTTCCTCACCATCTACCTGGTGCCGATCGGCAGCGTGCGCGACATGTCGATCAATGCCTGCCTCGGCATGTTCGCGGTGATCGTCACCAACAAGGTGATGATGCCGATCTGGCTGTCGAGGCTCGGCGTGGCCAACGTCGCGGCGTTCCGGCGCAAGCGGCTGGCGCGCATCAACGCCGGCGACCGGCTGTGGCACGCGCTATCCTTCGTCACCGACAAGCCGGTGGCGGCGGCCCTGGTGCTGCTGTCGCTGTTGGTGCTCGGCGGCTCCTGGGTGGTGCAGCAGCAGCGCATCATCGGCGACGCAACCACCGGCGTGCCCGAGCTGCGGCCGAACTCGCGCTACAACCGCGATTTTGCGGCGATCACCTCGAACTTCTCCATCGGCACCGACATTCTCAAGCTGATCACCGAGACTGCGCCGGAGAGCTGCGCCCAGTACGACACCTTGAACCAGATCGACAGCTTTGCCTGGCGCATGCAGAACGTGGCGGGCGTGCAGTCGGTGAAGTCGATCACCACGGTGGTGCGGCAGGCCTATCTCGGCCTGATGGACCTGGAGCCGAAGTTCGACGTGCTGCCGCGCAACGGCAACGTGCTGTCGCTGATCAACCAGGACATCCAGACCACTTCGGGCCTGCTCGACTTCCACTGCGCGGCGATGCCGGTGTTCGTCTTCACCGCCGACCACCGCGCCGCCACCATCGACCAGGTCGTCGCCGCGGCCAAGCGCTTCGACGCGCAGAACACCGCCGAATTCTATGCCGCGCATCCGGACGTGAATGCGGAAGCCTGCGCGGCGCGCACGGCGTTGCGCCGCGACATGGGGCTGCGCCGGGACGCCGTGCAGCAGCGCAGCGACCGGCTGCGCGCGCGCGGTGCCGGCGACGAGCAGGTCGCCGCCGACGCGCAGGTGCAAGCCCTGCAGAAAGCCGCCGACGAAGCCGCGGCGAA
>CAYWPB010000673.1:0-1885 GCA_964458725.1 uncultured Nevskia sp. | reverse complement strand
AGCAGATCAACCAGGCCGTCACGCAGATGGACGAGACCACCCAGCAGAACGCCGCGCTGGTCGAGCAAGTCTCGGCTTCTGCGCACTCGCTGGAGGAGCAATCCACCGCCCAGGTGGCGGCGGTGCGCAAGTTCGTGCTCGACGGCGGCGATGGTAAGACGGTTGTGGTCAAGCCCGTAGCGCAGCTTGCCCGCCCGGACGCCGCGCGGCAGCGTCCGGCGCCGCGCATGCCTCAGCGCCCGGCCAAGCCGGTGCTGGCCGCGGTGGGCGGTCATGCGCGCAAGGACGCCGGCGGCGATTCCTGGAACGAGTTCTGAAGGTCGCAGGGAGTGTCATGACAGCAGCGGAGGCGGTGCGCGAATTCGCTTACTCGAAGCGCGACTTCGAGCGGGCGCGCGACCTGATCCGCGAGCGAGCCGGCATCGCCCTGTCGTCCTGCAAGGAGGACATGGTCTACGGCCGGCTGGCGCGGCGGGTGCGGCAGCACGGCCTGGGCAGCGTCGGCGAGTACCTGGATTTCCTGGAGCGCGCCGACGAGGAGGAATGGCAGGCCTTCACCAATGCCCTCACCACTAACCTCACCGCGTTCTTCCGCGAGCCGCACCACTTTGACACGCTGCGCGAGCTGTTCGGCCGGGTGCGTCGCGAGCCGCTGCGCCTGTGGTGCGCCGCCGCCAGCACCGGCGAAGAGCCGTATACGATGGCGATGACCGCGGTGGAGCATTTCGGCGGTTTCGATGCGCCGGTGCGCGTGCTCGCCAGCGACATCGACACCCAGGTGCTGGCCGCCGGGCGCCAGGGTGTCTACCCGCTGCAGCGGGTCGAAAAGCTGGCCCCGGAGCGGCTGCGCCGCTTCTTCCTGCGCGGCACCGGCAGCAACGAGGGGCAGTGCCGGGTGGTCGAGGGCCTGCGCCGCATGATTGAGTTCCGTCCGCTCAACCTCCTCGATGCGGAATGGGGGCTGCGTGGCCCGTTCGATGCGGTCTTCTGCCGTAACGTCATGATCTATTTCGACGACCCGACGCAGTCCCGCATCCTGGCGCGGATCATGCCCTTGCTGGCGCGCGACGGCCTGTTCTTCGCCGGTCACTCCGAGAGCTTCTTCCACGCCGCCGACCTGTTGCGCCCGCTCGGCCGCACCGTTTACGCCCATCCGGAGCACTGACCATGTACGCCATGCGCAAGGCGCGGCAGGCAGTGGAAATCCGCGACCGCACCCTCGGCGGCTACTACGACAATCGCTTCGAGTCGCAGGCGCTCAAGGTGCTGCCCGGCGAGTACGTGGTCACCGGCGAGGACGTGATGCTGGTGACCCTGCTCGGCTCCTGCGTTTCGGCCTGCGTCCGCGATCCGCTCGCCGGCGTCGGCGGCATGAACCACTTCATGTTGCCGGACAGCGAGTCGGGCGAGGGCAGTTCGGCGCGCTATGGCGCCTATGCCATGGAGGTGCTGGTCAACGAGCTGCTCAAGCGCGGCGCCGCGCGCAGCCGGCTCGAGGCCAAGGTGTTCGGCGGCGGCGCGGTGCTGGCCTCGCTGAGCAGCAGCAACGTCGGCGAGCGCAATTCCAGCTTCGTGCTGCGCTATCTCGCCGATGAGGGCGTGCCGGTGCTGGCGCAGGATCTGGGCGACATTTGCCCTCGCCGCGTGCACTACTTCCCGCGCAGCGGCCGCGTCATGCTGCGGCGCTTGCCGGCGGCGCAGCAGGCCGAGGTGATGGACAACGAGACCCTGTACCAGAGCCGCCTGCGCCAGACGCCGGCGACCGGTGATGTGGAGCTGTTTGCGTGAATACTCCCATCCGCGTGCTGGTGATCGACGATTCGGCGCTGATTCGCCAGATCCTCGCCGGGTTCCTGCCCCCCGAGCCGGACATCGAGGTTGGCGG
>CAYWPB010000672.1:0-1889 GCA_964458725.1 uncultured Nevskia sp. | reverse complement strand
GCACTGCGGCTTGGGCTGGCGGGGGGTGTCCCTGACCGTGGGCCCCAACAAAAACGTCCCGGTGATGGCGCAACCGCGGGCCCGGGTCGCACGCGAGGCGCTGGAACAGGCGCAGCACAACCCGGCCCAGGCCAGCCCGGTGGAGCAGGCCCTGATCGCCGCGCTGGCGCGGCGCTATCCCGACGCCCAGCCGCTGGACCCGTCCAACAGCGCCCCGATCCTCGGCGCCTATGCCCAGGCGATGGGCGAGGTGGCGCAGAAGTTTCCCGACGATGACGACGTGCAGTCCCTGTATGCCGAGGCGCTGATGAACACCAACGCCTGGAAGCTGTGGACCCTGGATGGCCAGCCCGCGCCCGGCACGCCGCAGATCCAGGCGGTGCTGGAAAAAGTGCTGGCGCGCAATCCGCGGCACCCCGGCGCCAACCACTACTACATCCACACCATGGAAGCCTCGCCGCATCCGGAGCTGGCCGTGGCCGCGGCCCAGCGCCTGGCCGGCATGATGCCCGCCGCCGGCCATCTCGAGCACATGCCGGCGCACATCATGCAGCGCATCGGTCGCTACGACGATGCCGCCGAGGCCAACCGCCGCGGCGTCGCCGCTGATCTGGCCTACTTCGCCAAGGCCAGACCGCTCGATTACTACGCCATGTACACGGCGCACAACTACCAGTTCCTGGCCTATTCCGCGGCGATGGAAGGACGCCAGAACGAAACCCTGCAGGCGGTGCGGCAGCTGCGCGCCCTGGTGCCCGACCAGATGCTGCTGGCGATGCCCGGGGCCGACTGGTATCTGGTGGAGCAGTACGCCGCCCTGATGCGCTTCGGCCAGTGGGACCAGTTGCTGGCCGAGCCCGCGCCCAATCCCAAGCTCGCCGGCCTCAGCGCCGGCTACGCCTATGCCCGCAGCGCCGCGCTGGCCGCCAAGGGGCGGCTCGACGAGGCCAGGACCCAGACAGCGCAGCTCGAACAGCTCGTCGCCGCCCTGCCCACCGACGCGCCGGCCGGGCTCAACAGCGCACGCGAACTGCTGGCGGTGGCGGTGCTCGACGCCAAGGCGCGCCTGGCCCTGGCCCAGGGTGCGCACCCGGATGCGATCAAGCTGCTGCGCCAGGCTGTGCAACAGGAAGACCGCCTGGCCTACGACGAGCCAGCCGACTGGTTCCTGCCGGTGCGCCATCTGCTGGGGGCGGAACTGCTCAAGGCCGGCCAGCCGCGGGAGGCCGAGGCGGTCTACCGCGAAGACCTGGCGCGCCATCCGGACAACGGCTGGGCCCTTTATGGGCTGGGGCAGGCGCTGGAGCGGCAGAACAAAGCGGCGGACGCCGACGCGGCGCGCAAGCGCTTCGACGAGGCCTGGAAAAAAGCCGACATGACGTTGAAAGCGTCGGTGATCTAGCCGGGCGCCTGGCGCCCGGCTTCAGGAAGCTACGCCGCCGCGTAGATCTGGTGGCTGTGGTGGGTCTTCGGCTCCCACATCTCGATGCCGCGCTCGATCTCGGGCAACTGGATCAGGGAATCGCCGGTCAGCGAGGCGGTGTCGACGAAGGCCGCTTCCAGCACGCGGATCACGGCGCGGATATTGCCGTGCCAGCGGCAGTCGCGCATCGCCTTCCAGCCTTCGAGGCTGATACCGGACGGCGCCTTCCAGTCCTTGCAGGGCGCCGCCAGGCGCGCCAGGGCGCCGGCCACCACCGCGATCATGTCCTCTTCGCGACGGTACAGCTCGGGCACTTCCAGGCGCGCGGCGCCAAGGCGGGTGAACTCGTCGAGGTTGACGCCGCTCTGCAGGTGGGCCCAGCTGCGGTTGGTGGCGTACAGCAGGGCGCACTCCATCTGCCGCTTGGCCGAGGCGCCGTAGGGCATGTACTGGCCGTTATCCAGCA
>CAYWPB010000671.1:0-1899 GCA_964458725.1 uncultured Nevskia sp. | reverse complement strand
CCGTCAAGGGCCGCAAGGCCAGCCGCCACGCCACCTCGGACTGGATGGCGCTGGAACAGCAGCGCGGCATCTCCATCACTACCTCGGTGATGCAGTTCCCCTATCGCGGCAAGATCATCAACCTGCTTGATACGCCGGGCCACGAGGACTTCTCCGAGGACACCTACCGCACCCTCACCGCGGTGGACTCGGCGCTGATGGTGATCGACGCCGCCAAGGGCGTGGAGCCGCGCACCATCAAGCTGATGGAGGTCTGCCGGCTCCGCGACACGCCGATCATGACCTTCATCAACAAGCTCGACCGCGACGGCCGCAGCCCGATGGAGCTGCTCGACGAGGTCGAGAAGGTGCTCGGCATCCATTGTGCGCCGATCACCTGGCCGGTCGGCATGGGCCGCGACTTCAAGGGCGTCTACCACCTGCTGGAAGACCGCTTTTACCTGTACTCGGGTGACAAGCACCGCGTCAGCGAGATCGAGATGGTCGACGGCCTGCGCGCTCCGGGCCTGGCCGAGCGCTTCGGCGCCAGCTACCAGGCCCTGCTCGACGAGATCGACCTGGTGCAGGCCGCTGGTACCGGCTTCGACATGGAGCAGTACAAGGCGGCCAGGCTGACTCCGGTGTTCTTCGGCGCGGCGATCAACAACTTCGGCGTGCGCGAGCTGCTCAACGGCTTCGTCGAATGGGCGCCGTCGCCGCTGCCGCGCCAGGCCGCGCCGCGCGAGGTGCGTCCGCAGGAGGACAAGTTCAGCGGCTTCGTCTTCAAGATCCAGGCCAACATGGATCCCAAGCACCGCGACCGCGTCGCCTTCCTGCGGGTCTGCTCCGGCAGCTACCGCAAGGGCATGCAGCTGCACAGCGTGCGCCTCGGTGCGCCGGTGCGGGTGGCCAACGCGCTGACCTTCATGGCGGCCGACCGTGAGGCGGTGGAAGAAGCCTTCCCCGGCGATATCGTCGGCCTGCACAACCACGGCACCATTGCCATCGGCGATTCGTTCACCGAGGGCGAGACCTTGCGCTTCACCGGCATCCCGAACTTTGCGCCGGAACTGTTCCGCCGCGTCATCCTCAAGGACCCGCTGCGCGCCAAGCAGCTCAACAATGGCCTGGACCAGCTGTGCGAGGAGGGCGCCACCCAGGTCTACCGTCCGTTGATCAACAACGACATCATCCTCGGCGCGGTCGGCGTGCTGCAGTTCGACGTGGTGCAGTACCGCCTGCGCGACGAATACGGCGTGGAGGCGGTGTTCGAGGGCGCCACCATCCACTCGGCGCGCTGGATCGCCTGCGACGATGCCAAGAAGCTCAAGGAATTCCGCGAAGATATTACTTATTACGGCCTGCCGGTTGGGCAGATGGCGAAGGAGTCTGGGGCAGACCCCAAGTTGCGCGATTATGTTGCGAACATGGTATACGTCGGGGCGCTCGCGCAACTGCTCGGCATCGAACTGACGGAGATCAAGGCGGCGCTGTCGTACCATTTCAGCGGTAAGACCAAGCCTATTGAGCTGAATTTTGCCGTAGTCGAGAAGGCCGCGCAGTATGTCCGGGATAACTTTGCGGCGATCAGCCATCTGCATGTGGAGCGGATGAACGCGACCAAAGGCAAGGTCATGATCGAAGGCAACTCGGCAGCGGCGCTCGGCGCGATCTTTGGCGGCGTGACTGTGACGGCATGGTATCCGATCACTCCCTCGACCAGCGTGGTTGATTCGCTCAAGGACTACGTGCAGGAACTTCGCGTCAATCGTGAAACGGGTGAGTCCACGCTGGCGATTGTGCAGGCGGAAGACGAACTCGCCGCTATCGGTATGGTGGTGGGCGCGGGTTGGGCAGGGGCGCGCGCTATGACGGCGACCTCTGGCCCCGGTATCTCGCTCATGTCGGAGTATGCCGGAT
>CAYWPB010000670.1:0-1908 GCA_964458725.1 uncultured Nevskia sp. | reverse complement strand
GCCGCTTCGAGCTGCGGCGCGAGCTGGGGCGGGGGGCGCACGGCGCGGTCTGGCTGGCCTGGGACCCGCAGCTGGAGCGCGAAGTGGCGCTCAAGACCCTGGCCGGCGAGGGCCGCGACGGGCGCCTATTGCGCGAGGCCCGTGCGGTTAGCAAGCTGCGCCATCCGAATATCGTGCCGGTGTTCGAGGCCGGCGAGCACGAAGGGCAGCCCTGGCTGGTGTTCGAATACATCGAGGGCCGCACCCTGGCGCAGCTGCTGCGCGACGAGGGGCCGCTGACCGGCGCGCGCGCCGCCGCCGTGATGAGCGGCGTGCTCGATGCGCTCGACGAGGCGCATCGCCAGGGCATCGTGCACCGTGACCTCAAGCCTTCCAATATCCTGATCGATGCGCAGAACCAGTCGCGCGTGGCCGACTTCGGCATCGCCGGCCCGGTCTCGCGCGAAGCGGGCGGCGACTCAGCGCCGCTGTGCGGCACGGCGGCCTACATGGCACCGGAGTACATCGCCCGCCGCGAGGTGGCGCCGCCGGGCGACGTGTTCGCCGCCGGCCTGTGCCTGTACGAGCTGGCGACCGGCCGCCGCGCCGTGGAGGGCGACAGCCTGTTCCAGCTGCTGCACCGCATCGCCAACCAGGATCTGCCCTGGCCGGAGGACGTGGTGGCGCGCGTCGACGAGCGGCTGCGCGGCGTCATCGCCAAGGCCTGCGCCCGCGATCCGGCCCAGCGCTACGCCTCGGCGGCGGAGATGCGCCAGGCCCTGGACGAGTACCTGATGCCCCTGCCGGACAGCGGCGCGGCGGAGGGCCGGCCCGGCGGGACTCTGGAATTCCTGCTGCGGCGGATGCGCCACAAGTCGGACTTCCCGGCGATGTCGTCCTCGATCAGCGCCATCACCCGCATGGCGTCGTCCGAGGGCGGCGACGTCAACAGTCTGTCCAACTCGATCCTCAAGGACTTCGCCCTCACCAACAAGATCCTGCGCATCGCCAACTCGGCCTACTACCGCCAGTTCAGCAGCGGCGGCATCGCCACGGTGTCGCGGGCCATCGTCGTGCTCGGCTTCAACACCGTGCGCAACATCGCCATGTCGCTGCTGTTCCTCGACCACCTGCAGAACAAGCCGCACGCGGCGCAGCTGCGCGAGGAGTTCCTGCGGGTCAGCCTGGGTGGCATGCTGGCGCGGCGGCTGGCGCAGGAGGCGGCAGGGCTGGAGCCGGAGGAGGCGCTGATCTGCGCCCAGTTCCACCGCCTCGGCCGTCTGCTCATCCATTACTACTTCCCGGAGGAAGCCGAGGCGATCGCCCGGCTGGCCGCCGCCGAGCGCTGCGAGGAGGAGGCCGCGGCCGCGCGGGTGCTGGGCATCAGTTACCAGGACCTGGGCCTGGGCATCGCGCGCAGCTGGGGCTTTCCGGAAACCATCGTGCGCAGCATGCACCGCGTCGCCCCCGGCAAGGTGGCCGCCGGCAAGTCGCGCGAGGAGCGGCTGCGAGCGCTCAGCGGCTACGCCAACGAGCTGTGCGAAACGGTCAGCGGTGGGCCGGCCGACAGCGCCGCCGGCATCGCGCGCCTGCGCCTGCGCTACGGCGACTGCCTGCGGCTCGACGACCGCGCGACCGCGGCGGCGCTGCACAGCTCGATCGAGGACTTGAGCGAATTGAGCCGTATCGTACGCGTCGACTTCGCCCAGACCCGCATCGGCCGCTGCCTGCTGGGGCAGCAGCCGGCGCCGCCGCCCGCAGCCGAGCCCAGCGATCCGATCGCCGCCACCGCGGTGCACGCCGCGATGTCCCCGTCCGGAGAAGTCGCGGCGGCCCCGGCCGGGGCGCCGCCGGAGCCTGCGACCGAGGCGGTGCGGGCCAACGGCCTCCAGGACCACAGCAATCCATTGCTCCAGGACCAGACCCCGG
>CAYWPB010000669.1:0-1912 GCA_964458725.1 uncultured Nevskia sp. | reverse complement strand
CGGAGTTTCGACAGAAATCAGGAACTCCGACGGCTCGCCATTTTTCGTCGTACCGGACAATATTGGTCCCCGCACCCTCAAATATAAGTCTCTGTTTAAGGCAGCGACTTATCAGAATTTGAACGCGGAAGGCATTTCAGTGTTCGCCGGTACAGTTGATGACCCTTTCTTCATCGACCTGGGAGCTGCTTTTGATACGTTAAATTTCCGAACCATTCCGGGCGGGTCCGGCGTTCCAGGAGATCGTCGCCGCCGGCGAGGCGGCGCGCGATCTCGGCGCCCGGCCTTCCGGTCTGCTGCGCCTGGCGGTGCCGCGCGGTGCGCTGCCGCGCGTGCTGCGGCCGTTGCTCAGCTCGTTCTGCGCCGCCTATCCCGAGGTGACGGTCGAGGTCGCGGCCAGCGCGGAACTGGTGGACCTCGCCAAAGAGGGTTTCGACGCCGGCATCCGCATGGGCGAATTCATCGCCGCCGACATGGTGGCGGTGCGGCTCACGCCGGCGTTCCGCTTCATCGTCGTCGGCAGCCCCGCCTACTTCGACAGGCGCGGCCGGCCGCGCACGCCCGCCGATCTCGCCGCCCATGCCTGCGTGCGGCTGCGCCGCTCCAACGGCGCCGTCGGCAGCTGGCGCCTGCAGGACCGCGGCGGACCGGTCGACCTGGCAGTGTCGGGGCCGCTGATCGTCAACGATTTTCCGACCATGCTCGAACTGGCGCTCGACGGCGTGGCACTGGCCCAGGTGCCGGAGCCCCTTGCCGGCGAACACCTTGCCTCCGGCCGGCTCGAGGAAGTGCTGGGCAAGCACGCCTCGTCCACCGCGGGCGTGTTCCTGTATTTTCCGCACCGCCGGCAGGTGCTGCCGAAGCTGCGCGCGTTCATCGACCATGTGCGGGCCGCCATGGCTGCGCCGCCGGAAAGGGCCGGTGCGGTCAAGCGGAAGGCGCGGGCAGAGTCGTAGCCTAGATACTAGGCCGCCGCCTTCTCCCCCTGCATCTTCGCTACGATCTCCCGCACCTTGTCTTCCAGCACGTCCTCTGTCACCGGTTTGGGCGCGCTGGCCTTGGCCTGATCCTCGTCGTTGAACCAGCCTTTCACCGTCGACGAAATCTCCGAGCGCAGGCCGTCAGCCGAATCCTTGATCGCCTTGGTGGTCTGGGCGCTGAGCGAGTCCATCAGCTCCTTCTTGCCGTTGTCGTAGATGCTCAGGATGTCCTTCTTGCTCTGCTCCCACTGGTTGAGCAGTTCTTTCTTGCCGTCGTCCCAGGCCTTCTGGCCGATCTGCTTCACCGTGTCCGGAAAGTTGGTGACGGTCTTGGTGAAGTCGTCCATCTGCGCACCGAGCTTGGTCAGCAGTCCGGCGCTGTCGTCGGCTTTCTTCTGCGCGGCGACGATGTCCGCGTTCTGCCTGGCGATCTGCGCCACCAGGTCGTCGAGGCGCTGCTTGTCGGCGGCGGCGCTGGCCTCGGAGGCCTGTTGCTCGGCGGCCGCTTGCAGCTTCTCCAGGCCGCTCTTCACCT
Source organism: uncultured Nevskia sp. (assembly GCA_964458725.1). Lineage (GTDB taxonomy): Bacteria > Pseudomonadota > Gammaproteobacteria > Nevskiales > Nevskiaceae > Nevskia. The sequence goes on along the minus strand of CAYWPB010000669.1, from coordinate 397 downwards.
CGGTGATGTCGTTGTGCAGCACGTCGATCGTGCCCTGGAACTCGCTGAGCTTGTCGTTGATCTCGGAGATCTTGTCGCTGAGCTGGGAAAACACCTCGTCCGCTTCCATGACGCCCCCTTTCCTTAGGATGTGGCCCGCCGCGCCAGCCTAGCGGATACCCGCAGCCCGATGTGTGAAACAGTACCGGGCGTGCTTCGGTAAACCTTGTGTAAATCCCTACCGCCGCGCCCAAGGCCTGCCTTAGCGTGGGCGTCGGTTGGTATTCGAGGATGGTCTATGGACAAGAAGATTGCGGCGGGGCTGCTTGGGGCGATGCTGGTGGCGGGATCGGTCTGCGGCGCTGCCGCGGCGCAAGAAGCGCCGGCTTCCTGCACACTTTCGCGGACGTCGCCTACG
>CAYWPB010000668.1:0-1916 GCA_964458725.1 uncultured Nevskia sp. | reverse complement strand
CGCCAGCGCCGAGCTGGCCGGCGACCCCGCCGACCCCCACAGCTGGCACGGCGACTGGACCGTGCAGGTGCGCGACATCCACGGCTGGCCCTGGCTGGCTGGCAGCCTCGGCGCCGGCGTGCGGCTCGACCTGCAGCAGGCGCAGCTGCGCCTCGACGGCCACATCGAAGCCGGGCGCATGACACAGGTCAAAGCCCAGGGCGAGGTTGCGGCGATCGCCGCGCTGCGCGGCCGCGAGGTCCTGGCGCGCCTGGCGCCGCTGCAGGTCGAAGTGATCGCGCGGCCGGAGACGGACGCCTGGAACGCGGAGGTGCGCCGGCTCAGCGCCGGCGGCACGCGCGGTGTCTGGAATGCGCAGGGCCATTTCCGCTACGCGGTGAGCCCGCAGGGCGCGGTGCTCGACCTGGCAGCCGACGGCCTGCGCCTCGACGACCTGGTGCCCTGGGCGGCGCTGTGGAAGGATCTGCCGCCAGCGGCGGGGCGCCTGCGCGATGTGCGCGGCGACGTGCACGATCTGGCGCTGCATTACGAGCAGCCGCCAGGCGAAGGGCAGACGTCGCGCTACCAGCTGCGCACCCGCCTGGCTGGCGCGGGGTTGGAAGGTGCCGCCACCCAGTCCGGCTTCTCCGGGCTCGACGCCACGGTCGAGGCGGACCAGGACGGGGGGCGGATCGGTCTGCAGCAGGCCGCGTTGCAGCTGCAGCTGCCGGAAGTGTTCGAGCAGAGCCTGCCGCTGGCAGCGTTGAGCGGCGAATTCAGCTGGAAGCACGAAGCGGGCGGCTGGCGCATCGCGGCCCCCGCGTTCGAGTGGAAGGCCCTGGGCATCAGCGGACACGGCGGCTTCGGCCTGCTGCTGCCGGACCAAGCCGAGGCTCCACCCAATCTCCAGCTCAACGCCGATTTCGCCGCCGAGGACGTGCTGGTACTCAAGTCCTACATGCCGAGAGACTGGGGCAAGGGCACTCGCGACTGGCTGACGCGCGCCTTGCAGCATGGCCGGGTGAGCAAGGGACACCTGCAGCTCGACGGGCCGCTGTCCGACTATCCCTACGTCGAGAAGCCGACCGGGCACTGGGTCCTCGACCTGCAGGTGGCCGACGCCACGCTGGCCTACGCGCCGGGCTGGCCGGCGGCGGAGAAGCTGCAGGCGCAGCTCGCCTTCCGCGGCCACGGCCTGTCGATCAGTTCCAGCGGCGCGCAGATTGCCGGCAACGCCGTCGACCGCATCGAGGCGCAAATCCCGGACTTCCGCGCCGCCAGGCTCCTCGTCGACGGCAGCACCCACGGCGACGCGGCGAAATACTATGGCCTGCTGCGCGACAGCCCCTTGAGCCGCAAGCTCGCCAGCCTCCTGGCGCAGACCGACGCCTCCGGCCCGGCGGCGGTGGACCTGCACCTGGACATTCCGCTCGATGTCGACGATCCGCCGGTTCATGTCAAGGGCAAGGCGCGTTTCGACGGCGGCACGGTCCAGGTACGTGCGCTCGACCAGCCGGTCACCGCTCTGCGCGGCACGCTCGATTTCGACGACGAGGGCGTCAGCAGCGATGGCCTGTCGGCCCAGCTCTACGGCAACGCCCTGGCGGCAACGATCCGCCGGGAGCCGGAAAGCCCGGATGGCGTGCTGCTGGCGCAGACCGACGCGCCGGTGGCGGCGGCGGGCGGTCTGTTTGCCGCCTATCTTCCGGACTGGCTGCGCCGCCGCCTGGACGGCACCGCCCATCTCAGCGCGCACTTGCCGTTCGCCGGGCCGCGCAGCGGTCAGCTCGAAATCAGCAGCGACCTGCGCGGCGTCGCCGCGCGCTTGCCGGCGCCGGTGGCGAAAGCCGCCGGCGACAGCCTGCCGCTGCGCATCACGGTGGGCGAGGGCAGCAGCGACAAGGCGACCGATGCGGACGCGCTGCGCGTGCGCATCG
>CAYWPB010000667.1:0-1922 GCA_964458725.1 uncultured Nevskia sp. | reverse complement strand
GCTCGTCCGGCGGGCAGCCGCCGGCGAACACGGCGGCCAATCCGACGCCGCTCCACAGGTCCGGGCGGCGCTCGGCGGCGAACCGGCCGACCGCCGCCACCACCTCGGGGACCCGGCCGCCGTGGATGAACCACAGCGCCCGACCGACGCCCTGGTCCCAGGCGCGCGGGAAGTAGACGGGGTCGCCGGCCCACGGGTAGGGCTTGGGGACCTGCTGCCGGTCCACCCACTGGCGGGTGTGGAAGTAGGCCCGGTCGAAGCCCAGGCCGTCGACCGCGAACCAGCTCATCGTCGGGTAGAAGGCCGAGCCGGTCAGGTCCGGCATCACGGTGCGCCACAGCGGCCGGGGCAGCCGGGCCATCGCGAAGCCGATGCCGATGTAGGTCAGGAAGATGTGCGGCTGCCCGGAGCCGAGCAGCAGGTCGCGGGTCCGGTGGCCGCGGCCGCGCCCTGCCTCCCTTTGACCCGTCATTCCCGCGACAACGGGAATCCAGCGCACCCATGGGATTGCATCCCCGCCTGAAGGCTCGCCGTGGATTCCCGCTTTCGCGGGAATGACGTTCGTTGGGATTCATGGCGGCGTCTCTTCGGCGCAAAAAAAGCCCCCGACATCCTAGCCGGGGGCTTTGCTTTTACCGCTTCAAGCCTTCAATTCGAATCCGGGCTGACGTAATGCTCCGGAATCCGCGTCGAGGGCTCGGCGCCCTTGTTGGGCGAGCGCTCCGGGTGCAGGAAGCAGGCGATCGCCGGCAGCACCAGGATCGCGCCGAGCATGTTGGCGGTGAACATGAACAGCAGCAGCAGGCCCATGTCGATCTGGAACTGCAACTGCGACATCAGCCAGGTCAGCACCGAGGCGGCGAGGGTGATGCCGGTGAAGATCACCGCCTTGCCGGTGCCGCGCAGGGTCTCGAAGTAGGCCTGGCGCAGGCTCTTGCCCTCGGCCAGGCCGCCGGCCATCACGCCGTAGACGTAGATGCCGTAGTCGACGCCGATGCCCACCGCCAGCGCCAGCACCGGCAGGGTCGCCACCTTCATGCCGATGTCCAGCGCCGCCATCACGGCGTAGCCCATCACCGACACCAGGCCCAGCGGCAGGATGATGCAGAGGATGCCGCGCCAGCTGCGGAAGCACAGCCACAGCAGGAGCAGGATCACGGCATAGACCCACAACACGACGCGGCCCTCCTGCGCCTCCACCACCTCGTTGGTGGCGGCCATCACGCCGACGTTGCCGGTAGCCAGGGCGAAGTTGACCGGGCAGTCCTTGGTCATGCCCTCGTACTTGCCTTGCAGATCCTTCTGCCGCGCCTGGGCATCGGCCAGCTTGGCCGGGTCGGGCGCGTCGCCGGCCTCGCCGGACTTGATGATGTCGTTCTCGGCGGTCTTCAGCGCCTGGAAGGTGCTGTACTTGGTGTCGCAGTAGGCCGCGTCGACGTCCTTGGTGCGGTCGAAGAAGTCCTTGCGGTTGTCGGCGTTGAACTTCTTCACCTCGGACACGATGTGCGAGACGGTCTCGGCCTTGTGGTCCTTGGTGAAGAGGTAGACGGCGATGGCGTCACAGTCGTCGTTGAGCATGCCCGAGGTGGTCGGTACCAGCGCTGTGGACTGGGCCAGGGCGAAGTGATTGCGCGGCAGCACCAGGGCGTTGAGGCGACCCTCGGACAGGCCCTGGTAGGCCAGCTTGGCCAGGGTCAGCATCGACAGCGAGGAGGCCACGCCGGTGGTGTTGTCCATCTGCCAGGAGAAGCGGTCGACCTGGTTCATCAGCTGGTAGTCGACGCAGCCGTTGGGTTTGGATTCAGCGATGATCTTGAGCTGGTCCACCGCGATCTGGAAGTTGTTGGTGATCGCGTTGAAGTCCTGGTTGAAGCGCGAATCCGGCCGCAGCTCCGGCACGCCCTTGATGGCATCTCCGATCT
>CAYWPB010000666.1:0-1923 GCA_964458725.1 uncultured Nevskia sp. | reverse complement strand
GAGGAGGCGGATGTCGCCGGCTCGCAAAAGCGGGTCGTCCAAATGCGGCAAAATAAAAACGGCAGCGGCGATGTGCTTTCTGCACAAATGGAGTTGGAGGAGGCCCGGGAAGCGCTGCGCATTGCCAGGCAAAGGCTGCAGTCACTGCGCATAACGGCGCCACGCGCCGGCACAGTACTTGGAGTCGAGGTGCATCCCGGCGAACGCTTTGCCGCTGGCGCGGTGTTATTTCAGATCGCGGACCTCTCGCAAATCAGCTTTGACGTGCCGGTGAGCGCGAAGATCGCCGAACAAATTTCTCCCGGCAGCGCGGTAACCGTGAGAGTCCCCACAGACCCCCCGATGCGAAAGTCCGCATCTGTTTCGTCTGTGCTACTGGTTCCAGACCAGGAGCATCCTTCTTATCTGGTGCGCGTCACTATCCCCAACCCAAATCCGGCGGCGATTCTAGCTGGCCTGGAAGGCGCGGTCGAGTTTCCTCATTTGGGTTCCATATGGAAGCGCCGTCGATCCTACTGACGTCTGAAGGAACTTATCCGTGCTACCAGGGCGGCGTCAGCGTCTGGTGCGATCAGCTCATTCGAGGTCTGCCGGAAATAGATTTCCACGTCTTTGCCGTTACGCACTCGCCGAGCCAACCGTTGACGTTTCCTATTCCGGATAATGTCATTTCAACCACGATCCTGCCGCTTTGGGGGACGGAGGAGCCAGGGGGCGAGGCCCGGTTATTCTCGGACACCTATCGCCGCAAAATGCGGACCTCGTCTCAGGCGATTCAGGATCGGTTTCTCGAGCCTTTCGAGCGGGTTCTCCGCTCCATATTTGTTCCCGAGACGCCGCCATGGGCGCTGGCCAAAGCGCTGCTGCGCATGCACGAGTATTTTCGCGAGTACGATTACGCGCGAACCGTCGGTTCCCGCGAAGCGTGGGACACCTTTCTCCGCATCTGCCGCGAATGTTGTAACAGCAAAGACAGATTCGACCTGGATGAAGCTACTCATTGCATGCGATGGCTGCAGCGGTATCTCGCCGTGGTGTCGGTCTCCTGGCCTCGCGTGGACGTTGCTCACGCCTCCATGGCAGGACTCGCCGCTATTCCCGGCGTCTTGTCCAAACTAATGAACGGCTCGCGGTTTCTGCTGAGCGAGCACGGCCTTTACCTGCGGGAGCTGTATATTTGGCTGAATCGCACGGATTACAGCGATCGCTGCAAGCGGTTTCTGCTGGCGCTCAACACGGCATTGATCCGCATGAACTATCATTTCGCGGACGCGGTAACCTCCCTGTGTCAGTTCAATCGCAGATGGCAGCTCCGCCTCGGCGCGGACGCGAGCAAGATTCAGATCGTCCCCAATGGCGTGGATCCGGAAATTTTTTCACCCCGGCCACGGCACGCGGCGCATCCTACGGTGCTTACCATGTCTCGCATCCTGCCGCTAAAAGGGACGGAGATTCTGCTGCGTGCGGCTATTCGCGTGCGCCACAGTATTCCCGACGTGCGCTTTCGCATTCTTGGTGAAACCGCCCCGAGCGAGTATTTCGACCAATGCATGAAGCTGGTAGCAGAGCACGATATGCAGCGATCGGTGGAGTTTGGCCACACCAACAACAGGGCCGCCGCATATTGCGACGCCGACGTTTATTGCCTGCCCAGCATCTCCGAAGCAACGCCATACTCGGTGATCGAAGCTATGCTCAGCGGCTGCCCCGTAGTTGCTACGGAGGTGGGCGGCGTGCCCGAGTTGTTGGGAGGCACAGGCTTGCTGGTGAAACCGAACGACGTGGAGGGGTTGGCGCATGGGCTGCTCTCACTGCTTGCCGGGCCGGCGGCTGCCACGCGACGTGAGGCACTTGCCGCGGCCGCACTGGATCGAGCACGCGCGCACTACACCTTGCGCCAATCGATCGAATGTTTTCGTCGAA
>CAYWPB010000665.1:0-1928 GCA_964458725.1 uncultured Nevskia sp. | reverse complement strand
GGTACTGCTTGTACACCTGCATGTACGGATGCTTCAGCGGGATCGACTTGTCGAAGCCCGCGTCCGGCTGGATGTGCCCCGCCTCCCACAGGAACACGGCGGTGATCAGCAGCAGGATGCCCATGGTGAGCTTGCGCCGCGCATAGATCAGCGGCTCGCCGATCTGGAACATCAATCGATAGAATTTGTTGTCGCTCACGGTGCGGTCTCCCCGGCGTTTTGCTGGCGGCGTTTTGTCTGGTTGGCTGCGGGACGGCTTACTGCAGGCTGTCGAGGTGCTGGATGCCGGATTCCCCGACCAGCACCAGGCCGCCCTTGAACGGCACCACGTCGGAATACGGCGTATCGCCGGGGCTCTTCAGGTTGCGCGCGGTGCCGGCGCTCGTGTCGACCAGCTGGATGATGCCGTTGAGGCCCACCATCACCGCGGTCTGGTCGTCGAGCTTGCGGCAGCCGAACAGCGAGGTCGGCGCGGTGGTGGCGATCTTGTCCCACTTGCCGCCGCGCACGTCGCGGCTGATGAAGGCGTTGCCGCGCAGGCCGCAGACCAGCACACCCTTGTCGCCCACCGGCACCGCGCCGAAGAACGTGCCCTCGTAGGGCGACTTGAGTTTGCTCCAGGTCCTGCCGCCGTCGGTGGAATTCAGCAGCAGGCCCTGCTCGCCCGCGATGAACAGGTCGCCGTTGCCGAGCTTCTTGATGCTGTACATATGCAGGCCGGCGTCCTTGATTACCGGCGAGTCCACCGGCGCCCAGGTGCCGCCACCGTCGGCGGTGCTGTAGATCAGGCCATAGGCGCCGACGGCCATAGCGTGATCCTTGTCGAGGGCCAGCACGCTGAGGAAGGGATTCTCCAGCTCCGGCTGGAAATTCTGCAGGGTCCAGGTCTTGCCGCCGTCGCTGGTATGCAGGATCACCGTGTCGTGGCCGACCACCCAGCCGTTCTTGGCGTCGGCGAAGGACACCGCGGTCAGCGGCGAGCGCACCGGCACACTCAGCTGCGCCCATGTGCGGCCATCGTTGGAGGCGAGGATCTCGCCGTGATCGCCCACCGCGATCAGGTGCTCGCCGGTATCCACCACGCCCATCACCAGGGCCTGGGTGGCGCGCGGCATGATTTCCGCCGGGCGCGGTTTCACCGAAACCGGCACCGTGGCCGGCGCATCGGCCGCGGCCCCCTGGTTGGCGGGCTGCTGCGCCGCGGCGGACAGGCTCAGGCATACGCCGCAGGCCAGACCCAGCATTCCCGTCACCCTGGTTTCGGTTCTCATTGTTCGCACCTCTTGGTTCCTAGTTCCGGTCTGGTGACCGCTGTAATTTTTGACGCCGCGGCCGGCGGAGTCGGCGGACGCAAGATACGCCACCGCATGCGGTCGCGCAGATGTACCAAACCCGCCACCGCTAAGCAAGGGAAATTCAAGAAAAAACCGCTTCGCGCCTTCATTCGCGCGCGGCATCGAGCCAGATCAGCGCGGCCATGCGCCCGGTAATGCCGTCACGACGGTAGGAATAGAAGCGCGCCGGATCGGCATGGGTGCTCAGCCCGCCGCCGGAAATGCGCCTTACTCCGGCGCGCTGCAGGCGCTGCCGCGCCAGAACCCAGAGGTCGGCGTAATGCTTGCCCGGCTGCCCACCGGCGCGGAAGGCCCGCGCCGCGGCGGGATCGTCGGCCAGGAATGCCTCGCGCACCTCCTCTCCCACTTCGAAGGCCTCGGGACCGATCGCCGGGCCGAGCCAGGCCAGCAGGCGTGCCGGATCGGCCGGCAGCGCCGCCACGGTGCGCTCCAGTACGCCACCGGCGAGGCCGCGCCAGCCGGCGTGCGCCGCCGCCACCACCGTCGCGTCCTCGTCGCAGAACAGCACCGGCAGGCAATCCGCCGCCTGCACCAGGCAGACCACGCCGGGCGCGGTGGTGCAGCTGGCGTCGG
>CAYWPB010000664.1:0-1930 GCA_964458725.1 uncultured Nevskia sp. | reverse complement strand
GGGGGTTACATACCGTTTTCCAACCACAAACCGTCCCGGCGCGCCTTCACCGACTTCGCACGCGCCTCGAGCGCGGCGTTGCCGGCGCGCTCGCCCAGGCCGTTGATGGTGCACTCCACCTGGCGCGCCCCGGCCATCACCGCGGCCAGCGAATTGGCGACGGCCATGCCCAGGTCGTTGTGGCAGTGGGTGGACCAGATCACCTTGTCCGAGTTCGGCACGCGCTCGATCAGCTGGCGCATGCGCTCGCCCCACAGCGCCGGCACCGAGTAGCCCACCGTGTCCGGCACGTTGATGGTGGTGGCGCCGGCCTTGATCACCGCCTCGAATACCCGGCACAGGAAGTCCAGGTCGGAGCGCACCGCGTCTTCAGCCGAAAACTCGACGTCGTCGGTGAACTGGCGCGCCAGCTTGACCGCGCCCACCGCGCTCTCCAGCACCTGCTCCGGCGCCATGCGCAGCTTCTTCTCCATGTGGATCGGACTGGTGGCGATGAAGGTATGGATGCGCTTGCGGCGGCCCAGCTTCAGCGCCTCGCCGGCCTTGTGGATGTCGCCGGCGTTGGCGCGCGCCAGCGAGCACACCGTGGCCTCGCCGATCTCGCGCGCGATGGCCTGCACCGCGGCGAAGTCGCCGGGGCTGGCGGCGGCGAAGCCGGCCTCGATCACATCCACCCGCAGGCGCTCGAGCGCCAGGGCGATGCGCAGCTTCTCGTCCTGGGTCATGGCTGCGCCGGGCGACTGCTCGCCGTCGCGCAGGGTGGTGTCGAAAATGATCAGCTGTTGCTTGGACATGCAGGGCCTCGGGAATTCGCTTTTGATTCCGCCGGCGGAGCCGGCGTTCAGGCCAAACCACCGATGGTTCGGTGCTTGGACAGGATCTTCACTTGAGTTACACGGTATTTACCAACCCCCGTGCGGGCGCGAGTTCTAGTCTGCCTTACGGCAGAAGTCGAAGCGCAAGCAGCAGGGCGCGGCGGCTGGAGGCCGCGCCGGAGATGCCACGATGGCTGCTGTTCGACTGCATGATTCAGTCACTATAGCGGATCGATCCGCCCCTGCCAATCAGGCCGTGGGCGGAGGGACCTTGGCGGGCCGCTTGCGCACCGTTCTGGCGCGACGCCACAGCGTGGTAGCCGGCCCGGACAGGGCGTACAGGAAGAACACCAGGAATAGGATCTGCGGCGGCTTGCGCCCCGCCACCAGCACCACCAGCCAGACCAGGCCGAGCACACCGGCAAACGGCAGGAAGCGGATGCGCTGGGTCAGGCTGATCTTCTTGAAGCTGTTGTAGCGGATGTTGCTGACCATCAGGGTGGCAGCGCCGAGCGTGACGATGCTGGCCGGAATCAGCACCTCGTCGCCGCTGAGGCCGAGGTCGTAAGCGCTCCAGACGAAGAACACCACCACGGCCGCCGCCGCCGGACTGGGCAGGCCGAAAAAATCCTTGTTGCTGCCGGAAATCGCCGCCAGCACATTGAAGCGGGCCAGGCGCAGCGCCGCGCAGGCCGCGTAGAAGAACGCGAAGACTCCGCCGAGGCGGATGCCGAACCAGTGAAAGTCGATGTAGCGCAGGCTGTAGGCGTAGATGACGATGCTCGAGGCAATGCCGAAAGCCGCCATGTCGCACAGCGAGTCGTACTCCTTGCCGAAGTCGCTGGCGGTATTGGTCAGCCGCGCCACGCGGCCGTCGAGCGAGTCGGCGATCATGGCGAACAGAATGCCGACCGCGGCGTGCTCGTAGCGTCCGGCCATGGCCGAGACGATGGCGTAGAACGCCCCCAGCAAGGTGCCGGTGGTGAACAAATTGGGCAGCAGGTAGATGCCCTTCCGCTGCCTCCGCGGCGGGTGGGATCCGTCCATGGCGCGTGATCCTCGGTGGGATGGCGCTTAAAGCACCGACCGGGAAAAAAAGGAAAGGCGCCCCGGGG
>CAYWPB010000663.1:0-1935 GCA_964458725.1 uncultured Nevskia sp. | reverse complement strand
CTCGTAGTTGAGGAAGTAGCCCACCGAGGTCAGCGCGAACAGCCAGCCGATGTTGGCGGTGCTCAGCAGCGCCAGCGGAATGCCCACCGGCACCGCGAAGCAGCCGAAGAAGAAGATCAGCAGCACCGGCGGGAACAGCACCGCCTTGAAGTCGCGGGTGCCCTCGAACTCCATGCGCTGCGGCGTGAAGAAGCGGTGGTGCTGCCGCGTATGCCGCTCGAACACCAGGCCGAGGCCCTTGCGCGGATGATGCATCGGCCCGCGGTGGCCGGCGTGCTCGACCAGGTTGGCGAACAGGAAAGTCATCGGCACGGTCAGCCACTCCCACCAATGCACCGCATGCAGGCGGCTGATGCAGAAGCCCATCGCCGCCAGGCAGGTGCCGCTGGTGAAGGCAAAATGCAGCAGACCGCTATAGCGCGCGCCGATGTGCTCGCGGCGGTAATGCTGGCGGAATTGGTCGACGTCGCTCATGGTCCCATCTTAGACCTCTTGCAACGGCTTGTCGGCGTGAAGGCCGACCCGCAAGTGCGCGCCGCCCTTGCAGGTCGCCCTTCAGGTCGACTTGTTAGCTTCGGCTCACGGCGACGGCGCCGTCCACTTCTTGATCCAGGCCTCTACCGTCTCGTGCCATTGCAAGCTGTTCTGCGGCTTCTGCACCCAGTGGTTCTCGTCGGGGAAGGTGAGGAGCTGGCTGGGGATGCCGCGGCGTTGCAGCACGGTGAAGGCGGCAATGCCTTGCTCCAGCGGGATGCGGTAGTCCTCGGCGCTGTGCACCACCAGCATCGGCACGCGCCACTCGGCGACGTGGTTGACCGGGTTGAACTGCTCGTAGTTCTGCGGCTTCTGCCACTGCGTGCCCTGATTCTCCCATTCGTCGAACCACAGCTCCTCGGTGGAGTAGGCCATCGTGCGGTTGTCGAACACGCCGTCGTGCGCCACCAGGCACTTCCACGGCGCCTGCCAGTTGCCGGCAATCCAGTTGATCATGTAGCCGCCGTAGCTGGCGCCCAGGGCGCAGGCGCGGTCGGCATCGAGGAAGGAATACTTGGCCAGCGCCGCGGCCCAGCCTTTCTGCAGGTCTTCCAGCGGGCGGTCGCCCCAGTGGCCGGAGATCGCGTCGGTGAAAGCCTGGCCATAGCCGGTGGAGCCGTGGAAATCGATCGTCACCACGGCGAAGCCGGCGCCGGCATAGGTCTGCGGGTTCCAGCGGTAGTGGAAGTCGTTGAGCCAGGAGCCTTGCGGGCCGCCGTGGATCAGGAATGCCACCGGGTACTTCTTGCCGGGTTGGTAGTTGGTCGGCTTCATGACGTAGCCCTGCACCGTGTCGTCGTTCCAGCCCTTGAACTGGAAGAACTCCCACTCGCCGAAGGCCACATCCTTGAGCTTGTCGTGGTTGAACGCGGTCAGGCGCGCGGCCTTGCCGCCGCTCTCCAGGCGGAACAGGTCGGCGGGCGCGGTCAGGGTGTCGCGGGCGAAGACGATGGTGTCGCCGGCACGGCTGTAGCCGCTGATGTTGCCGTCGCCGGCCAGCAGCCTGGCCTTGCCGCTGGCGATGCCCACCTCGAACAAGCCGCGGATGCCGCGGTCCTCGGCCAGCACATAGAGCGAGCGGCCGTCCTCGGACAGAGTCATGTTGGCGGCGGAGCGGTCCCATTCCGGGTCGATCTCGCGTTTCTTTCCGCTGGCCCGGTCCAGCTACATTACTCCGGAGAGGTCGGCTCCGAGGGCCGGCCCCTTCCTCGCGTGGAAGAGCCCGCGCATCTGCATCAGCCGCAGCTCGAGCGCGTCGGGCCGCACGTCGATCAAACCCGCGAACCGCGGGAGCGACCCCTCCCACCGCTTGCGCCCCTGCCGGTAGGTCGCCAGCGTCGCGCGTCACTCGACGCCACGGGCCTGCCCGCGCCCGCCCCCCAAGAGGGCAGCTCACGCCCC
>CAYWPB010000662.1:0-1935 GCA_964458725.1 uncultured Nevskia sp. | reverse complement strand
CCTGTTCCGCGAGTTCGCGCTGGTGCTGTCGATCGCGGTGGTGCTGTCGGCGCTGGTCTCGCTGACCCTGACGCCGATGATGTGCGCCAAGCTGCTGCGGCCGGAGGACAGTCACGATGCCGCCGCCGGGGGCAAGGGCCTGCTGGCCTGGAGCGAACGCCTGTTCCAGCGTGGCATCGACGCCTATGCGCGCAGCCTGCGCTGGGTCATGGAGCGGCAGTTCGCCACCCTGATAGTGGCCATCGCCACCCTGGTCTTCACCGTGCTGCTGTACATCGTGGTGCCCAAGGGCCTGATCCCGATGCAGGACACCGGCGTCATCACCGGCATCACCGAGGGCGCGCAGAGCATCTCCTTTTCCGCCATGGTGGCGCGGCAGAAGCAGATGGCCGAGCTGGTGCGCAAGGACGAGGCGGTGCAGAGCGTGTCCTCCTTCGTCGGCGCCGGCACCATCAACCCGACCCTCAACAGCGGCCGCCTGACCATCGTGCTGAAGGACCGCTCGCAGCGGCCGGACATCGCCGCGGTGATGAACCGCATCAAGGATGAGGTCGCCGGGGTCGAGGGCATGACCCTGTACATGCAGCCGGTGCAGGACCTGCAGATCGACAGCCAGGTCAGCCGCACCCAGTACCAGTACGTGCTGCAGGACACCGACACCGAGGAGCTGCGCGCCTTCGCGCCGAAGCTGACGGCTGCGCTGCAGCAGCGCAAGGAGCTGGCCGACGTCACCAGCGACATGCAGGCCCGGGGCCAGCAGCTCAAGCTGGACATCGACCGCGACCGCGCCAGCCAGTTCGGCGTGCCGGTGCAGACCATCGACGACACGCTCTACGACGCCTTCGGCCAGCGCCAGGTCAGCACCATCTACACCGAGCTGAACCAGTATCGCGTGGTGCTGGAGGTGGCGCCGGAGTTCCGCAACCGGCCGGAGACCCTGCAGCAGCTGTACGTGCGCGCCAACGCCAGCTACACCACCTTGTCCAGTGCCAGCGCCTCCAACGCCAACGCCTCCAAGGCGATCAACGCCGCCGCCACCGCCACCACCTCGGCCAGCAACATGGTGCCGCTGTCGGCGGTGGCGAGCATGGGCACCACCACCGCGCCGCTGGTGGTGACCCATGCCGACCAGCTGTCGGCGGTGACCCTGTCGTTCAACCTGGGGCAGGGCGCCTCGCTCGGCGACGCGCTGACCGCCATCGCCGAGGCGGAGCAGCAGCTCGACATCCCCAACACCATCCAGGCGCGCTACACCGGCACCGCGGCGGAGTTCCAGTCTTCGCTGGCCAGCGAGCCCTGGCTGATCCTGGCCGCGGTGGTGGTGATCTACATCGTGCTGGGCGTGCTGTACGAGAGCTACATCCACCCCATCACCATCCTCTCGACCCTGCCGTCGGCCGGTGTCGGCGCGCTGCTGGCGCTGATCCTGACCGGGCAGGAGCTGTCGATCGTGGCCCTGATCGGCATCATCCTGCTGATCGGCATCGTCAAGAAAAACGCGATCATGATGATCGACTTTGCGCTCGACGCCGAGCGCAACCAGAAGATGCCGCCGGAGCAGTCGATCTACCAGGCGGCGCTGCTGCGCTTCCGGCCGATCATGATGACCACCATGGCGGCCCTGCTCGGCGCGCTGCCGCTGGCGCTGGAGCATGGCAGCGGCTCCGAGCTGCGCCGGCCGCTGGGCATCGCCATCGTTGGGGGGCTGCTGCTGTCGCAGGTGTTGACGCTCTACACCACGCCGGTGATCTACCTGTATATGGACCGGCTGGCCAACTGGTTGCGGCCTGGGCGCGCGGCGAATCCGGGTGTAGCGGCTTCGGAAGCCTGAGAGTCGCTCGCATGGATCCTCACACCAACCGTTCGCCCCGAGTGCGTTGCGCAGCAACGCGTATCGAGGGGCTGGGCGGCTCCCCCTCGATACACCCGCTGCGC
>CAYWPB010000661.1:0-1936 GCA_964458725.1 uncultured Nevskia sp. | reverse complement strand
TGATTTCGCGCACGACCTTGATGACGTTGACCTTCTTGGCGGCGTCGATGCCGGCCAGGACGACCGTGAACTCGGTCTTCTCGGCCGCGGCCGGAGCGGCAGCGCCGCCAGCAGCCGGAGCAGCCACCGCGACAGCGGCGGCGGCGGACACGCCGAACTTCTCTTCCATCATCTTGACCAGCTCGACGATGTCCATGACGGACTTCTCGGCGATTGCGTCAAGGATTTCCTGATTGGACAGTGCCATTTCAATACCCTCGTGAACTAACTAAGTGTGTAAAAAAACCAACCCGTGTGTGGAAGCGAACCGGAACTACGCCGCCTGCTTGTCGGCGACCGCCTGAACGGTGCGCACGAACTTCGCAGTCGGCTCGGCCAGGGTGCGCACGAACTTGCTGATCGGGGCCTTCATCACGCCCATGAGCATGGCCAGCGCCTGCTCCTTGGACGGGAGGGAAGCCAGCCGTTCGATGTCCTGCGAGCCGTACAGCTGCCCGCCGATCGAAACGGCCTTCACCACCAGCTTGTTGTGGTCCTTGGCGAAGTCCTTGATCACGCGACCCACCGCACCCGGATCCTCCAGAGAGAATCCAAGGACGAGCGGACCGGTCAGCGCGGACTCCATGCACGAAAACTCCGTGCCCTGGAGAGCGCGCTTGGCCAGCGTGTTCTTCACTACGTGCAGGTAGATCGCGTTTTCACGCGCCTTCTTGCGCAGCAGGTCGAACTCGCCGGCCGACAGACCGCGGTACTCGGCGGCAACCGCCGAGAGCGCGCGCGACGCGACTTCATTCACTTCCGCAACCAGGGCCTTCTTGTCTTCCAGACGAAGTGCCATAAAGACTCGATCTCCTGGTGCTACCTCGTTGCTAAACGGGCCAATCCTCGCGGACCGACCCACCTGTACGGGTCCTTCGGGCTCGCGCCTTCCGGATTCACCGTCTGCGTAAGCGGCCTGCCAGCTGCCTTTAAATCCCTCGCCTTGGACAGGTTTCGGGACACTTACGGTCTTGGACGGTGTGGCTTTCGCCACACTGTCAAGCTCATCTGGGGATGGACCCTTGGTAAGGGCCCATCCCCGAAACTCAAGTCCTGCCTTACTCCGGCAGGCTCGACAGGTCCACCGGCACGCCGGGGCCCATCGTGGTGGACAGGGTCACCTTGCGGATGAAGATGCCCTTGGAGGTGGCGGGCTTCTGGCGACGGATGTCGCGCAGCACGGCCAGCAGGTTCTCCTGCAGCTTGCCCTTCTCGAAATCGGCGGCGCCGATGGCGCAGTGCACGATGCCGGCCTTGTCGGTGCGGTAGCGGGCCTGGCCGGACTTGGCGTTGCGCACGGCTTCCGCCACGTTCGGGGTCACGGTGCCGGTCTTCGGGTTCGGCATCAGGCCGCGCGGGCCCAGCACCTGGCCGAGCGAACCGACCACGCGCATGGTGTCCGGGCTGGCGATGACGACGCCGAAATTCAGCTCGCCGGCCTTCATCTTGGCGGCCAGGTCGTCCATGCCGACTTCATCGGCACCGGCGTCCTTGGCTTCCTGGGCCTTGGCGCCCTGGGCGAACACGGCGACGCGCACCGTCTTGCCGTTGCCGTGCGGCAGGGTGGTGCTGCCGCGCACGTTCTGGTCGGACTTCTTGGCGTCGATGCCGAGGTTGACGGACAGGTCGACGGATTCCTTGAACTTGGCGGTGGCGCAGGTCTTGATGATGTCGAGAGCCTGCTCCAGCGTATAGGTCTTGCCCGGCTGCACCTTGTCGGCGAACAGCTTCTGGCGCTTGGTCACGGCCATGATCAGCCCTCCACCACTTCGATGCCCATGGAACGGGCGGAACCGGCGATCAGGCGCACGGCGGACTCCATGCTGCCGGCGTTGAGGTCCGGCCACTTGGTCTTGGCGATCTCTTCCGCCTGCTTGCGGGTGATCTTGCCCACCTT
>CAYWPB010000660.1:0-1936 GCA_964458725.1 uncultured Nevskia sp. | reverse complement strand
AGGCGGTGGAGGAGCTGGCCAAGCGCGCCGGCCTGACCGTGCCGCGCGAGGGCGGGCGCGGCAACGACCAGCTGGTGCTGGAGGGGCCGCTCGACGCCCTGGCGGCCGCGGAGCGGTTTTTCCGATCTCAATTGAAGACCCACCAGCCGGCGATCGACTACTTGAAGAAGCGCGGCCTCTCCGGCGACACCGCCAAGCTCTACAACATCGGCTTTGCGCCCGATTCCTGGGACGCGCTGGCCCAGCAGTTCCGCGGCGACACCGCGCACGCCGTCACCGCCGGCCTGCTGAAGAAGAAGGAAGAGACGGGGCGTGTCTTCGACGTGTTCCGCAACCGCGTGATGTTCCCGATCCGCGACACCCGCGGCCGCGTGATTGCCTTCGGCGGCCGCACCCTCGCCAACGACCCGGCCAAATACCTCAACTCGCCGGAAACGCCCCTGTTCCACAAGGGCCGCAACCTGTTCGGCCTGTACGAGGCCAAGCAGTCGACCAAGTCCGAGCTGCCCTACCTGATGGTGGTGGAGGGCTACATGGACACGGTGATGCTGGCCCAGCACGGCATCCGCAATGTCGTCGCCACGCTCGGCACCGCCACCACCCGCGAGCATCTGGCGCTGCTGTTCAAGTCCACCGCGCGCGTAGTGTTCTGCTTCGACGGCGACCGCGCCGGCCGCTCCGCCGCCTGGCGCGCGCTGGAGCAGGCTCTGCCCGAGGTCTACGAAGGTCGCGAGTGCCGCTTCATGTTCCTGCCTGAAGGGCACGACCCGGACACTCTGGTGCAGGAGATCGGCGCCGACGCCTTCAGGGAAAGAGTGGAGAAGGCCTCAAGTCTGAGTGATTTCCTTTTTTCTGAACTAGAAAAGAAAGTCAGCCTGGCAACCAGAGACGGACGTGCAAAGTTGGCTGCGCTGGTTAAGCCATTCTTGGACCAAGTCAGAGATCCGCTGCTAAATCAGGCAATTATGGGATCCTTGGAATTGCGGACACGGATGGGGCGGGAAGACATCGTGTCGGCCTTTTCCCAAGCCATCCGCCCCGCACAAGTGCAGCAACCCGAGCGAGGTCGCGGGCCGCAGCGCCCTGATTCTCCCGGCGTGCGGCCGATCAAGCGGGCGCTGCAGCTGCTGCTGGAGCGGCCGGAAATGGCCGGAAAGGTCGAGCACGTCGGCCAGCTGGCGGCGATACCGCAGCCGGGCATCGACATCCTGGTCGAGGCGATTGAATTCTTCCGCGAGTATCCCCACTGTCGGGCTAGCCAGCTGCTGGAAGAGTGGCGCGATACCCCCCGTGGCGCAGCCCTCAACCGCATCGTTGGCATCGAAGAGGCCCTGGACGAGGCGGCGATCGAGCAGGAGTTCGCCGATACCATCGGCCACCTGCGGCGCAAGGCCCTGCGGGGCCGGGCCGAGGCCCTGCTGGAGCAGGCCCGGCAGCGTGAACTGGCGCCGGCCGAGACCGCGGAGCTGAACCAGATCACGCAGCAACTGTCGGCACCAACTTTTTGAGCTCCTGGCTGGTCTAACTAGCCGGGTTTACAGTAAAATACCCAGTTCTGAGCCGATTTTGGGCGTTACGGCTCCGCCTAGCGAGAAACGGTTGATGAGCGCATCCGACCAGCAGTCACAGATCAAGAATCTTATTGCCCTCGGCAAGGAGAAGGGCTACCTCACGTTCGCGGAGGTGTCCGACCACCTGACCGAGCTCGTCGATTCCGAGCAGATCGACGACGTGATCACCATGATCCAGGGCATGGGCATTCCGGTCCACGACGAAGCCCCGGACGACGAGACCCAGCTGTTCAGCGAGCCCACCGTCGCCGCCGCCGAGGACGACGAGGAAGCTGCCGAGGAAGCCGCCGCCGCGCTGGCTTCCGCCGATTCCGAATTCGGCCGCACCACCGACCCGGTGCGGATGTATATGCGCGAGATGGGCA
>CAYWPB010000659.1:0-1938 GCA_964458725.1 uncultured Nevskia sp. | reverse complement strand
TGCCCATCTCGCGCATATACATCCGCACCGGGTCGGTGGTGCGGCCGAATTCGGAGGCATTCGAGTCGAGAGCAGCAACAGCTTCCTCGATCGCCACCTCCTCGTCTTCAAGCGCCTCCGTTTCGCCAAACAGCTGCTCTTCTTCGTTCGGCACCTCGTCCTGTACCGGAATGCCCAGGCCCCGAATCATGATGGCTACTTCTTCGATCTGCTCAGCATCGACCGTCTCGACCACGTAGTCGGACACGTCGGTGAAGGTCAGGTAGCCCTTCTCTCTGCCGAGGGCAATCAGGCTCTTGATCTGGGATTGGTCGGATACACTCATCTGGAGATCTCTATAAATTGGGCGTGCGTTACAGTCCCGCACGGTGCAAAACCAGCTTCACCACAACGACGATGGTGAGCACAAACAGCGTGGTGAATACGACTCCGGCGATGATGAAGTGCAAGGCTCGGCCGTGTTTGAAATCCCGCTCGCGGTTCTTGCCGCTCTGCACCCCAAAGGCCGCTGCCAGCACACTGCCGATGGTCTGGCGCAGGTTGGGAGCCTGCTGCGCGGCTTTGTCCTGCGATTCCTCGTTCATACTCAATCCTCGGTGCAGTGCGCAGTCACCAGAACCTCGGCCGGATGCGCTTCGCATAGCTTCGCTGCAACAGCTCTGCAAATTCCTGGAACTCCAACCCGTGCCGTCGCGTCAGCCTGTCGGCTTGCCGCGCAACCGCGGCCCAATCCAGCTTCTGCGCGCCGTTGAACGCAAACACCAGTCGGTTGGCGCAATCGCGCAGGGTGACGACGAGCAGCCGCTCCTCGAACACTTCGGACAGGAGCTGCAGGTGATCCCCGGCTCGTGCTCCCGTGACGTTGACCACCAGCATGCCTTGTGCACCCAAGCGGGCGCGCACATTTCGGTAGAACGATTCGCTGCATAGCTCCGGGGCGGTTCCCTGCCCGTCGCAGCCATCCATCAGGACAACATCCGCCAAGGTCGCCGGATCGGAGAAGTAGTCCCGCGCATCGACGTTCAGGGTGTGTACGCGCGCGCTCCGCCGCGGGACATCGAACAGCCTGCTCAAGGCAATGACTTCAGGATCGACCTCGACCGTCGTGACCCTGGCCCGCGGTAGCTGCCGAGAGCAAAACTTGGTCAACGACCCTCCACCCAGGCCGACAATAACGATGTGCCGCGGCCGCGGCGCGAACAGCAGGAAAGCCATCATCTTCCGGGCATAGCGCAGCGTCAGCGCATCGGGTTGACCGAGGCTCATCTCGCTCTGCGTGAACGCCAGGCTGAAGTGCAGCCGGCGTGTCTCGCCATCGTCCATTACGAACGGCTTGTCGTAGCGGCCACTGCGCAGGCGCTCGACCAGTTCGCCGCGGTTGGCCCAGGCCGGCTCGCGCAGCAACAGGACGCCGCGCTCCGCCAGCAAGGCGCCGGGGATGATGCACCAGTTATTGTCGTCAAGCCCCGCCACGGCGAACCAGACCCTGCGGGCCGGCTTTGACAACAGCCTCCGCCGCCTTGAACCTGCGAATGTTGTCCTGGAACAGCTTGGCCAATTTGCCGGCGGCCGTGTCGTAGGCGGCGGTGCTGGGCCAGGATCTGCGCGGATTCAGGAATCCGGCATCGACACCCGGTACAACCATAGGAATGTCAAGATTCAGGATGTCCAGATGCTCGGTCTTGGCACCGAGCAGCGCGCCGCTCTGACACGCCGCGACGACGGCGCGCGTGACCGGGATCGGGAAGCGCTTGGCGGTGCCGCCCGGACCACCGGGACCGCCGGTCCAGCCGGTGTTGACCAGGTAGACGCGGGAATTGAAACCCTCGATCCGCCGCATCAGCACCTCCGCGTACTCAACGGCCGGGCGCGGCATGACGGGCGCGCCCAAGCAGGTGGAGACGGTCTGCCGGATGCCCGGAGTGGCCTCGCATTCGG
>CAYWPB010000658.1:0-1942 GCA_964458725.1 uncultured Nevskia sp. | reverse complement strand
CCGCCCTCGCGCGGCACGGTCAGGCCGGCGCGCTTGGCCAGCTCCTCCACCGCCTCGACGAAACTGAGGCGGTCGTTCTCCATCAGGAAGTTGATCGCCGTGCCGTTCTTGCCGGAGGAGAAGCAGAAGAACATCTGCTTGGCCGGCGAAACGAAGAACGAGGGCGACTTCTCGTTGGTGAACGGCGACAGACCCTTGTACTCCTTGCCGGCGCGCTTCAGCTCCACCCGCTGCCCGACAACCTCGACGATGTCGGTGCGCGAGAGCAGATCCTGGATGAAGGCTTGCGGGATTCTGGACATGGGTGACGTAGGGCGGGCCGTGCCCGCCAGGGGATGCTAGCACCCGCGCAGATGGCCCTGTAGGTCGGCCTTCAGGCCGACCTCTTGTCGCCCCGAAGGGCGACCTACAAAACTCAACCCAGCTTGGCTTTGATCAAGCCCGACAGCTTGCCCATATCGGTCTTGCCGGCGACCTTAGGCTTGATCCAACCCATTACCTTGCCCATGTCCTTGCCGCCGGCGGCGCCGGTTTCGGCGATGGCCTGGGCGATCAGCGCATCCACCTCGGCGGCGGACAGCTGCTGCGGCAGGTAGGCGGAGAGCACGGCGATTTCCGCAGCTTCCTTGTCGGCCAGTTCAGGGCGGTTGCCGGCGCGGAACTGCGCCTCGGCATCGCGGCGCTGCTTGATCATCTTCTCGATGGCGGCGATCACCACGGCGTCGGTCAGCTCGACCGCGTCCACCACTTCGCGCTGCTTCATCTCGGCGGTGAGCATGCGCAGCACCGAGACCTTGTCCTTTTCGCCGGCCTTCATCGCGGTCTTCACGTCGTCCGTGATGCGGGTTTTGAGGTCGGTCATGGCTAAGGTCTCCAGAAAAAGGAAAATCCGCCCCGGGAGCCGGAGCGGATCTGCCTGCTTGTTTCAACAGTCGGCGCCATGGATGGCGCCGTGCTTGTCAGGACGACAAACTGCCTTAGTACAGGCGGGTCTGACGCGTGGTTTCGCGGGAAACGCGCTTGGCTTGGCGCTTCACGGCGGCGGCACGCTTGCGCTTGCGCTCCTGGCTCGGCTTCTCGAAGAACTCGTGCGAGCGCAGATCGGTGAGGACACCGGCTTTCTCACAGGTGCGCTTGAAACGGCGCAGGGCTACTTCGAACGGCTCATTTTCGCGGACGCGGACGGACGGCATTCGATCACTCTCGAAACTAAAAAGGGTTGCCCCCATTAAAGGGCCCGCGATTCTATCCGCAGACCCTACCCAAGTAAAGCGTTACTTGTCCGGAAATGATGTGGCGGCAAGCCGCCGTCCACGGCCTTCTCCTTGATGAACAAGGCAAAACCGCCCCTGCCCCGGACTTTTCGAGCACAATATGCCGCCTATGAACCACCGCGCCGTCATCCTCGGCATCGAAACCTCCTGCGACGAAACCGCCGCGGCGGTCTACGACGGCGATCGCGGCCTGCTGGCGCACGTACTGCACAGCCAGGCGGCGATGCACGCCGAGTACGGCGGGGTGGTGCCGGAGCTGGCGGCGCGCGACCACACCGGCCGCATTCACGCCCTGGTAGGGGAGACGCTCAGGGCCGCCGGGCTACAGCAGTCCGGCCTCACCGGCATCGCCTACACCGCCGGCCCCGGCCTGATCGGGGCGCTGCTGGTGGGCGGGGCCTTCGCCGCGGGCCTGGCCGCCGCCACCGGCGCTGCGCTGATCCCGGTGCACCATCTCGAAGGCCATCTGCTGGCGCCGATGCTCGAAGAGCGGCGTCCGGAATTCCCGTTCCTGGCCCTGCTGGTCTCGGGCGGCCACACCATGATCGCGCGGGTCGACGGCGTCGGCCGCTACGCCATCCTCGGCGAGACCCTCGACGACGCCGCCGGCGAGGCCTTCGACAAGACCGCCAAGCTCCTGGGGCTTCCCTATCCCGGCGGGCCGCAGC
>CAYWPB010000657.1:0-1945 GCA_964458725.1 uncultured Nevskia sp. | reverse complement strand
CCGCAATCGCCGCGCGGCTGCCCTCCGGTAGCGCTATCCCGAGCATGTGCGGCCCGCGCACTGCGCTGGTCGCGCCCAGCCCCAGCGCCGCCAGTTCGCGCTCGATGCGCGCCGTGGTGGCGGCCAGGGTGGCGGCGATGCGCTCCACACCCCAGTCCAGAATCTGCCGCAGCGCGGCAATGGCCGCCGGGGTGGTCTCGAAGGCGCTGCGCTGACCCATGTCGTAGCGGCGCGCGCCGGGCTGGTAGCCCTCGCGGTAGTCGACCAGGCGGCTGAAGTCCTCGGAGTTCTGGCGCAGCAGCCAGTTCTCCTCCAGCGGTACGCCCTCGCGGTGCTCGGGCGCGGCGTACAGGTAGCTGCAGCCGAAGGGGCCGAGCAGCCACTTGTAGCCCACCGTGATCAGGAAGTCCGGACGCACCGCCGCCAGGTCCAGCGGCAGCGCGCCGATGGACTGGCTGGCATCCACCACCAGGCGCGCGCCGGCGCGCCGCGCCGCCGCGCCGATCTGCGGTAAATCGAGCAGGGCACCGTCGGTCCAGTGCACGTTGGGGACGGAGACGATCGCCGTGTTGTCGTCGATGCCCGCCAGCACCGCGCTGGTCCAGTCCTGGCCGGGCTCGCGGCTCACGGTGCGCACACCGGCGCCGCTGCCGGCGCAGTGGCGCTGCCAGGTGTACACGCTGGACGGAAAGTCGTCGGCGATCAGCAGCACGTTCTGTCCCGACCGGCTCTCCAGGTTGGTGGCGGCGACCGCCAGGCCGTAGCTAGCCGCCGGCACCAGGGCGACGCCATCGTCGTCGGCGCCAATCAGCTGCGCGAACAGCTCGCGGCGGCGCTCTGAGTCGGTGAACCAGTCGCGCTGGCTGATGGCCCAGGGCCGGGCGCGCCGCGCCAGCGCGGCCGCCCCAGCTTCGCGGACGCCGTGCAGCATCGGGCCGATGCTGGCGCAGTTGAAGTAGGCGACATCGTTTGGGACGTCGAACAGCTGGCGCTGGCTGGGCAGCGGGGTCGCAGCAGCGGACATGGCCGCTCCGGTCTGGCGGGCTCGGGCCATGCTAACCCGGGTGCGGGATGCCCGCGGTGCACAGTTCGAGCACCGGCAGGGATAACGTGCGGCTATCCCTTGTCGCGCCAGGTGAACGGAAACAGCTGCTGGCGGAAAAAGCCCTTCGGCATATAGTCGCCGAGCACCCCGTACTCGTCGGGAAAGCGCTGGGTGGTCTTGGCCACGGTGCCGAAGGCGTAGTCGAGGAAGGCGAAATGGGCGGCGTAGTTGCGGTCCAGGGCGGCCCGGTCGGAGCTGTGGTGCCAGTGGTGGAAATCGGGGGTGACGATCAGGTACTTCAGCGGCCCCCACGGCAGGCTGACGTTGGCGTGGTTGAACACGGCCTGGAAGCCGACGACGATGACGTAGATGTCCATCGAGGCCTTCGAGAAGCCCAGCACGTAGAGCGGCCCGAGGATCGAGACGCGGGTGAACAGCACCTCGAACAGATGCAGGCGCGAACCGGCCATCCAGTCCAGCGTCTTGGTGCTGTGGTGCACGGCGTGGAAGCGCCAGAGGAAGGGGATCTCGTGGTAGGCGCGATGGGTCCAGTACTGGATCAGGTCCGCCACCAGCAGCACCAGCAGCGTCTCCACCACCAGCGGCAGGCTCTGGATCGCCTGCTGCAAGGGCGGGTACACCGCCCAGGTGAAGAAGCGGTGGATCAGGAAGTTGACGATCAGCAGGGTCAGGCCGACCAGGAAGTGGTTGACGCCGAAATGGATGAAGTCGGTCTGCCACTCGGCGCGGAATACCGGCTGGCCGCGGTACAGCGGGAACAGCTTCTCGATGGCCACGAACACCATGGTCGAGCCGAGCAGGTCGAGGATGAACCAGTCAAGGCCGATATAGGGGGTTTGGTCGGGGAAGGCCGGGTCCAACGGACAGCCGTTGCCGCCC
>CAYWPB010000656.1:0-1948 GCA_964458725.1 uncultured Nevskia sp. | reverse complement strand
TTATTTGAAAAGCGGCTCGTCGCGTATGGTGGTCGAGGTCGTTACTGAGGATATGATCTCTGTCGCTTGGTCACATTATGCTGAAAAGGCAATTTATCGCGACACCTTTCATGCTGACCTTTTAGTGCGCGCTACCCCCTTCAAACCTGGAGCCTGACATGAACGACATCGCCCTTCCGCCTCGCCTGCGCCGCGGCCTCGCAACCAGCTTGACCGCCAATCTGACCACCAGCCAACCACCACATATCGACCTGTCCGGCAACCGCTTTACTTTCGTCGATGCTGCCGGCGTGGCCCGACAACATCCGCAGCTCGAGCTCGACCTCGTCATCGCGGACGCCAACGCGAACAAGTCCAAGATTTTTTACGAAACGCCTTATGGCGGCAATGATGAAGGCACGCCACCGACCTGCTGGTCGGATAATGGCGTAGCTCCGTCGCGCGAAGCGACCATTCCGCAATCTTCGACCTGCGCGGCTTGTTCCCTGAACGTCTGGGGGTCGGCGATTTCCAACATGACCGGCAAAGGCATCAAAGCCTGTCGGGATTACAAAAAGCTCGCCATCCTGCTGCCCTCCCAGCCGGGCATCGTCTGGCAGCTCCGGGTGCCGCCGGCATCGCTCAAGGCGCTCGCCAATTACGGCAATGCGCTCAGTGGTCACGATGCCGGCGGTGGCCGGCCGGCGGCGGCTTGCGACGTCGTCACGCGCATCAGTTTCGAAAGCCAGGGCGTTCTGGCCTTTCGCGCCGTGGGCTGGATCGACGAAGCCATGGAGCAGACGCTTGACAAGCTGGCGGAAACGCCGGTGACCGACCAGATCGTCGGGCGCAACGATCAGCCCATCGTGGCATTGCCCGGACCCGCCGGTCACGACCGGGTCGCCGCGGCGCCCACCCCCCGGGACGTTGAGATGGGCGCTGAAGAGCAGGCCCGGCTGCACGAGGTTGCCGGCCGTGTCCACCACCCGGAACAGGACGTCGTTGGTGGTGGCGTTGCCGTTGAAGTCGGAGTTCAGCGTCAGGCTCTCGTCGGCGGTGATGCCGATCCACGTTCCGGCCAGCCAGACGTCGATGCCGCCGGTGTTCTGCAGGTTCACCTTGGCGGTCGGGGTGGCGTAGGGGAAGTAGTAGAGCAGCTTCTCGGTGCTGCTGCCGTTGCCGTTGAGGTTGCCATTGAGCACCTCGTCGAGCAGGAACACGACGCCGTTGGGCCCGCCCACGCCGGTGGCCGGGATGCGCCCGAAGGAGGTGTTGGCCACCGCCACCTGCGGGTTGTAGACCGTCGGCGCGCCGGCCGTGGACATGTCCACCAGCAGCAGCGCGAAGGCCTGGTTCTTGCCCGAGATGTTGCGGTTGCCGTTGGCCGCCTCCGAGACCACCAGCGAGAGCCAGTGCGGGGCCACCTGGGCGATCAGGCCGCCGTCGAGCGCCAGGCCCGTGAGCGCGGGGATGCCCGCCAGGTTGGGCACGAGCTTGTTGGCCGCCAGCGGCGGGGCCAGCGCGTGGTCGGTCCAGTAGAGGATCTCGGTCTGGGCGGTCGTGCCGTCGCCGTTGTCGTCGGCGGCGCCGATGGTGCGGTTCTCCACCGAGGTGTAGAAGCTGCGCGTGCCGCCGCCGCCGTCGTAGAAGGCGACGCGCGGGTTGGCGCCCGACTGGAGGTGCGCGGCGGCGCCCGGGAAGTACTCGACCTGCGTGGCGGGGACGCCGGAGGACCCGTCCCACACCGAGGGCACCATGTCGAGCATGTCGCCGTCGGCGTTGAGGTCCACGCCCGCGGTGGCCTCGTTCACGTAGTACACGGCGCGCTTGTCGCCGGAGACCGCGAACGCGGCGCCCGGCTGCGTGTCGCGCCCGCCGTGCACGTTGTTCGTGCCCGCGAGGCCCACCAGGGCCTCCGCCGTCACGTCCACGACGGCCAGCAGCGTGTCGAGCTTGTCGCCGTCGAGGT
>CAYWPB010000655.1:0-1951 GCA_964458725.1 uncultured Nevskia sp. | reverse complement strand
CAACGCGGCATGGACGCGGGCGCCGGTGCAGGTCGTCACATCCAGGCCGTGCGCGGCGGCGGCGGCGCGGTCGGCGCCGAAGGCCAGCGGGATCTCGGCCGCGCCGCGCTCGATGTAGAACAGCGCCGGCAGGCTGAGCAGGGCCGAGAACTCGTCCTCGATGCGCAGGTGGCGGCAGATCAGGCGCAGCTGCTGGCGGGTGCGGCTGCGGGCGGGGACGTTGCCCAGCGCCCGCGCGTCGGCGTCGCGCAGGCTGCGGCGGCAGCGCGCGGCGTCACCCAGCAGCAGCGCCGCCTCGGCCTCGCTGGCGCGCAGGTAGTAATGGTCGGTATCGTCTGCGGCGCTCGTTCCTGCGGCCAGAACCAGCACCTCGCGTGCCAGCCGGTGCGAGGCCTCGGTGTCGCCGGCCAGCATGAACATGCTGGCGGCGTTGATGGCGGTGAAGTAGCCGCCGGTCTGACGGAAGGCGGCGAGGTAGGCTTCGGCCGCGGCGAGGAAGTCGCGGCGCTCGCCGCCGGACAGGGCCAGGTCCTTGAGCAGGCGGCCCTGCAAGGCCAGCCAGTCCTCGTCGATCTCCTCTTCGCGCAGGCCCAGTCCGCGGTAGCGGCGCCAGGCGAATTCGGTGCTGCCGGCATTGGCCAGGGCCAGCAGCGAGAGGTAGTCGAGCCGGCGCGTCTGCAGGCCGAGCTGCTGCGCCTGGTCGACTAGGTCGTAGCAGAGCAGGTAGTTGCCGGCGCGCAGTGCCTCGCCGGCGCGTGCCGCGAAAGCTTCGGCTGTGTTGTCGCTGTGTCCCATGGTGCCCCCGCTTTTCCACAACCACCCTTCCCCTGTTCAGGAGAAGGTTTGCAGCACTTGCTGATTACAACAGCCGGCTGCGCCGGCGCCCCTCACCCTGACCCTCTCCCCACATCCGTGGGGAGAGGGGAAGAAGAAAAAGGAGTGTAGTCGACGGCCGGATCGATCACGATCAGGCGGCGGCCCGCGCCGTCCGGCAGCGGCGGCGGGTCGGTGCAGAATTCGGCTGGGATGTGGTGCGGGTTGCGGCGCCAGTCCACCACCTCGGCGGTGCCGCCCGGGCGCAGTGGATTCTGCTGGCGCAGGACGGCGACCAGGATGTCGGAACGCTGCGCCAGGCAGGCGGCGAGCAGGCGGTACTGCTGCTCGCGGAAGGCTTGGCTGGCCAGTTCGGCGGCGCCGCTTTCCGGCGGCAGCAGGTCGACGATGATTTCGCACGAGGCCAGGGTGCTTTCGATCTGCTCGCGCCGTTGCTGGCGCTGTCCGGCGGAATGGTCCGCGCCGGTTTCCGGCTGGCTGTCGAGCCAGTCTTCCAGCAGGGTTTCCGGCGGTACCGGCAACAGGCCGACCATGCGGAAGGGGATGTCGCGTTCCAGCAGCCAGCCGCCGAGCACGTGCGCGAACAGCAGGTCTGCGCCCGGCGCCAGGCCGGTGAGCAGGCATACCTGGGCGAAGCCACCGTCGGGAAACAGCCGCGGCAGGACGCCCTGGCGCAGGTGGCCGACCACGTTTTCCTCCTCTTCGGGGCTGAGCAGGAGGTGGCCGGTGCCGCCGAGCAGCAGTTCGCTGTCGCCGCGCCCGGCGAGCGTGCGCAGCCAGGCGGCCAGCGGGATGCGCGGCCGGCTCGCGGCCGTGCCGGCGTCGCGGGTAATGGGGGTCAGCATCGGCGGAGTGTAGCCGGCAGCAGCGGCGCCGAACGGGACGTATCTCTCAGCTTGGCGCGGGGGAATGGCATTGCCCGGTCCTTCCTTTGACCGTATTCACACGATATACGTCCTGTACAAGCAACCGGGCACCCTCACCCCGGCCCTCTCCCCGCAAGCGGGGAGAGGGGGAAGTGCGGGAAGAACGGACTTCAGATCATCTCGAACGCGACCGCGACCGCTTCGCCGCCGCCGATGCACAGGCTGGCGATGCCGCGCTTGCCGCCGGTCTT
>CAYWPB010000654.1:0-1953 GCA_964458725.1 uncultured Nevskia sp. | reverse complement strand
GGCTCGGGTCGGTCAGGTCGTCCGCGGGCACGTACACGGCCTGGATCGAGGTGATGGAGCCCTTCTTGGTGGAGGTGATGCGCTCCTGCAGCACGCCCATTTCCTCGGCCAGGGTCGGCTGGTAGCCCACCGCCGACGGCATACGGCCGAGCAGCGCGGACACTTCGGTGCCGGCCAGGGTGTAGCGGTAGATGTTGTCGACGAAGAACAGCACGTCGCGGCCCTCGTCGCGGAAGTACTCGGCCATGGTCAGGCCGGTCAGCGCCACGCGCAGACGGTTGCCGGGCGGCTCGTTCATCTGGCCGTACACCATCGCCACCTTGGACTCGGGCAGGTTGTCGCGCACGATGACCTTGGCGTCGGACATTTCGTGGTAGAAGTCGTTGCCTTCGCGGGTACGCTCGCCCACGCCGGCGAACACCGACAGGCCGGAGTGCTCGGTGGCGATGTTGTTGATCAGCTCGAGCATGTTCACGGTCTTGCCCACGCCGGCGCCGCCGAACAGGCCGACCTTGCCGCCCTTGGCGAACGGGCACAGCAGGTCGATGACCTTGATGCCGGTTTCCAGCAGATCGGTGGAGCCGGACTGGTCTTCGTAGCTGGGGGCATCGCGGTGGATGGCCCAGTGGTGCTCGGCCTTGACCTCGCCGGCCTCGTCGATCGGCTCGCCCAGCACGTTCATGATGCGGCCCAGGGTGGCCTTGCCCACCGGCACCGAGATCGGCGCGCCGGTGTTCTGCGCCACCAGGCCGCGCTTGAGGCCTTCGGAGGAGCCCAGCGCGATGGTGCGCACCACGCCGTCGCCGAGCTGCTGCTGCACTTCCAGCGTCAGCGCGGTACCGTCGATTTTCAGCGCGTCGTAGATTTCCGGAATCGCGTCGCGCGGGAACTCGACGTCGATGACCGCGCCGATGACCTGGACAATCTTGCCGGTGCTCATAGCCTTGACCTTTGCGTGTATTTCAACGAATCCAATAAATTTGCGGAGGGCGCCTCAGGTGCTCTCGCGCTGCTCCGGCGTGCCCTCTTCCTGGCAGTCCTTGTGGTGCTGGTCGCAGACGCTCACCGAATCGAAAAATTCCTTCCAGCGCTTCGACTCTTCCGCGGAGAACTGCTCGACGCCGCTGCAGGGATACGCCTTGACGTACTCGACCACGTACAGCGATTCGTGCCCGCCCAGCGCCTTGGTGATGAGGGTGCGGCAGAAACCGTCGCTGCGGTCGTGATCGCAGTAGCGGTGCTGCGTCTCACCAGGGTAGCCGTCATAGGCGTCGGTGCTGGACGGCGAGGTGTTCCAATGCACGCATTGCTGCGCCGATTCGGCGGCGGCATTCTGCAAGTACCGGTGCGGCGGCGTATGCGCGTGCACCTGCACCATGTCGACGAGCCGCTCGCGCTGGTTCGGGCCCTGCTCCGGCGGCACCCTGACCTGCACGCGAATGCGCAGCGCCCCCCGCTGGATGGTGCGGGTCTGCACCACCGCCCAGCCGTCCGGGGCGTCGAACAGCAGCTGCTCACCCGAGAATGGTTGATCCTGCGGCTGTGGTTGCTTGGCAGGCGGCGTGGCCTGCGCCTGCGCAGCCGCAGCGCTCAGCAGCGACAAGGCTGCAGCGACAGCGGCACGGGCGAAGGTGGAAGGCAAGCAGGCAGTCCTTTGGGCTAAACCGCCGCGGCGCCGCCGACGATTTCCGCCAGCTCCTTGGTAATGCTGGCCTGGCGGGCCTTGTTGTAGGCAAGCTGCAGGCTGCTGATGATCTTGCCGGCGTTGTCGGATGCCGCTTTCATCGCGACCATGCGGGCGGATTGCTCGCAGGCGGCATTCTCGACCACCGCCTGGTACACCTGCGCTTCGACGTAGCGGGAGAGCACGGTATCCAGCAGCGCCACCGGGTCCGGCTCGTAGATGTAGTCCCAGGGCGCGCTGCGCTGCGCCTTAAGGTCCGGCACTGCGAA
>CAYWPB010000653.1:0-1955 GCA_964458725.1 uncultured Nevskia sp. | reverse complement strand
GGGCTGATGCTGGGCCTGGCCATCGGCGCCGCCGGCATCGGCTGGGTCTGGATCAACCGCCCGGCCAAGCCGGTGCAGCTCGGCAAGGGTCCCGATGCCGCCACCGCCGCCGGCAATGCCATCATCGCCTCCACGCCGGGCGCGGCCGGCACCAGGCCCGAGCCGCAGAAGGCGATCCCGCTGCCGCCCAAGCAGCCGTCCAAGTACGCCTTCTACGAGATGCTGCCCAGCTACGAGGTGGTGATCCCGCGCGAGGACGCCGCCGCCTCGGCCAAGGCCGGCAAGCCGACCACGCCGGAGATCGCCGAGCCTGGCCAGTACCTGATCCAGGTCGGCGCCTACAAGACCCGCGACGAGGCCGAGCGCAGCCGCGCCAGCCTGGCCCTGCTCGGTGTCGAGTCGAAGATCGAGCAGGTCACCATCGACCAGAGCGAGAGCTGGTTCCGCGTGCGCATCGGCCCGCAACCCAGCCTGGCCAAGGCCCAGGACATTCTGCAGCGCCTGGACGAGAACGGCATCAAGGGGATGCTGGTGAAGGTGAAAGCCGGCTGAGTGTCATCCTGAGCGGAGCGAAGGATCTGGTGCTGGGATGCCTCTCCCTCCGGGAGAGGCCGCCGCGCAGCGGCGGGTGAGGGGCGCACTTTCCGCGGCTGCGCACTCTGATTAGAGTGCCCTCACCCCTACCCCTCTCCCGGAGGGAGAGGGGTAAGACACTTCAGTCCTCGTCATCCTTGTACGGCTGCGCCGGCGGAAGCTTGCCTTTCTGCCGGAACACGCTCAACGCCTTGAGCGTGACGAACGGCCCGACCAGCGCACCGACCACCACCAGCAGCAAAATCCACTCGGCCTTGTTCATGCCGCGCTTATAGCGCTTCCAGCTTCGCTTGCGCCAGCATCAGCCACTTGGTGCCGGCTTCGCGGAACTTCACTTCCACCCGCATGCGATCGCCGTCGCCGTCGAAGGCGAGAATGGTGCCCTCGCCGAACTTGGGATGGCGCACCCGCCCGCCGAGCTTGTAGCCGCCGGGCACCTCGCTGCTGGTCGCCGCGCTGGTCGCGGTACGCGCCGGGGCGCCGTAGCTGCCGCCGCTGCGGTTGCCGTAGCTGCCGGAACCGTAGCCGCCGCCCGAGCTGTATCCCCCATCGCCGTAACCGCCGCGCGACGGCGCTGCGAACGCCGGACGCAGGACGCCGGCGCGCGGCCGGGTCTCGACAATGGTCTCGGCCGGGATTTCCTTGATGAACATCGAGGGCGCGCCGATCTGCTCCACGCCGTGGACACGGCGCACTTCGGCGTAGCTCAGGTACAGCTGCCTGCGCGCGCGGGTGATGCCGACGTAGCACAGGCGGCGCTCCTCCTCGAGGCTGCCTTCCTCCACCGCGCGCTGGTGCGGGAACAGGCCGTTCTCCATGCCGGCGAGGAACACCACCGGAAACTCCAGGCCCTTGGCCGAGTGCAAGGTCATCAGCTGCACGCAGTCCTCGCCGGCGCCGGCCTGCTGCTCGCCGGCTTCCAGCGCTGCATGGGCGAGGAAGGAGTTGACCGGCGACAGGCCGTCGTCCTCCGGCGGCCGCTCGAAGCCGCGCGCGGCGTTGACCAGCTCGTCCAGGTTCTCCAGGCGCGACTCGGCCTGCTCGCCTTTTTCCTTCTGGTAATGCTGGCGCAGACCGGAGCGCTCGATGGTCAGCTCCATCGCCTTCGACAGCGGATGGATCTCGATGTCCTTGGCCAGGGTGTCGATCAGCTCGAGGAAAGTCTTGAGGTTGCCGGCGCTGCGGCCGAGCAGGCTGCCGGCGCCCAGCGCGGCCTTCCACAGCGGGATGCTCTGCTCGCGCGCCAGCATGCGCAGGCGCTCCAGGGTGGTGTTGCCGATGCCGCGCGGCGGCGTGTTCACCGCGCGCTCGAAGCTGGGCTCGTCGTCGCCGCTCGCCGCCGGGCGCGGGTAGGCCAGAGC
>CAYWPB010000652.1:0-1955 GCA_964458725.1 uncultured Nevskia sp. | reverse complement strand
GGTCAACCCTTCAATCCAGCTCTACATGGGGCTTGATCGGGATAACAGTATCTACACGAGCTGACGGCCCGTACCGGCCAGTGGCAAGGGACCGCTTTCAGGTAGGCTAATTACCCATGCGTCCCGCGCGCACAATTGTCACTCTTCTCCTTGTTGCCTTGTTTATGGCTACCGGTTGGCAAGCGCTACAGTCGCCGAACGTGGAGGCCGTTTCTCGGAGCGAGCTATCGCTAGGATCTGAGACCGGTGCAACCCGGGTTGGTACGAAAACGGGCCTTCAAGAGTCAACCTTATCGAAGGCTGCTGCTCCTGACGATAGGGCTGGTCGTGCCATGATTGCAGCGGCCAAATTGAAGCATCGAGATGCGCTAGTTGCCCGGGACTGGAGCAAGAGCGATCCCGACAAGCTAACTTTCGTGCGTTCACTTCTTCCGGCGGCGCGTAGCGGCGATACAGATACACAGGAAATGATTGCGGCAGTTCTGGATGGGTGTGAGAACTGGAAAATGCCGCTACATGACGGCAAAACGTGGCATGAAAAACTCAAGGATCCGAGGTGGCAAGCCGGTAAATGGTTACGGCTTGACGTCGAAGATGCACTGGCACGCTGCGATCCCCTCACCGCCGCATCACCTGAAGAAGTTGGGTCAGCAGCTACCTGGCGTGCCAGCGCGCTCGCGGGGGGCAACGGCCAAGCTCTAATCGGTGAGGCCGAGGATGCTGACAATGGCCTGCAACCTGAGGAGCGCGTCAAGCTTTTCAAGCGGGTAGTGTCTGACGCTGATCCGGCTGCGTTGACCAGCATCATCGCCAACACCCCAGAATATCGGGCCGCAATGGACAAGTCTGAAAAGGAAGACTGGCTTGGGCAAATCGCCATTCGTGACTTGGCCATGTGCCAGCTTGGTAATAACTGCTCCCCCACCGGTGGTACGCTAAAACTGTATTGTTTCTCTGAAGATTGCAGGGGTGTCACCAGTCTTCACCGCTATTTTGAGTTACATCTGACGCCACAACAGTTCACCGATGCGCAGTCACGCGCCCAATACTTTGCCGACCGATTTCTCGGAGGGGGTGACCAGTGGCCAGAGGCGCAAGCTTATGAGCAGAGCCTGCGCCAGGTGACGTCCAGCAGCAAATAGGGGCGCACTATGCACGCCGCTCGTCCGGCAGCTTTACAGCGATGAATTTCGGGACCTGAAGGACCGCCCCCGGCTGCGGATTCAAGCGGTCCGTCGCCAAACCATCTCCGCGACCCGCCGCTCACCCCGCCGCAAACACCGCCTTCCACTGCGGCGCCAGGAACTTCGCGAACACGCTGGCCGGGACCGACAGGCGGAAGTCGCCGAGCACGTGCGGCCAGGCCTGGCCGGCGCCGTAGAGCAGGACGATGCCGTTGGCGTTGGTCTGGCCCTTGGCATAGGTGAGGGCGTAGTTCTTGAGCTTGTCCGGATCGGGGCCGATGGCGTCGCCGGGCAGGTCGGCGTCGGGCTTGTCGCCGCTGCGCTGGGTATAGGCTTTGACCCAGGCTTTGCTGGCGGCGTCGGCGATGGCGGCGAGCGCGGCCTTGGCCTGGTCCGGCGCGAACAGGGCATCGATCGGCACGGCGCGGTTGGCCTGCTTGTCCCACACCAGGGTCTGGAAGGCGCCGTTGGGATGGGCGCCGCCGGTGTCGGCGTAGGTCTCGGCCGACAGGCTCAGCACGGCCGGGTTTTCGAAGGTGACGCGCCAGACGGTGTCGACCTGGTAGGGGTGGAAGTCCGGATTGCCGTCCTTGTCGTCCTGGGCTTCCTTCTTCGTCTCCTCGGCGTCGCTCCGGTACAGCGCCATGATCCTGTCCTTGACCGACGGCATCGCCATCGCCGCCGCCGGCGCCTTCAGGTGCAGGGTGTAGAGCGGGGTCTGCTCGGTCTTGTCGTAGTCGGCGGCGAACGCGGATGCGGCGACCAGCGCCA
>CAYWPB010000651.1:0-1956 GCA_964458725.1 uncultured Nevskia sp. | reverse complement strand
TGAAGTCGATCGCCGCCTTGCGCGCGTCGTGCAACAAGCCGATCATCGCGTCCGCCGCGCCTGCCGGGCGATCCTTGCCGAAATTCACAAACGCGGGCGCCGCGAGAGTCGCCGCGATCGACATGATCAGCAGGACCATCGTGAGCTCCCAGAGCGTGAATCCGCGGCGCGTCTTCATTTGAACGAATTCGCGTTGATTCCGTAGCTCCCCTGGCACAGCCCCAGCGACCCGAACCCGAAGGAGCTTGCCGAGTGGGTCCCGCGCCAGATGCAGTTCCCCCCGGCGACTGTCCGCCAGCGCGAACGCAAAGAACCCGCGCACCCGCCGCAGAAGTCGCTCCAGACCCCATTCCTCGTACCCGTGAAGGAGCACTTCGGTGTCGGAGTGGGAGCGAAACCGGTGCCCGGCCGCTTCCAGTTCCACCTGGAGAGCGGAGCTGTCGTAGATCTCGCCGTTGAACGTGATCCAGACCGATTCATCCTCGTTCGCCATCGGCTGGGCGCCGGCCGCGGAGAGGTCCATAATCGCCAATCGCCGGTGACCCAGAACGAAGCCGGGGCCGGCATGCAAGCCGCAGGAGTCGGGGCCGCGCGCCGATAGCGCCTCTCCCATCCGTTCAGCCCGGCGCCGGTCGATCGGTCCGCCATCGAACCGGAAGATCCCGCAGATTCCACACATGCTCCGCCGTGTCTCCGTCCGCGGGTGACCCGAATTCGTTGGTCGCGATTACCCGCCGGTCGCGATATACCCGGCGGACTTTGCGATCAACCATCCTCCCGGGCGGCAACGGCAACCTTTCTCCGACGGTAGGGGCCTGGCTGCACGGCAGAAAAGCAAACAGCGCCTGACGGTCCTTTCGACCGTCAGGCGCTGCAAATGAAAAGGCTATTGCCGGGTGACCGGAGGCTACTCGCCGCGGGCGAGGAAGTAGCCCACGAAGGTCATGAACCCGGCTCCCGCCAGAGCTATCAGTACCGAACTGAATACCATTCGTCTCACTCCTAGCGCTAGTATACCCGTCGGCGCTAGATACTCACAATAATCTTGTCGGCAGAACCGAGGTTTTAAGAGAGGCAGAGCGGATTCTTCAGGTCGACGAGTCCCAGGGCCTGCAGGGCGACGGCGTAGGTCAGAAAGGCGACGACAGCTCCAGCGACCAGCACGAGCATCGATCCACTGAGCGCTGCAAGGGCGAGAGGTACGGTCATAATCACAGAGGCCGCACCGGCCCGGAGCAGCCCGGCGATGGGAAGCGGATGTCCTATCTCGCGTCGCAGCAGCGTGATCCATACTCCCAGCAGGAGCAGCTCCCGGAGTACGCCCGCGAGGGCGGCGCCGAGCATACCGAGCGGCGGAATCATTGCGGCGTAGAGCAGTACCATGACCAGCAGGTTGGCGAGGCTCATTCGCACTACCAAGTCCTGCCGGTGGAGGGCGTTGAGACATTCCCGGATCAGGTGGTTGGTACCCGTGAGCGGGATCAGCCACCCGAGAGCGCGCAGCGCTCCCGCAGCCGCCAGGTATTGGCTGCCGAAGAGCACCCACAGCGCCGCCGGCGCGGCGAACGTGACGCATACCGCGAGCGGCAGCGAGAGCAGAGAAAGGTTCAACACCGAGCGCCGGACCGTCCGTTCGACCTCTTCCGGATCCTGTCCGCCGCCCGCGACCGCCGGATAAAGGGCGTCGGCGATGCCGGCCGCGATCACCAGTAGGCGCAAAACGAGTCCGCTCGCCGCGGTGTAGGGCCCCACCGTTGTGGAGCCAAAACAGGCGGCCAGCACCAGCACGTCGACGACGGGGACGTCATTTACGTTGCTCAACAGGCTCATCACCGCAAACGGTCTCGCCTGGAGCGCCAACTCCCGGATCAGCGGCCAGTCCCAACGGGGCCGGAGCGCGAAGAGGTTTCGCCTTGCCGTTCGTTCCAGCAGCAGGAGTTGGAAGATCGCCCCCAC
>CAYWPB010000650.1:0-1962 GCA_964458725.1 uncultured Nevskia sp. | reverse complement strand
CGCCGGCATGCTCTGCTCGGCG
The DNA here is from genome assembly GCA_964458725.1 of uncultured Nevskia sp. GTDB lineage: Bacteria > Pseudomonadota > Gammaproteobacteria > Nevskiales > Nevskiaceae > Nevskia. The sequence goes on along the minus strand of CAYWPB010000650.1, from coordinate 1,940 downwards.
GTCGAGCTGGGCCTGGCCGAGAAGTCCGAGGGCCTGCTGGAGCTGGACCCGGACGCCCGCCCCGGCACGCCGATCGAGCAGCACCTGGGCCTGGACGACCGCCTGCTCAACCTGGAGCTGACTCCCAACCGCGGCGACTGCCTCAGCATCGCCGGCCTGGCGCGCGAAGTGGCGGCGCTGTACAACCTCCCGGCCAAGGCGCCAACGGTGCGGCCGGCCGTGGTCAGCGCCCTGCCGGTCAACGAAGTCCTGGTCGAGGACGCGCAGGGCTGCCCCCACTATGTCGGCCGCGTCGTCACCCGCCTCAACCCCAAGGCGCGCACGCCGGACTGGATGCGCGAGCGCCTGCGCCGTTCCGGCATCCGCGCCATCCACCCGGTAGTCGACATCACCAACTACGTGCTGCTCGAACTGGGCCAGCCGATGCACGGCTTCGACCACGCGCGCCTGTCCGGCCCGGTGCGGGTGCGCCGCGCCCGCGCCGGCGAGAAGCTGGCCCTGCTCAACGAGCAGACGCTGGAACTGGACCCGTCCGACCTGCTGATCGCCGACAACAGTGGCCCGCTGGTGCTGGCCGGCGTGATGGGCGGCACCGCCTCCGGCGTCGGCGAGACCACCACCGAGATCTTCCTCGAGTCCGCCTGCTTCGACCCGGTGTCCGTCGCCACCAGCGGCCGCCGCCACAAGCTGCTGTCGGACTCACGCTACCGCAACGAGCGCGGCGTCGACCCGGCCCTGCAGCGCCGCGCCCTGGAGCGCGCCACCGCCCTGGTCGAGCAGATCTGCGGCGGCGAGGCTGGACCTATCGTCGAGGCCGGACGGGCGCCGCAATACGCCGCCATCGTGCGCCTGCGCCACAGCCGCATCGAGCGCCTGCTCGGCTGCCCGGTGCCGGTACGCGAAGTGCCGCCGCTGCTGGCGCGCCTGGGCATCGAAACCCAGGCCGAGGACGCCGGTGCCTGGCGCTGCCGCGTCCCCACCTGGCGCTACGATCTGCGCATCGAAGCCGACCTGGTGGAGGAAGTCGGCCGCCTCTACGGCTACGAACGCATTCCGGCGCGCCCCTATGCCGCCGCGCTGGCGCCATTCGCGATGCCGGAGACGCAGCGGCCGCTCGACGCGTTCAAGGACGCCCTGGTGGCACGCGGCTGGCAGGAAGTGGTGACCTACAGCTTCGTCGACCCGAAGCTGCAGCAGCAGCTCAAGCCCGGCGTGCCTGCGGTGGTCCTGGACAACCCCATCGCCGAGACCATGGCGGTGATGCGCACCACCCTGTGGAGCGGCCTGATCCCCACCTGGCAATACAACCGCCAGCGCCAGCTCAAGCGCGCGCGGCTGTTCGAATGCGGCGCTGCTTACGCCCCGGACGGCGATGGCACCCGCGAGACCCAGTATCTGGCGGGACTGGCTGCCGGCATGGCCCTGGCCGAGCAGTGGGGCAGCAAACCGGAGCGCCCGGTCGACTTCTACGACGTCAAGGCCGACCTGGCCGCCCTGTTCGGGCGCGGCGCCGAACGCTTCACCTTCGAGCGCGGCGAGCAGGCCGCCCTGCATCCGGGGCGCTGTGCGCGGATTCTGGTCGATGGGCGCAGCGTCGGCTGGCTCGGCGCCCTGCACCCGCGCCTGGCCCAGGATCTGGACCTGGGCGAAGCGGTGGTTCTGTTCGAAATCGAGGTGGAAGCCCTGTGCGCCGCCGCCCTGCCGCAGCCAGGCCCGGTGTCGGAATTCCCCTCGTCGCGGCGCGACCTCGCTTTCGTGCTGAAACCGGGTATTCAGACCGAAGAACTGGTCCGTACTACCCGCGCCGCGGGGGGTCCGCTGCTCAAGTCCGTGCACATCTTTGACATCTATCACGGTGCAGGTTTGCCCGAAGGTTTCAAAAGCGTGGCTTTAGGCTTGATTTTTCAAGACTATTCACGCACCCTTAACGTTGAGGAAGT
>CAYWPB010000649.1:0-1969 GCA_964458725.1 uncultured Nevskia sp. | reverse complement strand
CGACCCGGCACACCGCCTCGCGCGCCTCAGATGCCGAGGGCATTGGCGCACACCGCGAAAATGGCGTCGACGATGATCACGCCGACGATGCCGGCCACCACCGCCGACGTCGTTGCCTCGCCCACCGCCGCGGCGTTGCGGCCGGCGCGCAGGCCGTAATAGCAGCCGGACAGCGCCACCAGGCCGCCGAACACCAGGCTCTTGCTCACGCCGAGCAGGAAGTGATGGGAATTGAGCGCACCCTGGGTGCGATCGAGGAAGATGCTCAGCGACAGGTCGAGCATGCCGGTGCCGACCAGGAAGCCGCCGAGGATGCCGAGCAGGCAGGCGTAGAAGTACAGCAGCGGCGTCATCACCGCCAGGGCCAGCACCCGCGGCAGCACCAGGAACTCCACCACCGGCACGCCCATCACGCGCAGCGCGTCGATCTCCTCGTTGCCCTGCATGGTGGCGATCTGCGCAGCGAAGGCGGCGCCGGTGCGGCCGGACAGCACCACCGCGGTGATGACTGCCGCCATCTCCCGCACCGTGGCGATGGCCACGCCGTCGGCCAGCAGCTCACCGGCACCGAACTGCTGCAGCTGCACCGACCCGACGAAGGCGATGATGGCGCCGACCAGCAGGTTGACCAGGCCGACGATGGGCAGGGCATCGGCGCCGCAGGCCTGCAGCACGCCCCAGGCGTCGTCCTTGTAGTACACGGCCTTGCCTCGCAGCAGGCGGCCCAGCGCGATCAGCACCTCGCCGAACAGGCCGATCGATTCGCCGCCCTTGGCGGCATAGCCGAGAGTGCGCTCGCCGATGCGGCGCAGTGCCGGCACCGGCACCGGCGGACGTGCCGAAGCCGGCGGCGACAGCTCGTCGGACATCTTCAGCACGGTGCGCAGGCCGGTCGGCAGCCGTCCGGCGTCCATGGTCCAGCCCTGATTGCGGCAGTACTCGGCCAGGGCCAGCAGGAACGCGGGCAGGGCGCTGTCCCAGCGCGTCACGTCGCAGGCGTCGATGCGCAGCTTCTGCCCCGGCTCCAGCTCGATCTGCGCCGCCGCCGCCTCGGGAATGCCGCTGAGGCGGGCCTCCATGGTCCACTCGCCGGCCAGCGCCAGCTCGGCCACGCCGTTCTCCTTGCGCAGGGTCCAGCGCGGCGCGCTCCGCAGATCCCCTGATTTGACTGCCTGAGCCCCCATCGGCCGATCTTCGCAGATTCGCGCGCGCGGCGGGGCTCAGGCAGCTTTGCGCTGGATGAACTCGATCTTGTAGCCGTCCGGATCCTCGACGAAGGCGATCACGGTGGTGCCGTGCTTCATCGGCCCGGCCTCGCGCGTGACCTTGCCGCCGCGCTGCTTGACCAGCGTACAGGCCTCGTGGGCATTGTCGACCTGCAGCGCGATATGGCCGAAGGCGGTGCCCAGCTCGTACTTGTCCACGCCCCAGTTGTGGGTGAGCTCGATTTCGGCGTCACCGACCTGCTTGCCGTCGACCCGCTCGTCGTAACCGAGGAAGGCCAGGGTGAACTTGCCCTCGGGGTAGTCCTGCCGCGACAGCAGCTTCATGCCCAGCACCTGGGTGTAGAAAGCGATGGAGCGGTCGAGGTCGCCGACGCGCAGCATGGTGTGGAGGATGCGCATTGGAATTCCTATAGTTCGGGGGACTGGACAGTCCGGACCCGCAGCTGTCACGAAACTTCGCTATTTTGCTGCAAGTATCGCATTTGAAACACGAAAGCAAGTTTTAGGCTAGAGTAGGAGCAGGATGATTCCATCGATCCTCAAGCTGGACAAAGGCGGTATGCCGGTCGCTTGGATTCGCTGGCAGACCGCCGCCACTCTCTACGCCCGCAAGCGTGTGTGCTGGGAAGCGGGTGAGGAGCGTTTTGTCATCCACGGCGGCACCTGCGCCCGCACCGGGCGGGTCTCCGAGCTGCGCATCGGCTCGATCATCGCGGTGGCCGACCGCTCGCGCCGCTTCGAGG
>CAYWPB010000648.1:0-1971 GCA_964458725.1 uncultured Nevskia sp. | reverse complement strand
TCGTGCGCGTCGTGCGTCTCCTTGTGAATCAGGGTGGCTTCGGGCTTCAGGGGCGCCGTCGGGCCCGCAGCAGCTGCGTTCATGGGCGGTCCAATTCGCTGTGCAGTTCGGCGACGAAGTCGTAGGCGTCGCCGCGATAATGGGAGATGGTGAACTCGACCACGCGGCCGTCGGCCAGGAAGGCGCGGCGCTCGATGCGCAGGCCCGGGCTGCCGGGCGCGACGCCGAGCAGGCGCGCCTGCTCCTTGTCGAAGGCCACCGCGCGCAGGTGCTGCAGCGCCCGGACCGGACGGCAACCGAGGCGGTCGAAGGTTTCGTAGAGCGAGTGAGTCACCAGTTCCGGATCGGCCAACAGGCTGCGCGGGATCGCACTGCGCTCGATCGCCAATGGTTCTTCCCCGGCGAAGCGCAGGCGGTGCAGGCGCACCACCGCCGCGCCGGGCGAGAGGTTGAGGGCCATTGCTTCTTCCGGCGTGACTTCGCCGGCGCTGCGCTCGAAGAACTCCGAGCGCGGATTGAGGCCGCGGGCCCGCAGGTCGTCGCTGAAGCTGGTCAAGCGCGAGGTGGACTTGACGATACGCCCGGCGACGAAAGTGCCGGCGCCGCGGCGTTGCGTCAGCTGGCCTTCCTCCACCAGCCCCGCCAGTGCCTTGCGCACGGTGACGCGCGACAGGCCGAGCCGGTCCGCCAGCTCGCGCTCCGACGGCAACGGCTGGCCAATGCGCAGGCCGCCACGCTCGATCAGGTGACGGATCGCCTGGCGCAGGTTCATATAGGCGAGGGCGCGCTCCGTCCGGTCTTGCCGGTCGAGCTCGCGATAAGCCTGCAACAGAGGATCGTCCATGGATGAAACAATACCACTTAGATACCAATATTGCCAGTCCGGACGCCTATCGGTCCGAATTTGTCTTAAAAATCCGGCGCGTGGTAGTTTATTGGTATCTTTCTGGTCTTCGAATACGGCAGGGAGCAGGCTGTGAGCGCGACGATCAAACCGGTGGATCCTTTCGATCTGGTCATCTTCGGCGGCACGGGCGACCTGGCCCTGCGCAAGCTGTTGCCCGCACTGTTCCGCCGCCACGCCGACACCCAGATCCGGCAGGGCACGCGCATCACCGCAGTGGCGCGCGAGCCGATCTCGGCCGAGGACTACCGCAACCAGGTGCGTGCGGCCTTCGTCAAATTCCTCGACAGCGAATCGCGCCTGCCGGCGCTGGTCGAAAGCTTCCTGGCGATGCTCGACTACTGCCCGCTCGATGCGACCAAAGACGCCGGCTGGAAGGAGTTCGCCGAAACGCTGCACGGCCGCGGTGAACGCGTGCGCGTGTTCTATCTCGCTACCGCGCCGGATTTGTTCGAGCCGATCTGCGGCCGTCTCGCCGCCGGAGGGCTGAACCGCGGCGAGTCGCGCGTGGTGATCGAGAAGCCACTGGGGCGCGACCTGGCTTCCGCCACCGAGATCAACGACGCGGGCGGCCGCCCGTTCACCGAGAGCCAGACCTTCCGCATCGACCACACCCCCGGCAAGGAAACGGTGCAGAACCTCACCGCGCTGCGCTTCGGCAACGCGCTGTTCGAGCCGCTGTGGAAGGCCGAGCACATCGACCACGTGCAGATCACCGTGGCCGAGACAGTCGGCCTGGAGACGCGCGGCCGCTATTACGACAGGTCTGGCGCGCTGCGCGACATGGTGCAGAACCACATGCTGCAGCTGCTGTGCATGGTGGCGATGGAAGTGCCGTTGACCCTGTCGCCGGACGCGATCCGCGACGAGAAACTGAAGGTGCTGCGCTCGCTCAAGCCGCTCAACGCCAGCAACGCCGCGGCCTCGATCGTACGCGGCCAGTACCGCGCCGGCGTGGCCGAGTCGCGCGCCGTGCCGGGCTATGCCGAGGACCTCGGCGACGGCGCCTCCAACACTGAGAGCTTCGTCGCCATCCGCGCCGAGATCGACACCCGGCGCTGGGCCGG
>CAYWPB010000647.1:0-1975 GCA_964458725.1 uncultured Nevskia sp. | reverse complement strand
TTGCTGCGGTCGACGTCGACGTTGATCTGCGGGTAGTCGAAGGCCTGCTGGATGCGCAGGTCCACCGCGCCCGGGATGCCGCGCAGCTTCTGCAGCAGGGCATTGGCGTAGTCGCGGTTGCCGTTGACGTTGAAGCCGGTGATCTGGATGTCGATCGGGCTGGGCAGGCCGAAATTCAGGATCTGGCTGACGATGTCCGCCGGCAGGAAGGCGAAAGAGGTCGAGGGATAGGTCTCGGCCAGCTTCAGCCGCAGCTTGCGCACGTACTCGGCGGTGGGGCGATGGTGCTCGGCCAGGGTGACGAAGACGTCAGCGTCGCCCGGGCCCACCGGCGCCGAGGTGCTGTAGGAGAGGTTGATGCCACTGTAGGGCAGGCCGATGTTGTCGACGATGTTCGCCACCTCGTCGGCCGGGATGTTCTCGCGGATGGTCTGTTCCACCGCGTCGCACAGCGCGGCGGTTTCCTCGATGCGGGTGCCGGTGCGGGCGCGCAGGTGCAGCTTGATCTGGCCGCCGTCGACGGCGGGGAAGAAGTCCTGGCCCAGGCCCGGCAGCAGGCCGTTGTAGGGGAAGGCGATGATGGCGGTGGAGGCCATCGCCAGCAGAAACACCCCGGCGAAGCGCGGGCCGCCGTGCAGCGCCGCTTCGAGCAGGGCATGGTAGTTGCCGCGGAGCCGCTCGAAGCGCCGCTCGAAGCCGGCCTGGAAGCGCGCCAGGGCGTTGCGCCGCTGGTGCTGGCCGGTCGGGTCGTGCAGCTTGAGCCAGTACTTGGACAGGGTCGGCACCAGGGTGCGCGACAGCAGGTACGAGGCGAGCATGGCGAACACCACCGCTTCGGCCAGCGGCACAAACAGGTACTTGGCGATGCCGACGAGCTGGAACATCGGCACGAACACGATGCAGATCGCCAGGGTCGAGACCAGGGCCGGCAGGGCGATCTGGTGCGCGCCGTCGAGGATCGCCGTCTCCACGTCCTTGCCGTGCTCGAGGTGCCAGTTGATGTTCTCGATGGTCACGGTGGCGTCGTCCACCAGGATGCCCACCGCCAGGGCCAGGCCGCCCAGGGTCATGATGTTGATGGTCTCGCCCAGCGCCCACAGGCAGATGATCGAGGCCAGGATCGACAGCGGGATCGAGATGGCGATGATCACGGTGCTGCGCCAGCTGCCGAGGAACAGCAGGATCATCAGACCGGTCAGCGCGGCAGCGATCACCGCTTCCTTGATCACGCCGGAGATGGCGCCGCGCACGAAGATCGACTGGTCGCCGAGCGCCTCGACCTTCAGCTCCGGCGGCAGCGAGGCGCGGATCTGCGGCAGCTTCTCGTTGATGCTGTTGATGATGTCCAGGGTCGAGGCGTTGCCGGTCTTGAGCACGCTCATCAGCACCGCGCGCTTGCCTTCCAGGCGCACCATATTGGTCTGCGGCGGATAGCCGTCGCGCACGTGGGCCACGTCGCGGACGTAGACCACGCTGCCGTCGCGGGTGCGGATCGGCAGGTCGTTGAGCTCCTCAATCTTGTTGGGGCTGGCGTTGAGCTTGACGAAGTACTCGAGTTCGCCGATTTTCTGGGTGCCGGCCGGCAGGGTCAGGTTCTGCGCCGCGATGGCGGCGGTGACGTCGGTGCCGGACAGGCCCTTGGCGCGGAGCGCCTGCGGATCGAGGTCGACCTGCACCTGGCGCTGCTTGCCGCCGTAGGGGAAGGGCAGCGAGGCGCCCTGCACCGTCGACAGGGCGGTGCGGATAATGTTGTTGCCGAGCTCGAAGTTTGTGTTCCAAGTTCGGCCGTTGTCCTCCGATCGCGCGAAAATAATGTCGGATGGGTCCCAGGTCGTCGTGGGGTCATCGAGGTCATCGGCTTCAACCGTGTAGATCGTGCCTGGGTGAGTTGGGTCGGCGGCGATGGCTCGCACGACCTGCAGCCGGCCTCCGTTAATCGACGTGATACCCGAAACGGGAATATGGCCAAACGGAT
>CAYWPB010000646.1:0-1975 GCA_964458725.1 uncultured Nevskia sp. | reverse complement strand
GCATGCTGGCGCGCTACCGCCACCCGGAGACCAAGAAGCCGGAGCTGCTGCACACCCTCAATGGCTCGGGCCTGGCGGTCGGCCGCACCCTGGTGGCGATCCTCGAGAACTACCAGGACGGGAACGGGGCGATCGCCGTTCCCGCGGCGCTGCAGCCCTACCTGAGCGGCTTGAAGAAGATCGAAAAGACCTGATCCGGGCCAGCCGCCGGCCGGGTCCGGTGGCCGCAACCGTTAAAGAGTAAAATGGCGGCCGCAGTCTCTTCGCCCGCGGTTCGTTGGCGTTCAGAGCAACCCCTCACGCCAGGATGCCCCGCATGTCCGCCGATGCCGCCGTTGATGCTGTTTCTCCCGCCACGCTGAGCTTCAGCGAGCTTGCCTTGGGCGAGCCGGTGCTGCGGGCACTGGCCGAGGTCGGCTACGAGAGCCCTTCGCCGATCCAGGCGGCCACCATTCCGCACCTGCTGGAAGGCCGCGACGTGCTGGGCCAGGCCCAGACCGGCACCGGCAAGACCGCCGCGTTCGCGCTGCCGATCCTGGCCAGGATCGATCTGGGTCGCAAGCAGCCGCAGGCCCTGGTGCTGGCGCCGACGCGCGAGCTGGCGATCCAGGTGGCCGAGGCATTCCAGCGCTATGCCAAGCACCTGCCGGGCTTCCACGTGCTGCCGATCTACGGCGGCCAGTCCTACACGCCGCAGCTGTCCGCGCTGCGGCGCGGTGTACACGTGGTGGTGGGCACGCCGGGCCGCGTGATCGACCACATGGAGAAGGGCACGCTCAAGCTCGACGGCATCACCACCCTGGTGCTGGACGAGGCCGACGAGATGCTGCGCATGGGCTTCATCGACGACGTCGAAGCGATCCTGCAGAAGACCCCGCCGGAGCGTCAGGTGGCGTTGTTCTCCGCCACCATGCCGTCACAGATCCGCCGCATCGCCCAGACCCACCTGAAGGATCCGGCGGAAGTCACGATCCGCGGCAAGACCAGCACCGCGACCAACATCCGCCAGCGCTACTGGCTGGTCAGCGGCACCAACAAGCTCGATGCCCTGACCCGCATCCTCGAAGCCGAGAGCTTCGATGGCATGATCATCTTCGCCCGCACCAAAGCCGGCACCGTCGAGCTGGCCGAGCGCCTGGAGGCACGCGGCTACGCCGTGGCGGCGCTCAACGGCGACATGGAACAGAAGGCGCGCGAGCTGACCGTGGCGCGGTTAAAGGACGGCCGGCTGGATATCGTGGTGGCGACGGACGTCGCCGCCCGCGGCCTCGACGTCGAGCGCATCAGCCACGTCGTCAACTACGACATTCCCACCGATACCGAGTCCTACGTCCACCGCATCGGCCGCACTGGCCGCGCCGGTCGCAGCGGCGACGCCATCCTGTTCATCGCTCCACGTGAGCGCCACCTGCTGCGCGCGATCGAGCGCGCCACGCGCCAGCCGATCACGCCGATGGAGCTGCCCAGCGTCGACGCCGTCAACGACCAGCGCATCGCGCGCTTCAAGCAGAAGATCAGCGACGCGCTCAGTGCAACGGACAATGGGCCGTTCCGCAACCTGATCGAGCAGTTCGAGCAGGAGCACAACGTGCCGGCGATCGAGATCGCCGCGGCGCTGGCCCGCCTGGTGCAGGGCGATCGCCCGCTGCTGCTCAAGGTCAACGCCGGCGGCGGCGTGCCGGTGGCGGAGCATTCGCGCCTGGCCCACGCGGTGTTGGCCGGGCCCGACCGCTCGAATGAGCGGGTTGCCGCACGCGCCCCCGCTGTCCCATCCCGTTACGAAGCAGCCTCCACGCCGCGCCGAGAAACCGAGGATCGCCCGCGCGACGACAAGCCGCGCGAGCGCCGGCAGAAGGACGACGAGGTGGAGAAGGAGACGTTCCGCGTTGAAGTCGGCCACGTCCACGGTGTCAAGCCCGGCAACATCGTCGGCGCCATCGCCAACGAGGCCGGTATCGACAGCGAGTTCATCGGC
>CAYWPB010000645.1:0-1979 GCA_964458725.1 uncultured Nevskia sp. | reverse complement strand
TGAAGTTGGTGAGTTCTTTGCGGCGGGTTTTCTCGTTGCGTTCGCTCGAGACCACGATGAGGTGGTCGGGAGCGGCCCGGGGGCACACCGCGGGCCCAGATAACCCGCCACATCCTCGGCTTGTTCCGCAACCAGCCCGGCGGCCGCGCCTACCGCCGCCACCTGTCCGAGCATGCCCACCGGCGCGGCGCCGGCTGGGCGGTGGTGGAGGACGCGCTGGCCCTGACCCAGCGCGCCGACGCCACACCCGAATCGCTCACCGTTTAAGGGAAGCCCATGCCCATGCCCCTGCTCCAGCGCCTCGTCTTGCTGTGCCTGACTCTCGTCGCTGCCGGCTGCGCCACGGTAGCGCCGGCGCCGCCGCCCGACCCGCACCCGCGGGTGCTGCTGCAGACCTCGCAGGGCGACATCACGCTGGAGCTGGACCGCGAGCACGCGCCCCTGAGCGTCGACAATTTCCTGGTCTACGTGAAGGAAGGCCGCTACGACGGCACCGTGTTCCACCGGGTGGTGCCGGGCTTCGTCATCCAGGGCGGCGGCTACGGCGCCGACCTCAAGGAGCGCCCGCGCCATCCGCCGATCAAGCTGGAGTCGCACAACGGCCTGTCCAACCTGCGCGGCACCCTGGCGATGGCGCGCGACATGGCGCCGGACACGGCCGACGCCGAGTTCTACATCAACCTGGTCGACAACCTGAAGCTCAACCCGCACCCGGAAATCCCCGGCCGCGAGCACGGCTACGCGGTGTTCGGCCATGTCGTCGACGGCATGGACGTGGTCGACCGCATCGCGGCGCTGCCGACGCATGCGGTGAACGAGGACTTCGGCAACGTGCCGCTGGAGACGGTGCTGATCCGCAAGGCGATGCAGCTGCCGCGCGGAGCCTGAGACCGCCGTGACCACCCTCCTCCTGTCCGACCTGCACCTGCCGCTGGAAGCGTCGCCGCTGCGCGAGGCTTTCGCCCGCTTCCTGGCGGGGCCGGCGCGGCAGGCGGAAGCGATCTACATCCTCGGCGACCTGTTCGAATACTGGATCGGCGACGACGCCGGCCTGCGCGACTACGCCGCCGAGGTGCTGGAGCTGCGGGCGCTGGCCGACAGCGGCGTGCGCGTCCGTTTGATGCACGGCAACCGCGACTTCCTGGTCGGCCGGCGCTTCGCCGCGGCCGCCGGCCTGGAGCTGCTGCGCGACCCGTTGCGGGTGGAGCTGGGCGGCGTGCCGACCCTGCTATCGCACGGCGACCTCTGGTGCACCGACGACCATGCCTACCAGCGCTGGCGCCGCTTCTCGCACAATCCGCTGGCGCAGCGCGTGTTCGGCCTGCTGCCGGAGCCGCAGCGCCGGCGCGTCGCCGGCGCGGCGCGGCGGCAAAGCGCGGTGGACAAGAGCCACAAGCCGGAAGCGATCATGGACGTCAATGAAGCGGCAGTGCGCGCGGCCTTCCGGCGCCACGGCGTGGCGCGCATCATCCACGGCCACACCCACCGCCCGGCCGAGCATCACTACGACCTCGACGGCAGTACGCGCGAGCGCATCGTGCTGGCCGACTGGCGCCCGCAGCACCGCGAAGTCCTGGTCTGCGACGGCGCCGGCCTGCGCCGCCAGACCCTCTAGGATCCCGCCATGTCCACCGAACATTTCTACAGCGCCCTGCGCCGCGGCTTCGCCAGCTCGGTGCCGCACGTCAAGGAACTGGGCATCGAGCTGAGCCACGCCGACGCCCGCTCGGCCGAAGGCCGCTTGCCCTATCGTCCGGAATTCCTCGGCGACGCCGAGCACCAGCTGATCCACACCGGCGTCGTCACCACCCTGATCGACTCGGTCTGCGGCGTCGCCCTGATCGCCCACATCGGCGTGCCGACGCGCATCGCCACCCTGGACCTGCGCGTCGACTACCTGCGGCCCTCGCGCCCCGGCAAGGAACTGGTGTGCCGCGCCGAGTGCTACCGGCTCACCGACCAGATCGCCTTCCTGCGCG
>CAYWPB010000644.1:0-1986 GCA_964458725.1 uncultured Nevskia sp. | reverse complement strand
AGGCCAAGAGCCTGAAGGGCGTCACCAAGACCGGCCGCACCCACCTGATGGACGCGATGCCGGTGCGTTTCGACCAGGAGCTGGGCGGCTGGTCGCAGCAGGTGCGCAACGGCGTCGACCGCCTCAAGGCCTGCGGCCCGCGCATCCGCCGCCTGGCCCAGGGGGGAACTGCGGTGGGTACCGGCATCAATGCCCACCCCAAATTCGGCGCCAAGTTCGCCAAGCTGCTGGCCAAGCGCACCGGGGTGGCGTTCGAGCCCAGCCCGGACTACTTCGAGAGCCTGTCCAGCCAGGACGCGGCGGTGGAGCTGTCAGGCGGGCTGAAAACCATCGCGGTGTCGCTGACCAAGCTCGCAAACGATCTGAGGTGGATGAACTCGGGGCCGCTGGCCGGCCTGGGCGAGATTGCCCTGCCGACGCTGCAGCCGGGCTCCAGCATCATGCCGGGCAAGGTCAACCCGGTGATCCCGGAGGCCACCGTGATGGTGGCGGCCCAGGTCATCGGCAACGATGCCACCATCACCGTTGCCGGGCAGGCCGGCAACTTCCAGCTCAACGTGATGCTGCCGGTGATTGCCTACAACCTGCTGCAATCGATCGAGCTGCTGACCCGGGTTTCGCGGCTGCTGGCGGATTCGGCCATCGCCGGGTTCACCGTCAACGAGGCGCAGATCAAGCAGGCGCTGGCCAAAAACCCGATCCTGATCACCTCCCTCAATGGCGTGATCGGCTACGAGAAGGGCGCCGCCATCGCCAAACAGGCCTACAAGGAAGGCCGGCCGATCCTCGACGTGGCCAAGGAAAACACCAAGCTGCACACCGACGAACTGAGGGAACTGCTCGACCCGGCAGGCCTGACCAGCGGCGGCATCAAGGGCCCGGGTGGGGGCGGCGGCTGAGGCGCGCGCGACCTGCCGGAAGCGGCAAGGCCCGCGTGCAATCAGGGGGTTAACACAACTCCGGTCAATGTCGTAGGATCAGCGTGCACCGGCTTCGGGGTGCCGGGGCGCAGGCCGGGGCAGCCAACCTGAACCGCTAGTCGGAAACAGCCGGCTGTTCGTCGGGTGCCTCAGGCAGTACTACCGGGTCGATTTAGCCTTCCAGCTTCAGCCGTCAGTGGTCAGGGAGATGCCGCGATGTTCCGTATGGGTTCCAAAGCCGAGCCGACGCAGACCTTCGACCGGCGCCCGCCGGCTTTCCTGACGGTGGTGGGACAGGAAGTCCTGCGCACCGACCGCGACTCCCTGGCCCTGTTGCAGAAGCAGGTGCCGGAAGGGCAGCGCTTCGAGTTCATCTCGCCGCTGGAGCGCAATGCCGCCGAGCCGCTGCAGAGCGATTACGTGCTGAGCCTGTTCGTCGATCCGGCCCAGCTCGACGGGGTCGCCGACAAAGTCTTCGAGGCGCGCAGGAACGGCCACGGCACGGTGCTGATCGTCGCCGTCTACACCTCGCAGCTGGTCGCCCTCGGCAACTGGCTGGACAAGCGGGCGCAGGAGGGCAAGCTGGTCGGCACCCGACTGATGGTCGGCGGCGATATTGCCGCCGTCGCCCGGCAGCTGCCGGAACGGATGAAGCCGGTGACGGAGGACAACGTCATCCGCATGCCGGCCTCGGCCGAGATCGAGAACAGTGTCTACAAGAACTTCTACGTCTTCAGCCCCGAGCTGCAGACCCTGGTGGCCCGCGTGCGCGGCTTCGCCCGCAACGGCGTGACCCGCGCCATCCTGATGGGCGGGCCCGGCAGCGGCAAGACCACGCTGGCCTACTACTACTACCTGGTGCGCGGCCTCGGCCAGTGGGTCTCGGTCAACCTCGCCGCCGAGAATGTCGGCGACAAGGCGGCGATCAAGTCCCTGCTGTGCGGCCACGTCTCCGGCGCCTTCCCCGGCGCGGCGGCACGCAACGGCGCGCTGACCACGGCCCGCGACGGCGTCTGCTTCATGGACGAGAGCCACGAGATCGCCGGCGCGGTGATGGAGGTGCTGA
>CAYWPB010000643.1:0-1994 GCA_964458725.1 uncultured Nevskia sp. | reverse complement strand
GCCTGCGCGTCGAACCGTTGCGCGTGCGCGGCCTGGAGGACGTGGCCGCGGCGCTGGAGCGCACCGGCACCCTGCTCGGCCTGCGCGCGCAGGCGCAGGCGGCGGCGCACGACTACCGCAGCCGGCTGGAGGGGCTGCGCGCACGCTGGAATGGCGCCGCACCGATCCGCGCGGTGTACCAGATCGAGACCGCGCCGGCATACAGCATCAACCGCGACAGCCCGATCAGCGAAGCGATCGCGCTGTGCGGCGGCGTCAACATCTTCGCCGGCCTGCCGACCCTGGCGGCGCCGGTCAGCGCCGAGGCGATGCTGGCGGCGCGCCCGGAAGCGGTGCTGTACGGCGGCGAGGAGAACGGCCAGGCCATCCGCGACTACTGGGCGCGGCTCGGCGGCGCGCCGGCGGCGCGGCTGGGCAACCTCTACCCAGTGGACGCGAACCTGCTGGCGCGCGCCACGCCGCGCCTGCTCGACGGCGTGGAGCAGGTCTGCGCGGCGCTGGACCAGGCGCGGCTGCGGCGCAAGGCGGAATAAAAGCGGCCTCGCACAAAGACGCCAAAACGCGAAGAACAGCCGCAAAGAGATTCTTTTCGAAGAAAACTTTCTTGCTTTTCTTGGGCGTCTTTGCGTCTCTGCGCCTTTGCGTGAGACCGCCTTTGCCGTTACTGCACGGGGGCTTCTGGCAAAATAGCGGTATGTCGTCCGTGCTCCAACCGCAGTCACCCATCCTCTCGGTCCGTCATCTCAGCGTGCAGTTCCGCCAGCGCGGCCTGCTGCCGTGGCAGCGCCGCGGCCTGATCAACGCGGTCGACGACCTGCACCTGGACCTGCGGCCGGGCGAAACCCTGGGCATCGTCGGCGAATCCGGCTGCGGCAAGTCGACGCTGGCGCGCACCCTGGTCGGCCTGCAGCAGGCCGACTCCGGCTCGATCCGCTACGGCGGCCAGGAGCTGACCGCGCTGTCGAAGAAGGATTGGCGGCCGCTGCGGCGCGAGATCCAGATGGTGTTCCAGGATCCGCTGGCCAGCCTCAACCCCAAGATGGCGGTCGGCCAGATCGTGGCCGAGCCGCTGCGCGAGCTGTGCCCGGAAATCTCCGCCGCGCAGCACCCGCAGCTGGTGGCGCGGATGCTGGAGCGCGTCGGCCTGTCGGCCGACGCCGCCGACCGCTACCCGCACGAGTTTTCCGGCGGCCAGGCGCAGCGCATCGGTATCGCCCGTGCGCTGATCGTGCAGCCCAAAGTGCTGATCTGCGACGAGGCGGTGTCGGCGCTCGACGTGTCGGTGCAGGCGCAGATCGTCAACCTGCTGGCCGAGCTGCGCCGCGAGTACGGCCTGACCCTGATCTTCATCGCCCACGACCTCGCCATCGTGCGCTACCTCTGCGACCGCGTGGTGGTGATGTACCTGGGCAAGGTGATGGAACAGGCGCCGAGCGAGGAACTGTTCGCCCTGCCGCGCCATCCCTACACCCGCGCCCTGCTCGCCGCGGCGCCGGGCACGCAGCTGGCCGCGACCGAGGCGAAGAAGGCCAAGGGCAAGAAGGGCGGCGACCAGCCCGACCCGGCACATCCGCCGATGGGCTGTGTCTTCAGCACCCGCTGCCCGCTGGTCGAGTCCGCCTGCGTGCGCTCGGCGCCGAATCTGCGCCGCACCGGCCCGGAGCACTACGCCGCCTGCCATTTCGTGGCGGCGCCGGACAGCACCCACTAAAGCGTTTCCGTTTTGGATGCAGCCATGCTGTCCCCTCTCCCGCACGCGGGAGAGGGGAATTGCAAACGAAAAGGCCCCGCATCGCGGGGCCTTTTTGCTGAAGCGGCGGCTTACTCGTCGAGGAACGAGCGCAGGTAGTTGGCGCGGCTCGGATGGCGCAGCTTGCGCAGCGCCTTGGCCTCTATCTGGCGGATGCGCTCGCGGGTGACCGAGAACTGCTGGCCGACCTCTTCCAGCGTGTGGTCGGTGTTCATGCCGATGCCGAAGCGCATGCGCAGCACGC
>CAYWPB010000642.1:0-2005 GCA_964458725.1 uncultured Nevskia sp. | reverse complement strand
CCAGCTCGTGCACGATCGGGATCTGGATGAACATGATCACGGCGAAGCCGAGCGCATTGGTCAGCAGCGCCACCGCACCGGGCACGAACAGCTTGCGGAATGCGCGGCGCGAGGCTTCCACCGCGCTGGCTCCGCCCACCACCTCCTGGCGCCAGGCGTTGGTCATTTGCACCGCGTGCGACACGCCGATGGAGAAGATCAGGAACGGCACCAGGATCGACATCGGGTCCACGCCGAAGCCGATCAGCGGCAGGATGCCGATCAGCCACAACACCGGCAGCAGCGCCACCACCAGGGCGGTGAGGGTCAGACGCGGCGAGCGCGTGTACCAGTACAGCAGCATCAGGGTGATGACGAAGGCCAGGCCGAAGAAGGTGAAGACGCCGAGCAGGCCCTTGATGACGTCGCCCAGCAGGCGGGCGAAGCCGATGATATTGACCTCGACGTCCCTGTTGTACTCGGGGTTCTTGACCGTCTCGACGCTGACGTCGCTGCCCTTGACCGGGATCGCCTCGCCCAGCTCGCCGTTCTCGTTCTTCGGGATCGCCTGGAAGGTCTCGTAGCGCAGCATCCAGCCGTAGTCGACGTAGCCTTCAGCCACCACGTCGCCGGCCTTGAACGGGCCCTGCGCCTGCTTCAGCTTGTAGACGTACTTGTTGGGGCTTTCGAAGCGGCCGCGGATCTCTTCCAGCTTCTTCTGCACTTCCCAGTAGTCGACGCGCATCTGGTCGCGCGGCGCATCGGGATCGACGTCCTGCAGGTCGGCGCGGATCAGGGCGCCCTTGAGATCGTTGGCCACCAGCAGGCCGATCTGGCCGGACAGGGTGACGTTGTGGCGCACCCGGTCCAGCTCCTCCGGCGTGGCGCTGAACTTGGCCGGCACCACCGGCTCACCGCGGAAGCCGTCCTCGGTGATTTCCAGGTACCAGGTGTTCGGCGTGAACAGGGAGGTGACGTGCGTGCGGTTGATGCCGGGGATGAAGAACACGTCATCCGTGGCCTTGCGCAGGTCGTCCATGAACTCCTTGTTGTAGATATCGCCCTCGCCCTTCCAACGCAGGTTGACCAGCAGGGTGTTGGCGCCGGGGAAGTCCTTCATGTACTGCATCATGGTGCGCATGTACTCATGCTTCACCGGCAGCAGCTTGAGAAAGCCCGGGTCGAGCTGGACGTGGGTGGCGCTCCAGCCGAAGAACGCCGTCATCGCGGCGAACACGATCGACAGCAGGTGGCGGCGGCCGATCAGGACGTTGGAGATGCCTTCGACCAGGCGGTTGATGAAGCTGTTGTCCTTCATGGCTGGCCTCCAGTGGCGCCGGCGGCGCTCGTGGCGGCGGCCTGCTCGATGCGGATACCGGGTTCGCCGGCCACCAGCACCTGGTTGCCGGCGAGCGGCAGCAGAGTGGCGAAGGTCTGGCGCTCGCCCTGCGAGTAGACGCTGAAATGTGCGCCGTTGTCGGCCGACACCAGCACGGTGCGCTGCGCCCCGGCGAGATAGATCTTGCCGTCTGCCGCGACCGCGCCGCCGAACATCGACAGCGGCGCCGGTGTCACGCTCTCTTTCCAGCTGGCGCCGGAATCCTTGCTGACGAAGACGTGGCCGCGCATGCCGTAGGCCAGCCAGCTCTTGTCGGCCAGCTCCAGCGCGCCGAAGAAGCTGCCCTTGTAGATCTGCGGCAGGGCCTGCCAGGTCTCGCCGCCATCGGCGGACTTGAGCATCTGGCCCTGTTCGCCGACCAGCAGCAGCGCGCTGCCGCCGTCGATCATGCCGTAAAGGTGCTTGTCGCCGAGCACGTCGGATTTGCGCGGCTGCCAGGTCTTGCCCAGATCGGAGGAGACCAGCAGGGTGCCGAAGGCGCCGAACGCGAAGACCTTGCCGTTGTAGGGGCCGGCCACGCCGAACAGCGGCCGAGCCTGGGCGACGTCGGTGTTGAAGTTCACTTCCTTCCAGGTCTGGACTGTTTCCTCCCCTTGCACGTTCGATTCGCGGTGGGCGACGGCCGCA
>CAYWPB010000641.1:0-2007 GCA_964458725.1 uncultured Nevskia sp. | reverse complement strand
ATTTCGTGCTGAGCCTGTTCACCAGCTTCGGCTTCGCCATGGGCCTGTACCTGGCGGCGCAGGAACGGCAGCTGCGCTGGCTCAAGGCGCAGGCGTAAGCCGGAGGCTGCCATGTCCACCGCTCCCGCGATCCCCGCACCGCGTGCCATCCCCAAGGTGCCGGGCCTGCCCCTGCTCGGCAATTTACTTTCGCTGACCAGCGATCCCGTGCGCTTCTTCGTCGACTGCTACCGCAAATATGGTCCAGTCTGCGAGATGCGCGTGCTGAACCAGCGTTACCTGCTGCTCGCCGGCGTCGAGGCCGCCAACCTGCTCGGTTCGCGCACCGGCAAAGACTGCCTGCGCTCACGCCAGTTCTGGCAGGGCCTGCTGACCGAGTACGGCGCGCAGCGCGCCCTGGTCAGCGAGGACGGCGAGTCGCACAAGCAGCTGCGCGACATCATGCGCCGCGGTTACTCGAAGGAGTCGGTGAAAGGCCGCTACGACGAGCTGGTGCAGATCCTCGACCGCGTCTATGCCCGCGACTGGCGGTCCGGCGCGCGGGTGCCGGTGGTGCAGGCGATGCAGTACATGGCGGTGGGCACGCTGGGCCCCCTGCTCACCGGCGCCACGCCGGTCGAGTACATCCGCGACATCCGCACCGCGATCCTCTACATCCTCAACGTGCTGGTGACGCGGCAGCGCCCGAAGTTCTACCTGTGGGCGCCGGAGTACCGCCGCGCCAAGGCGCGCGTGGTCGAGCTGGGCCAGCAGATGATCGCCGAGGCGCGGCAGCGCGTCGGCAAAGTGCCGGACGACAAGATGAACCTAATCGACGACATCATGGCCGCGCATGCGAAGGACCCGGCCGTGTTGCCGACCAACGACCTGATCGTCGCCGTCACCGGCCCCTACGTCGCCGGACTCGACACCGTGGCCAACACCACCGCCGTCACCATCTACATGGTGCTCAAGCACCCGGAAGTGCTGGCGCGCATTCAGCGCGAGGTCGACGCCCTGTTCGCCGCCGGCCCGATCGACGAGGACAACCTGCTGAAGAACCTGCCGGTGCTCAACGGCGCGATCATGGAGAGCATGCGCCTTTACCCGATCGCTGTGGCGCAGATCCGCACCGTGGTGCAGGACTTCGAGTTCGAGGGCTGCCACATCAAGACCGGCGACATGCTCTACGTCAGCGCCGTGGTGCCGCACTTCCTCGACGAGCATTACCCGGACGCGAAAAAATTCGACGTCGAGCGCTACGAGAAGCCGCGCGCCGAGCACATGCAGCCCGGCGCCTTCTCGGCCTACGGCCGCGGCCCGCACACCTGTCTGGGTAAAACCCTGGCCGAGGTGCAGCTGGCCCTGTCGATGGCGCGGCTGTTTTACAAGTACGATTTGGAGTTGGACCCGCCCGGGTACGAGCTGAAGACCAAGATGGCGCCGACGCCGGGGCCGGCGATGAGCTTCAGGGTGCGGGTGAAGGGCCTGCGGCACTGATCCCATCCGACACCCGTTCGCCCCGAGTGCGTTGCGTAGCAACGCGCATCGAGGGGTTGCGGCGGCCGCCCCTCGATACACCCGCAGTGCGGGCGACTCGGGGTGAATGACGACGGAGGGTAAAGCCGGACAGCGGCGAACCTATGCCGCCTTCTTCCGCGCAAAGCTCAGCAGGAACTCCATCTGGTCCGCCATGATCCGGCGGTTGCACAGGATCAGGTACTCGGCCAGGTTCGGCGTGTAGGGCACGGCCAGCAGCTTCATGCCGGCTTCCTCCGGAGTGCGGTCGTCCTTGCGCTGGTTGCAGTGGCGGCAGGCCGTCACGCAGTTCTCCCAGGCGCTGGAGCCGCCGCGCGAGGCGGGGATGACGTGGTCGCGGGTCAGCAGGTTGGCGGGGTACTGGTGGCCGCAGTACAGGCAGAGGTTGCGGTCGCGCTGGAACAGGGTGCGGTTGGTCAGCAGCGGGGCGCAGCCCTCGAAGCGGCGCGAGCGGTCGGCCACCGCGATGATCGAGCCGATGCGCAGCTC
>CAYWPB010000640.1:0-2009 GCA_964458725.1 uncultured Nevskia sp. | reverse complement strand
TTCGCGGGGGGTCTTGGCCTTGGCCAAATGGTCGCAGGCCCAGCGAACTTCTGCCGCGGGAATACCACTGCCATCGTCGGTGACGCGCATGAGGCGTCGTCCGCCTTCCTGCACCTCGGTGCGAATCGTTGTTGCCCCTGCATCCAGGGCATTTTCGATCAGTTCTTTGAGCGCGCTGGCCGGGCGTTCGATAACCTCACCGGCCGCGATCTTCTGTTGCAGTTCGGGGGAAAGGATGCGGATATTCATAGAGAAGCAAAGCTAAAGGAGAATACAAAGCGCACTTCAGCGCTTGTAGCAGAGTTCGTCCTTTGCGCAAATCCATCAACCACCTTCCGGCGGAAAGCTTTTCGTGTGATACTGCCCCTCCAGCGTCGGCACAACAACTGCAGAGCTATGTGTAAGGGGGACTCATGTGGTGGCTGGGTGTCGTTACTCGCTGGGTTATTCTTGGACTCCTTCTGGGCTGGAGTTTTCTCTCAGCAGATGCTGCCACCCTCATTATCGAGAGTCCCGAGCGTATTCCTTTTACTGGATTCGCCTCGGCGCTAGCCGTGGTTGGGGACCTCGACGGAGACCATGTTCCTGATTACGCCGTTGGTGCTTACCAATACCACGGCAATCAAGTAGCAAAGCAAGGACGCGTTTTCGTATTCAGTGGACAACGCCGGACAGTGTTGTTTACTCTCGATCCACCGGCGGTATCACCCGAGGTCGCTGCAACTATGGACCCGACTGAAGGTGCAGCGTTCGGCTGTGCGTTGGTCGCGATAGGTGATATCGACCAAGATACCGTCCCTGACTTACTCATCGGGGCATTTGGCCAGGAGAAGAGCGGTGCAGCGTACGTTATCAGCGGAAAAACTCACACGCTGTTGTATACCCTTCGCGCCCCGCAGCCGCAAGCGGGTGCGGGGTTTGGGTGGTCGGTTGGCGTTGTCGGTGATCTGACTGGTGATCATATTCCCGAACTCCTCGTTGGCGCTTTTGCGCAAGAAGGCAATGGTCGCGTCTTTGTATTCGACGGCAAAGATGGTCATGTATTACACACCCTTGTTCCTCCGCTTGGTGCGAAAGAAGGCGCATTTGGCTGGTCGGTTGCTGGAGCTGGCGACCTCGATCATGACGGAGTTCCAGATATTCTTATTGGTGCGCCGTACACAACCGTGGGACAGGTCCCCGTACAGGGACGAGTGTATGCGTTTAGTGGCCACAACCAAAAGCTTCTTTTCGCGATGGACGACCCTTCTCCACGCATGGGAGAAGGATTCGGCTGGCAAGTCACATCAGGGGGTGATTACAACAGTGACGGGATACCTGACGTACTAATTGGTGCACCGTATAAAGACAGTGATACCAGCCGTGCCGAAGGTGCCGCCTTTGTCTTCAGCGGTGCGGATGGCAGCCTCCTTCGTTCCTTACACGATCCGGCTCATGCTCGTGAGTACTCTGGTTTTGGTTTCTCGTTCGCGAGTAACTTCGACGTCAATCATGACGGCATTCCTGATATTCTCGTTGGTGCACCGTATCAAACGGTCGATCAGTTCCATATCCAAGGTGAGGCGTCCCTGTTTGACGGCAAAGACGGAAAACTTCTCGCAACGTTTGATAATCCCTTTCCGCATCAAGGTTCATCGCTCGGTTACAGCCTCTTCACTCCAGGTGACATTAATAATGATGATATTCCTGACTTTGTCATTAGTGCCACCGGTCAAATCATTCTTGACAAAGTCGCTGTGGGGCGGATCTATGTGTTTCTTTCCTCCCCATGATGCGATTCTTGCTGGTTTAGAAACGTGCCGAGAAAATCCATGGCCTTCCCGAGATTGTGATGTTGCTCTCCTTTATATGGACACTGCCGCTGCAGAAGCTCTTCCTACTCGTAGGGCTCGCCTGGCGATATGGGAATACACTTCATCTTCTTGATGTAGTTGCGTGTCTCCCAGAAACCGTGGTTGCACTGCTGCTCACCCTGTCATGGAAACAGGACCAGCCTTTCTCCCGAAGCA
>CAYWPB010000639.1:1659-2017 GCA_964458725.1 uncultured Nevskia sp. | reverse complement strand
GTTTTGCCCGGGGTATTTTTTGACGGTTTGGGCTTTGGAGGGGGACTGGAGGTGGACCAGTTTCTTAGTGATTGCTGCCCGGTAATCGCGTTTTTCAGCGCGTGGGGCGTCAGCTTATACAAGTGAACGGTGGCGCCTGTCCAGCGCGCCGCAGCCAGCGAGGTCGGCTGCGGCACGCATCGAGGCGCTGCGCGCGCAAGAAAAAAGCCGGCCCGCGCAAACGCAGGCCGGCTGTACTCAGCCGCTTGTTTCAACAGTCCGCGCCATGGATGGCGCGGAACGTGGCAGTACGACATCAGTGCCGAAACTCGCACTGGTAGTACACCATGTATTCCAGGTGTACCGCCGGTGCTTCCTC
>CAYWPB010000639.1:0-1649 GCA_964458725.1 uncultured Nevskia sp. | reverse complement strand
CGATTTCACCAACCGTCGGCGGCAGGGACGGCGCCGTGCTTCTCAGGGATGACTCAATGTAAGAAGTCGCCCTGGTAGTACACCATGTCCGCCAGGTGCACCGCCGCTTCTTCCTCGCCCGGCTGGTTGATCAGCACCAGCAGGCATACCCACTTGACGCGCTCGAGGTCGACCTCCTCCTCCAGCGCGAGCAGGCGCTCGATCACCAGCTCGCGGCTCTCGGAGTTGAGGATGCCGAGCTGCTCCAGATAGAGCAGGAAGCCGCGGCATTCGGCCGACAGGCGCTCCTGCTCCTGCGCGGCATAGATGCGCAGCGCGTCGGTGCGCCCGGCCAGGGCCGGGGCATTGCGTTGGCGCGCCAGTCCGTCGAGCCAGGAGAACGCGTGATTGACTTCTTCCTCGGGAAATCCGGCCGCGGCCAGTTCCACACGCAGGGTTTCTTGGTTGTCGGAATCGGAGAACTCGCCGTCGTGGTAGTTCTCGAAGAGGTACATCAGAACATCGAGAAGGGTTTCTTTCATCTCTTTCGCACCGGTTGGGCCGGCGCGTCGTCAGGTTCTACCATTATATAAGGGCGACCACCCCGCGGCCCAAGCCGCGTGTCGCACCCCGCCGAACCCCGATCAGACCCCTTGTTTGCAGCTATCTTTCCACTAGACGCTGTTTAACTCAAGCGCGTTGCATGCGCGTGAAGGTGTCACCTGGACCAGCCGCCACCTGCCCCTCCAGCTCCAGGCCCAGCAGCGCGGCGGAAATCCGCTCCACCGGCAGGCCCAGGCGGCCGACCAGATGGTCCAGGGACAGGGTTTCGAAGCCCAGCGCCGCCAGCACCCGCGCCTGGTCCGGGTCGGTCGGCACCGGGTTTCCAGCAGGTTCCGTGCCGGGAGGGGTCATGGCGGCGCGGGCGGCCGGCAGCTGGGCGGCCAGCTCGGCCAGGATGTCGTCCACCGTCTCGACCAGCTTGGCACCCTCGCGGATCAGGCTGTGGCAGCCGCGCGCCAGCGGGTTGTGGATCGAGCCGGGAATGGCGAACACCTCACGGCCCTGCTCCACCGCCAGGCGGGCGGTGATCAGCGAGCCGGACTCGCGCGCCGCCTCGACCACCAGGGTGCCCAGTGCCAGGCCGCTGATGATGCGGTTGCGCCGCGGGAAGTGCTCGGGCAGCGGCGCCACGCCGACCGGGAATTCCGACACCAGCAGGCCGCGCGCGGCGATGGCGTGGGCCAGTTCGCGGTTGCGCGAGGGATAGATCCGGTCGAGGCCGTTGCCGCAGACGGCGATGGTGTAGCCGTCCGCGGCGAGGGCGCCGCGATGGGCCGCGGCGTCGATGCCCAGGGCCAGGCCGCTGGTGATGCTGAGGCCGCGGCGGGCCAGCTCGGTGGCGAAAGCCTGGGCGTTTTCGGCGCCCTGGGCCGAGGCCGAGCGGGCGCCGACGATCGCCAGCTGCGGCAGGCGCAGCAGCGCCGCGTCGCCGAGCGTGAACAGCAGCAGCGGCGCCTGCGCGATCTGCGCCAGCAGTGGCGGATAACGGGGATCGCGGCAGGTGACAACGTCGCGGGTCACAGCCGAGGACTGTTCCAGCCAGGCCAGGTCCTGCTCCACTCCGGCCCAGTCCGGCTCGGCCAGACCCTGGCACAGGGCCTCGCTCA
>CAYWPB010000638.1:0-2020 GCA_964458725.1 uncultured Nevskia sp. | reverse complement strand
TCGACCGCTGCTTCCTGTTCGACGAGACCGGCGCGTTCATCGAGGGCTACTACATTGTCGGCCTGCTGGCGCAGGCGCTGCTGCGGCGGGAGCCTGGCGCGAAGATCATCCATGACCCGCGCCTGACCTGGAATACCATCGATATGGTCAGCGCCGCCGGCGGCCTGCCGGTGCAGTCCAAGACCGGACATGCCTTCATCAAGGAGCGGATGCGCGCCGAGAATGCGGTGTACGGCGGCGAAATGAGCGCGCACCACTACTTCCGCGATTTCGCCTACTGCGACAACGGCAACATTCCCTGGCTGCTGGTGGCGGCGCTGCTGTCGCAGACCGGCATGCACCTGTCGCAGCTCGTCGGCGAGCGCCAGCGGCGCTTTCCCGTCTCCGGCGAGATCAATCGCAAGGTGCGCGACATTGCCGCCGTGCTCGGCCGGGTCGAGCGGCACTACGCCGCACAGGAGCCGCGCATCGAGCGGATCGACGGCCTGTCGCTGGAGTTTCCCGCCTGGCGCTTCAACCTGCGCGGGTCCAACACCGAGCCGGTGCTGCGCCTGAACGTCGAATCCCGTGGCGACGAGGCCCTGATGGAGAGCAAGACCCGGGAACTACTGGCGCTGATCGACGCGACTTGAGCCTACGAGAACATGTCCAAGCAAGCTCCGATGATCGTCCCCGTATTTCTCGCCGGCGGCTCCGGCACACGGCTGTGGCCGCTTTCGCGCGAGCAGTATCCTAAGCAGTTCCTGCGCCTGACCGATGAATGGTCGCTCCTGCAGCACAGCGTGCGGCGCGGCCGGGACCTGCCGGGCGCCACGCCGCCGCTGCTGATCTGCAACGAGGCCCACCGCTTCCTGGTCGCCGAACAACTGCGCCAGCTCGGCGTCGAAGGCGCCGAGATCCTGCTCGAGCCGGAGGGGCGCAACACCGCCCCGGCCGCTGCCGCCGCTTGCTTGCTGGCGCAGCAGCGCCACGGACCGGAGGCGCTGGTGTTCATCATGGCGGCCGACCATGTCATCGCCGACCTCCAGGCCTTTCGCGCTGCCGTACAGGCCGCCGCGGCGCTGGCGGCGAGCGGGCACCTGGCCACCTTCGGCATCAAGCCGGGCCGGCCCGAAACCGGCTACGGTTATCTGAAGAAGGGACCGGCACTGCCGGGAGGCGGCCACGTCGTCAGTGCCTTCGTCGAAAAGCCGAACACCGAACTCGCCGCTGCGTACGTCGCCAGCGGCGAGTACCTGTGGAACAGCGGCATGTTCCTGTTCAAGGCGCAGGCCTTCCTGGACGAGCTGCAGCGGCTCGAGCCGGCAATGCTCGCCAGCTGCACCGAAGCGCTGGCCAGCGCCAAGCGCGATCTCGATTTCATCCGCCTCGACAGCGCCTCGTTCAAGGCCGCGCGCGCCGATTCCATCGACTACGCGGTGATGGAAAAAACCGCCGCCGCCGCGCTGGTGGAAATGGACGCGGGCTGGGACGATGTCGGCTCCTGGACCTTTCTGCAGACCCTGCCGCGCGACGCTCAGGGCAACTACACGCACGGCGATGTGATGCTCGAGGACAGCACCGACACCATGGTCCACGCCGACGACCGGCTGGTGACCGGACTGGGGCTGCGTGACCTGGTCATCGTCGAGACCCGCGATGCCGTGCTCGTCGCCGACCGCGCCCGCTCGCAGGAAGTGAAGCGCATCGTGGCGCGCCTCAAGCAGGGCAAGCGCAAGGAGGTGGACAGCCACACCGTGGTCCACCGTCCCTGGGGCAGCTACGAGACCATCGCCAGCGGCAGCCGCTTCCAGGTCAAGCGCATCGTGGTCAAGCCCCAGCACAAGCTCAGCCTGCAGATGCACCACCACCGCGCCGAACACTGGATCGTGGTCTGCGGCACGGCACGGGTGGTCTGCGGCGAACGCGAATTCCTGCTGGGCGAGAACGAATCGACCTATATTCCGCTCGGTGCCAGGCACCGCCTGGAAAACCCGGGCGCAATCCCGCTGGAGCTGATCGAAGTGCAGTCGGGCGCCTA
>CAYWPB010000637.1:0-2022 GCA_964458725.1 uncultured Nevskia sp. | reverse complement strand
GTGTCCCGCCCATCAGCCGCCTGAATCGGAACAACGTGTTGAGACGCGACACCTAGGGAGCCTCTGATTAACCCCAAGCCCTGCCGCAGCTTGTCTTTTCGCGCAGGGTCAGCCCCGCCCGCACCCACCTCGCTGCGCTCGGGCACCGTGGCGGGGCTTCCAGGCGCGAGGAGCGCGGTGTACTCGAAGTACACGAGCGACGAGCAACGACGCCCTGCGCGAAAAGACAAGCTGCCCAAAGGGTTGCCCCCCATTTTGCACCAGGCGGCGTTGCGAGCTCCTCATGTACTTCGAGTACACCTCGTCGCTCGCGCCTTGCCTGGCGCAAAATGGGGGGCAACGGCAGGGCTTGGGGTTAATCAGAGGCTCCCTAGCGCCCCAGCTCCTTCTTCAGCCAGGCGCGGGCCATCGCCCAGTCGCGCTGCACGGTGCGCTCGGACAGGCCCAGCGCCTCGGCCGCCTGCACTTCGCTGTAGCCGGCGAAGAAGCGGCACTCGACGATCTGCACCAGGCGCGGGTTGACCGCCGACAGTGTCTCCAGCGCCTCGTGCACCTGCAGCACGGTCTCCTCGTCCTCGACGATGAAATCCTGCACCTCGTCGATGTCCAGGGGGTTTGCGCCGGAGCCACGCTTGGCCGCGAACTGCGCGCGCACGCGGTCGACCAGAATGCGACGCATGGCGATGGAGGCGATGCGCAGGAAGTTGGCGCGCGAGGCGAAAGCGGGATTGCGCACCAGGCGCAGATACGCCTCGTTGATCAGGGCGGTGGTCGCCAGGGTCTCGCCGCCGGCCAGGCGGCGGCGCTCGCGCCGCGCGATCGAGCGCAACTCCTGGTAAACGACCGGCAGCAGCTGCTCGACCGTACCGCCGATGTCATCCGCCACCCCCGGCGGAGATTCCTCAGTATCGCTTGCCACTCACGGTACCCTTTCCCGAGTGCCATCATTATGGCAAAGGGCCGCCGCGGCCCGCCCCCCCCCAGAACAGGGGGTGCGCGCGGCAACTCCCGGGGGACAATACGCGTCAATGACACTCTCGCGCGAACAATGGCTTCAGGTGGAGATGGAGTTCGCGCGCCTGCACGAGCTGGCGCCGGAGGAGCGCCGCGAGCG
The DNA here is from genome assembly GCA_964458725.1 of uncultured Nevskia sp. Taxonomy (GTDB): domain Bacteria; phylum Pseudomonadota; class Gammaproteobacteria; order Nevskiales; family Nevskiaceae; genus Nevskia. The sequence continues at coordinate 908 of CAYWPB010000637.1, read as the reverse complement.
CCTGCGCCAGCCGGCGGCAGACCCGCTGGTACGGGCCGAAGTCGCCGCCATGCTGGCGGCAGCGGACGGGCTCGATACGGTGGACGCGGGCGGTGGCTTCCTGGCGGAGCCGGTGCAGGTCAGCTCGACCGAGCCGCCGCCGGAATCGGTGCCGGCCGGTACCCGCTACGGCCCGTGGCGCATTCTCGGCCTGCTCGGCCGCGGCGGCATGGGCGAGGTCTATCGTGCCGAACGCGCCGACGGCGCCTACCAGCAGCAGGTGGCGCTGAAGATCCTCAAGCGCGGCCTCGACACGGACGCGCTGCTGGAGCGCTTCCTGCGCGAGCGGCGCATCCTGGCGCAGCTGACCCATCCCAACATCGCCCACCTGATCGACGCCGGCGCCACGCCGGAAGGGCGCCCTTACCTGGTGATGGAACAGGTGGAAGGCCTGCCCATCATCGACTGGTGCCACAGCCAGCACGCGCCGCTGCCACGGGTGCTGGAGCTGATGTGCGAAGTCTGCGAGGCGGTGCATGCGGCGCACCGCCGCCTGGTGGTGCACCGCGACCTCAAACCCTCCAACGTGCTGGTCAACGAGGCCGGCGAGCCGAAGCTGCTCGACTTCGGCATCGCCAAGCTGCTCGGCGAGGCCGACAGCGAGGCCACCGCGACTGGCCCGGGCAGCGCGCCGGTGACGCTGCAGTACGCCGCGCCGGAACAGATTCTCGGCGCGCCGGTGACCACCGCCGCCGATGTCTACTCGCTCGGCGTGCTGCTGTACCAGCTGCTGACCGGACGGCTGCCGCGCGAATACAGCAGTCTCGCCGCCGCCGCGATCTCGATAAGCCTTGACAGCGCGGCGCTGACCCGGCCCAGCGCCGCGCTGCGCGGAGCACCACCGGCCAGCTATACGCCGCCGCTGCGTC
>CAYWPB010000636.1:0-2023 GCA_964458725.1 uncultured Nevskia sp. | reverse complement strand
CGCGGCTGCCGGCGCTGCCGGCTGGCCGCCGCCACAGGCGGCGAGCAGCAGCGCCAAGGCGCCGCCGAGCGGCGCGGAGGCGCGCCGGAAGATGATGGATGCCATGGAAACTCCCGTATTTTTGGTGGCGGCGCCTGGACTGCTCCACGCCGCACTAGGACGCGCGGACTATGGCCGCGGGTTGCAAGGCCGGTCAATCCCGTAATGCAAAAAACTGCGCCGCCGCCGCCTCATGCCCCATAATCCGCCCTGTGACCGGCCGCCACGGCGGGCGCCGGAAGCCACAAGAACGCCCAGGGAGACCGAGAAAGACCGATGAAGCCGGCAGCCGCACCATCCACCGGCCAGGCAGGCCCGCGCCCATGATGCGCGCGCTGCTGTCGTTCGCCGTCGCCTGCGCCTACGCGCTGGTGCGGCCGCTGCTGCGCCCGTTCATCGCCTCGATGCGCTATCGCGTGGCGCCGGAGGCGCCCTCGGTCACGCTCAAGCTCGACCTGCAGCGGCCGGTCTGCTACGTGCTGCCGCAGCGCAGCTGGATCGACTGGTTCGCCCTCGACCGCATCTGCCGCGAACAGGGCCTGCCGCGGCCGCAGCGCTCGGAGCGGGCCCTGCCCAGCGCCAGCCGCGCCGCGGTGCTGTACCTGCCGGCGCTGCTCGAGGCCTTCGTGCTGCGCGGGCGCGACGATTCCTCCGAGCTCTCCACCCTGCTCGCCACGGCGGCCCGCACCGCCGACTACGACGTGCAGATCGTGCCGGTGTCGATCTTCTGGGGCCGCAACCCGGGACAGGAGACCTCGCTGTTCCGCCTGATCTTCTCCGACAGCGTCCAGGCCGGCCGCATCCAGAAGTTCTTCATCATGCTCGCCAACGGCCGCAATGTGCTGGCCAATTTCGGCGTGCCGCTGTCCTACCGCAGCTACCTCGCCGCTGCCGCCGGCTCGGTGCGGCCGGAGCGCAAGCTGGCGCGCGCGCTGCACTTCCATTTCCTGCGCACGCGCACCGCGGTGCTCGGGCCGACCCTGCTGCGCCGCTCGGTGATGATCGCCGGCGTGCTCGGCTCGGCCGAGGTGCGGCGCGCGGTGGAGCGCGAGGCTAAGGCCAAGGGCATCACGCTGGACCAGGCCGAGGCGCGCGCCCGGCGCTGCGCCGAGGAAATCGCCGCCAACTACTCGGCCACCACCATCCGCGTGCTGGAGCGTCTGCTGCACTACGTCTGGAACCGCATCTACAAGGGCATCCAGGTGCAGGGCATCGAGCGCCTGCGCGAGCTGGCGCACTCGCATGAAGTGCTGTACATGCCTTCGCACCGCAGCCACGCCGACTACCTGCTGCTGTCCTACACGCTGTACCAGTACGGCCTGGTGCCTCCGCACATCGCCGCCGGCATCAACCTCAACATCCCCGTCGTCGGCACCATCCTGCGCCGAGGCGGCGCCTTCTTCATCCGCCGCAAGTTCGGCAACGATGTGCTCTACACGGCGGTGTTCCGCGCCTACGTCGACGGTCTGATCCGTCGCGGCTACGCCATGGAGTTCTTCCCGGAGGGGGGGCGCTCGCGCACCGGCCGTCTGCTGCCGCCCAAGACCGGCATGCTCGCCATGGTGGCCGAGTCGGGCTTGCGCCAGCGCGTGCGCAAGGTGGCGCTGGTGCCGGTGTTCGTCGGCTACGACAAGGTGATGGAGGTCAACAGCTACTTCAAGGAGCTGCGCGGGGCGCGCAAGGAGCAGGAGTCGGTGACCGGTCTGCTCAAGGCCACCAAGGTGCTGACCAAGTCGTACGGCAAGGTCTACGTCAACTTCGGCGAAGCCATCATCCTGCAGGACGCCGCCGACGCCGCCATGCCCGGCTGGCGCGAGGCCATGGCGCCCGAGGGCGAGGACCGCCCGGAGGCCTTCCCGGCCTTCGTGCGCCAACTCGCCTGGGAGCACATGCGGCGCATCAATGCCGCCGCGGTTGCCGGGCCGGTCGGCCTGGTCGCCTGCGCCCTGCTCGCCGCGCCCCTGCGCGCCGCCGCCGAGGATGA
>CAYWPB010000635.1:0-2028 GCA_964458725.1 uncultured Nevskia sp. | reverse complement strand
GGCCATCCATGGCCGGGCGTTCGGTCTCGCAGGCGATGACATTGAGTCATCGCCTCAGCGCGAGCCCTCACCCTCACCCAACCCTCTCCCCCAAGGGCAGAGGGCTTTGCAGCTACAACACCGATCTACCTGCATGAATATCGCCACCATCCTCGACATGGCGGCCGAGGCCTTCGGCGAGCGCACCGCCGTGGTCTGCGGCAGCACCCGCATGAGCTACGCCGAGTTGCGCCAGGCTGCGCGCCGCGCCGCCGGCGCCATCCGCGCCAGCAAGGCATCCTATGCCGCGCTGCTCGACGTCAACAGCCCGGCCGCGCCGGTCGCGATCTTCGCCGCGGCCTACGCCGGCGTGCCCTACGTGCCGCTCAACTACCGCCTGACCCGCGCCGAGATCAACGAGCTGGTCGGCCGCGTGGCGCCGGCCTACCTCGTCACCAGCGGTGACTACCGCGCGCTGCTCGAGGCGCGGCCGGACGTGGTGGTGGAAGACCGCGAGACCTTCCTGAATCTGCCGGATGCGCTCGCCGAAAATCTGCCGGAACCGATGGAGGATCCGCGCGCGGTGGCGGTGCAGTTGTTCACCAGCGGCACCACCGGCAAGCCCAAGGCGGCGATCCTGCGCCACGAGAACCTGATGTCCTACATCGTCGGCACGGTGGAGTTCGCCGCCGCCGAGGAGGACGATGCCATCGTGGTCACGGTGCCGCCGTACCACATCGCCGGCATCTCCTCGGTGCTGAGCAGCACCTATGCCTGCCGCCGCATGGTGCAGATGGAGGGCTTCGACGCCAAGGCCTGGCTGGCCGCCTGCCGCAGCGAAAAGGTCAGCAATGCCTTCCTGGTGCCGACCATGCTTGGCCGCATCGTCGATCACCTGAGCGAAAGCGGTACGGCCGCCGGCCTGCCGGCGCTGCGCGCCATCGCCTACGGCGGCGGCAAGATGCCGCTGACCACCATCCAGAAGGCGATGAGCCTGCTGCCGCAGGTCGACTTCACCAATGCCTACGGCCTGACCGAGACCAGCTCCACCGTGGCGGTGCTGGGTCCGGACGACCACCGCGCCGCCGCCGCCAGCGCCGACCCGCTGGTACGCAGGCGCCTGTCCTCGGTCGGCCGGCCCACCGGCGCAGTCGAGATCCTGATCCGCGACGAGGACGGCAAGCCGCTCGGACCGAACCAGCCGGGGCTGGTATTCGTGCGCGGCGGCCAGGTTTCGGGCGAGTACCTGTCGCTGGGCAGCGCGCTGGACGCCGACGGCTGGTTCTCCACCCGCGACCGCGGCTATCTCGACGACGAGGGCTACCTGTTCCTGGAAGGCCGCGCCGACGACGTCATCGTGCGCGGCGGCGAGAACATCTCGCCAGGTGAGATCGAGGACGTGCTGCTCAGCCATCCCGCCGTGGCCGACGCCGCCGTGGTGGCGATCCCGGACGAGCAGTGGGGCGAGGGCGTGGCAGCCGCCGTGGTGCTGAAGGAAGGCGCCAAGGCCAGCGTCGGGGAACTGCAGGAACTGGTCAAGCAAAAGCTGCGCTCCTCGCGCGTGCCGCAGCGCATCGAGTTCCGCGAGTCTCTGCCGTACAACGAGCTGGGCAAGGTGCTGCGCCGGGTCATCCGCCAGGAATTCGCGTAGACCATTGCCGCCTGATCCAAGCCTCCGTTGTCATACCGGCGAAAGCCGGTATCCAGAGATTCAGAGCGCAGCGCTTGCGGCCCTGGATACCGGCTTTCGCCGGTATGACGACCGCACTGGAGCGGGCATATGCTTGGCACATGCGCGCCCCGTCTCAAACTGAACCCACCACTAAAGGCACCGCCGCCTCCGCTTATGCGGACGCCTTGTTGCGTGCTCTGGAGCTTGCGCCGGCTTCGCCCGTGGCAGCGCCACATGAGCACCCCGCCATCGCCTGGGCCGGCTCCGGACTGATGGCGCTGACCGGCGCCGCCGACGGGCCGCCGCGCATGTGCCCCGTGCCCTTGGCGAGCTGCGCCGACGGCGCTCTGGCGGCGCTGGTCGGCCTGGCGCCGGCC
>CAYWPB010000634.1:0-2029 GCA_964458725.1 uncultured Nevskia sp. | reverse complement strand
GCTCGACTCGCTGGCGCCGCCGGCACAGGCGGCGGGCACCGACGAGCTGCTCAAGCAGATCCGCGACTCGGCGCAGCAGAACGCGCGCATCGACCAGGAGCGCATCCAGAAATTCCTGCGCAACCGCGCCGACCAGCAGGCGCAGCTGGCCCAGGCCGAAGCCGAGCAGAAGGCGGCGCAAGGCAAGGCCGATGCGATCCGCGTCCGCTACGACACCAACCAGAAGGCCATCGCCGAGTTGAAGAGCCAGCTGCAGACCCAGGCCGGCGATCTCGGCCAGGCCTATGCCGCGGTGCGCGAGGCGGCGACGCAGTTCCGCAACGGCGCCGCCGAGTCCTATGTCAGCGCGCAGTTCCCGGAACGCCTCAAGCTGCTCGAGACCCTGGCCGATGCCAACACCATGCCGAGCCCGAAGCAGCTGGAGGACTTCTGGTTCACCCTGCAGCAGGAGATCACCGAGAACGGCAAGGTGGCGCGCTTCGAGGCCGACGTGATCGGCACCGACGGCGAGTCCTCGCGCATGCAGGTGACGCGCGTCGGCTCCTTCGTCGCCTTCGCCGGAGGCCGCTACCTGGTGGTGCAGCAGGGCCCGCGCCTGCAGGTGGCGGAGCGGCAGACGCTCGACACCGGTTTGGCGAAGTCCTTCGAGTCGGCCGGCGGCTGGGCGCCGGTGCCGGTGGACCCGAGCCACGGCGTGCTGCTGAAACTGGCGGCGCAGCGGCCCTCGCTGGGCGAGCGCATCGGCCAGGGTGGCATCGTCGGCTACGTCATCATCGTGGTCGGCGTGGTCGGCGCGGCGCTGGCCCTGTTCCAGCTCTGGTACCTGATGCTGGTCGGTCGCAAGATCGACCGCCAGCTGCGCAACATCGGCGCGCCCAGCGCCGACAACCCGCTGGGCCGGGTGCTGTCCTGCCTCAAGGACGACACCGCGACCCACGATCCGGAGGTGCTGGAGACGCGCATCTCCGAGGCGGTGCTGCGCGAGACGCCGAAGCTGGAGCGGTTCCAGCCGTTTCTGCGGATGGTGGTGGCGGCCGGGCCGCTGCTCGGCCTGCTCGGTACCGTCACCGGCATGATCATCACTTTCCAGGTCATCACCGAGATCGGTGCCGGCGACCCCAAGGTGATGGCCGGAGGCATCTCCCAGGCCATGATCAGCACCGTTCTGGGCCTGATCATCGCCATCCCGATCCTGTTCATCAACAGCGTGTTGGCGGCGCGCTCGCGGGTGCTGGTGCAGATCCTGGACGAACAGAGCGCCGGCATGCTGGCGGAGCGGCTGGAGCAGCAGCATGGTCGCTAGCTTCATTGATGCGCTCGCTGCCGGCTTCGCCGCGCCGTTCGAATCGGTGGGAGATTTCTTCCACCTCGGCGGCTGGGTGCTGAAGTGGATCCTGCTCGCCGCGCTGGCGATGTGGACGCTGATCCTGGAGCGCTACTGGTATTTCGCCCGCATCCATCCGGTCGAGCTGCGGCAGCGGCTGGCGCAGTGGACGGCCCGTGCCGAGCGGCGTTCCTGGACCGCCCATCGCATCCGCGAGCAGCTGATCTCCGAGCTGAAGGTGGGGATGAGCGCGACCCTGCCGCTGATTCGCGTGATGGTGCCGCTGGCGCCGCTGCTGGGCCTGCTCGGCACCGTCACGGGCATGCTGGAGGTGTTCGACGCCATGACCGCCGCCGGCCAGTCCGACGTGCGCGCCATGGCCTACGGCGTGTCGCACGCCATGATCGCGACCCTGGCCGGGCTGATGGTGAGCCTGCTCGGGCTGTTCTTCTCGGTGCAGCTGAGCGCACGGGTGCGCGCCGAGTCGGAACGGCTGCCGGACTTGCTGCTGCCGGAGTGAGCCGATGAAAATCCGCCGCCATACGCATCAGCAGGAGGAAGTGCACATCGACCTGGCGCCGATGCTCGACTTCTTCCTGAACCTGTTGATCTTCTTCATCATCAGCACCGCCTTCATCACCGAGGCCGGCATCAAGGTCAACCGCCCCAGCACCAAACCCGCGCCCAAGGTCGCCAACAGCACCA
>CAYWPB010000633.1:0-2041 GCA_964458725.1 uncultured Nevskia sp. | reverse complement strand
CGTGCACCACCAGGAACTGCAGGCGGAAGCGGTTGATCAGCTCGCGCGCGCCGCTGTCCACCGCCAGCTTGATCGCCTCGCCGCTGATCCGCACCGCCTCGCGCGCGTCGCCGCGGTGCAGTTGCTCGGCGCTGTAGGAGATCAGCAGCTCGGCCAGCGCGGCGGTGTCGTGGTTGGCCTCGGCCAGCATCCGCGCCTGCTTGTAGGCGCACTCCACTTCCTGCGGCGGGACATCGGTGAACTGCGCCATCCGCACCAGGCCGGCCAGGGTCTGCACCCGCAGGCGGTCCGAGGACGGGCTGCGCGGCACCTTGTCCAGGTTCTTCTGGGCGAAGCGGAACTGCGCCAGCGAGGCGTTGGCGCCGTGGGCCGAGGACCAGCTGGCGGAGCGCAGGTTCCACTCCGCGGCGCGCTCCCACTCGCCGGCGCGGCGCCAGTGGTGGGCGATCCAGGCGGCGGCCTCGTCCGGCGGCGCGGTGGGTGGATGGTCTTCCTCCAGCAGTTCGGCCAGGCGTCGGTGCGCGGCACTGCGTCGCGTCTCGAGCTGGGCGCGGTAGACCACGTCCTGGCTCAGCGGGTGGCTGAAGGTATAGACGCCGACGCAGTCCGCCTTGGGCTGGACGAAGCCGCGGCCGTGCAGGGTCTTGAGGCCGTCGGCGGTCTGCGCCGGCGGCAGCTCGGCCAGCCGCGCCAGCACCTGCTGCGGGAATTCCAGGCCGATGATCGCGGCGGCCTGCAGCAGGTTCTTGTCGGCTTCGGCGAGGCGGTCGACACGCGCCGCCACCAGGGCGTGAACCGTATCCGGGATCGGCCACTGCTCGATGGCGCGGGCCAGGGCGTAGGCGCCGTGCGCGCCCTGCAGGTGGCCGGTCTCGTGCAGGGCCTGCACCGCTTCCTCGATGTAGAACGGGTTGCCGCCGCCGCGCTGGCTCAGCTCGCGCGGCAGCGCCGCCACGCTGGGGTGGGCGCCGAGCAGGTCGGCCGCCACCGCCTCGATCTGCGTGTGGTCCAGCGCGTTGATGCGGATCGCCTGATGTGGCTGCTCGCCGAGCCAGGCGGCTGGGTAATCGGGCCGGTAGTTGAGCAGCAGCAGGGTCGGCGTGTCCGCCACCTGCGCGGCGAGCATTTCCAGGAAGGCCTCGCTGCCGGGATCGGCGAAGTGCAGGTCCTCCACCAGCAGCACCTGCGGCCCGTCGGCGCGCGGCAGCATCCGCGCCAGCAGCTCGAACAGCTGGCGGCGATCGGCGGTGGCGCCGGCACCGAGCGCGCGGCCGCCGTCGTCGCTCTCGCCGAGGAATTCCAGCAGGCGCGGCAGCATCGCCACCGCGGCCGGCTCGAACAACAGCAGGGCGCCGGCGGCGAGCCGCTTCAGCTCGGCCGGGTGGCCGCCCTGCGGCAGGCACAGGCGGCTGCGGGGCAGAGTCTGCACCGGGTGGAACGGCATCGCCGTTGCGTAGGGCACACCGGTGGCCCCGTTCACCGCCACCCCGGCGGCCCCCCCATCCTGGGCGGACCCGTGGGCCAGCCGGCCCTGTTTACGCGGCCCGCGGTCCTTCCACTCACCGCGCCCGAGCAGCGGGTGGTCACCCAGGCGCAAGCCTTCCGCCAGCCGCGCGAGTGTCGGTGCCGACACGAGCGACGCCTTGATTTTCGACTTCTGCCCTTCGTTGAACGACTGGAACTCATGAAACAGGATGTCGGCCACGACGAAGCCGAGCACGGCATCACCCAGGAACTCGAGTGATTCGTTGTCGAAGACGCCCCCACTCACGTCTTCGTGCGCCCGCGAGGTGTGCGTGAGCGCGTGCTCGAGCAGCCCGCGATCCCTGAACCGGTAGTCGATGGCGCGCTCCAGGTCCTCGAACTCGTCGCGAATCCTGACAACACGGTTGGTCGACGGGCTGGTCCGGTGGCTGTCGATGATCCGACGTGCCGCATCGGCATCCTCGCGGCGGACGGCGATTCGGACCTCCGCCAGTTCGTTGACCGTGAAGGGGAACACCGAGTGCGTAACGGGCGACGAGGTCACGGACCGCACGCC
>CAYWPB010000632.1:0-2044 GCA_964458725.1 uncultured Nevskia sp. | reverse complement strand
GGTCGAGATGATGCTCGGCGGCCTGGTCAACAAGGCGGTGGTCAACGCCATCGCCAAGCAGGGCGGCCGCGCCGTCGGCCTCACCGGCAAGGACGGCGGCCTGATCCGCGCTCGCAAGCTACTGGTCAAGAACCAGGACATCGGCCAGGTCGGCGAAGTCGAGAGCATCGATCCGCGGGTCATCGACAACCTCGAAAATGGCGGCTTCATCCCGGTGATCGCGCCGATCGGCGTCGGCGCCCAGGGCGAGGCCTACAACATCAACGCCGACCTTGTCGCGGGCAAGCTGGCCAGCGTGCTGCAGGCCGAGAAGCTGATGCTGCTGACCAACGTGCAGGGCCTGATGGACAAGGACAACCGGGTGCTGACCGGCCTGACCGTGGCCCAGGTGGAAGCGCTGATCGCCGACGGCACCGTCTACGGCGGCATGCTGCCGAAGGTCGCCTGCGCGCTCGACGCCGTGCGCTCGGGGGTGAAGAGCTCGGTCATCATCGACGGCCGCTTGCAGCACGCCGTGCTGCTGGAGCTGTTCACCGACGAGGGCATCGGCACGCTGATCCGCGCCTGAGCGTAGGTGCCGTGTTTAACGGATGCTGGCGGCCAGGCGCTGCTCGCGCATCAGCGCCGCCTGGGCCTCGCTGCCCGGCAGCCAGTCCTCGCGCCACTTGATGGCGCCGCCGCTGCTGGGTTTCTGCTCGGCGCCGACCGGCGTGCCGGCAAGCAGCGCGTTCAGCGCCACGCGCAGGTCGCGGCCGCTGACCGGCGCGGTGTTGCCGGGGCGGGAATCGTCGAACTGGCCGCGGTAGGCCAGACGCAGGTCCGCATCGAAGACGAAGAAATCCGGCGTGCAGGCGGCCTCGTAGGCACGCGCCACCGCCTGGGTCTCGTCGTGCAGGTAGGGGAAGGGGAAGCCGAGGCGCTGCCCCACCACGCGCATGCGGTCGGGTGAATCCTCCGGATAGGTCTCGGCGTCGCTGCTGCACACGGCGATGAAACCCACGCCCTTGGCGCGGTAGTCCAGCGCCAGCTTGACCAGGGCTTCCTGGAGGTGGCGCACGTAGGGGCAGTGGTTGCTGAGAAACATCACCACCGTGGCCCGGACACCCTTGAGGTGCTCGAGGCAGCGCGGCTGCTCGGTGAGGGTGTCGAACAGCTCGAAGGCCGGTGCGGACATGCCCAGGACGGGCATGGTGGATGGCGTCACTGCCATTGAAGCTCCCTTTCACGTCGTTATGCCGCTGGTCCGATACCCCGATTGCGTACACGGACCTGCAATATGCCGTAGCGCATTGTAGCCGTCGCGATGCAGAAAGCCAGCCGGGCCGGCGCAACATCGGCGGCTGCGCAAGGCCGGGCTTTTTGCCTTAAACTAATCCGCCTATCCGTATAAACAGATGATGAGGTTTGACCCAGTGAGCGAATACCTGTTTACGTCCGAGTCCGTGTCCGAAGGCCACCCGGACAAGGTCGCCGACCAGATCTCCGATGCGGTGCTCGACGCCATCCTGAGCCAGGACAAGCGCGCCCGCGTGGCCTGCGAGACCCTGGTGAAGACCGGCGTAGCCGTCGTCGCCGGCGAGGTCACCACCACCGCCTGGGTCGACCTGGAACAGCTGGTGCGCAAGGTCATCACCGACATCGGTTACGACAGCTCCTACGTCGGCTTCGACGGCGCCACCTGCGGCATCCTCAACATCATCGGCAAGCAGTCGCCCGACATCAACATGGGCGTCGACCGCAAGAGCCCCGAGGAACAGGGTGCCGGCGACCAGGGCCTGATGTTCGGCTACGCCTGCGACGAGACCGCCGAGCTGATGCCGGCCCCGATCTACTACTCGCACCGCCTGGTCGAGCAGCAGGCCAAGGTGCGCAAGGCCAAGAAGTCCAAGCTGCCCTGGCTGCGCCCGGACGCCAAGTCCCAGGTCACCCTGCGCTATCGTGATGGCGAAGCCGTTGGCGTCGATGCGGTGGTGCTCTCCACCCAGCACGATCCGACCGTCAAGCTCAAGCAGCTGCGCGAAGGCGTGATGGAGGAGATCATCAA
>CAYWPB010000631.1:0-2047 GCA_964458725.1 uncultured Nevskia sp. | reverse complement strand
GGCTCGAATCGGTCAGTTTCATTGCTTGTCTCCTTGCATTGGTTCAGGCCGGCCTTCAGAACGCAGCCTGCATCGAGATGTAGAAGCCGGTCTGATTCGGCGTGAAAGTGATGTCGCCGAGGTAGGCCATGGCCATGGTGATCGACAGGTTCTTGCTCGGGAAGAACGCAACGAACGCGTCGTACCAGTTGCTCTCCTTCTGCGTCAGGGTGTTGCCCAGGGCGTTGTCCACGCCCAAACCCTTCAGTACCGGTGACAAGGTCGGGTTGTTGAGCAGCTGGGTCAGGTCCACGCCGCCGCCCAGGGTGACGTTGCGTCCGTCCTGATTGTGGCCGTGCTGCTGGAATTCCACGCCGATGGCGGTGTCCTTCTTCAGCAGATAGGCCAGCGAGGCCTCCATGCGGACTTTCTTGTGGTCGCCATCGGGGCCGCCGAAGCCGGTCAGACCGGTCTGGTTGGCGCCGGTGTAGCGGGCGGTGACATTGACCAGCGTGCTGAGCGGAAAGAAGATCTTGGTAGCGCTGACATAGGCCTCCCAGTCCTTGGACTTGCCGGCCTGCAGTGTCTCCAGCAGCACCTTGTTCTGGTTCCACTTGTAGAAGCCGCCGACCGACACCTGCGGGATCAGGTTGTCGGAGTCGTAGATCGCTTCACCGATCAGGCGTACCTTGGCGCCGACCACGTGCATCTTGATGGTGGTGTTCCAAGGCTCGACCCCGCCTGCCAGCTGGTTGCCCTTGTTCAGGCCCAGGCCGTTCAGCACCGGCCCGAGGGTGGGGCTGTCGAGCAGGCCGCCGACCGCGTTGCTGACCAGGCCAATGGTGTTGAAGGTGCTGCCGGTGGGCAGGATGTCGTAGGCGTACGACAGTTCCACCCGGTCATAGAAGCCGACGGCGGCGCCGAGGGAGTTGAGGCTGTAGTTCGGCAGGTTGACGTAGGTGTAGTGGACATTGGCGTTGATGCCGTCGCGGGTTTCGTAGCCGGTGATCACCGCCCACGGCGTGATACCGCCACCGCCGGCGCCATCGGTCATGCTGACGCCGGGCGTGGCCAGCACCTTGCCGTCGTTGTAGAAATCGAGAATCCCGGCCTGCGCGGCGCCGCCGACGAAACCGAGACCGATCCCCAGCCATGCGAGGCCGCGCTTCAGTGCCAGCCTGCTCCCTCTTGACCTTTTCATTTCCTGAGCTCCTATAAGTATGTCGTTGCTGCCGCGAATTCCCTGCGGTTTTCGCGGAGCAAAAAAAAACGTCCACGTCGCTGGCTGCTCTGCCAGTAACGTGGACGTCGCTGTCCGCAGGATCGGGCCCCTTTGCCCGATCCACTTGTGGAACGTGCGCCTTAGATGCGCACTGGAATCAATCCAGCAAGCACCGTGCCAGGTTTGTGTCTTATTCCCGTGATGTGCGAACGATCTGCTGGCATGTCGCTTGCTGCCTTATAGGGCGAGCCACTGGGCAGAGCCGCCCCCGCCAGGACACCGAGGTCCGCCACCGGCATGCCGCCAGCCATGCGGCCTACTTGAGGGCAGCTTATGAACAGAGACGCACTGATGCGAACCCGGCTGGTGTCCTGGTTCGAGTGCATTGCGATGGCGACGGCCGTGGCATTCCAGATCGCCGCGCTGCTCGCGCTGCTGCGCGAGCACGCCATGTATTGAGCCGCGGCCGGCGGCTTCCCTTCAAACGGCCACGGTCACGCGCAGGAAGGTGGCCGGAATGGACGTGGCGTTGGGGCTGCGGTTCTGGCGGGTGAAGAGGGCCTCCAGCTCCTGCTGCAGCTCCGCCGCCCGGCCATTCTTTTCCGCGGCCTCGAACGCGTTCATGGTCGGCCCGTAGTACTGCCGGAAGGCGGCGACGAACTCCGCCGGCGGGCCCGGATAGTTGAAGGTATAGGTGTCGCGCGGGAACGAAACCTTTTCGGCAGGAACCCCCGCGCCGGCAAACCGCTCGAACACGTGGGCGTCGATGCCCCCGGTCCACGCGCTGACGAAGCCTTCGGTGGGGGGCGGGGCGTAGGGGGAGCGGAGTTCCAGGACCGACCCCAC
>CAYWPB010000630.1:0-2048 GCA_964458725.1 uncultured Nevskia sp. | reverse complement strand
ATCTCGAGCCCGGCTCGCCGCCGATCGGCCCCAAGGTGCGCAACCTCAACCGCGATAATACTTTCGGCGGCGTCAGCATGAACCAGCTGGCCTACCTCAAGTCGCAGGGCATGGTCGACCTGCCGGACGATCCCTCGCACCTGGAGCGCCTGCCGAAGTGGAACGTGCCGGGCGACACCGGCCAGACCGCCAACTCGGCGGCCGACGTGCACCAGCGCGTGCGCGCCTTCCTCGAGGTCAACTGCATGCACTGCCACAACCCCGCCGGCAACGCGCAGAACTCGGGCCTGTCGCTGGATTCGTTCAACGAGCCGATGGACGAGGGCCATGGCATCTGCAAGCCGCCGATCGCCGCCGGCATCGCCGCCAGCGTCGGCAACTACGACATCCAGCCCGGCGCCTCGGCCCAGTCGATCCTCGCCGCCCGCCTGGCCTCGATGCAGCCCGGCATCCGCATGCCTCCGATCTCCCGCACCGTGACCCAGACCGAAGCCGCCAGCCTGGTACAGCAGTGGATCGACCAGGACGTGCAGCAGTTCGCCGATCCCAACGACGACAAGTGCGCCACCAGCAGCAACCCACTGCTGGTGAAGGACAAGGTGCCGTACTTCCTGCGCCGGGTGAAGCCGGAGGATCAGGGGAAGGTGCGCGTAGCGCCCTGGGGCTAGCTTTTCTCCCTCTCCCCACGAATGTGGGGAGAGGGTTGGAGTTAAGGGCCCGCGCACAGGCAAGACCTTCTTCGCCTCCCCCTTATCCCATCGTCATTCCCGCGAAAGCGGGAATCCAGCGACCTCTCAGCGTGCGCCGCCGGCTGTCTTCCTGGATTCCCGCTTTCGCGGGAATGACGAAGCCTGGGGGTTGGCGCGCGTCTAAACCCCCACCCTTGCCAGCACCACCGCCGACACCCCTCGCGCTGCCTTCTGCTCATCCGGATTCTGGTACGAGTGCGGCAGGTTGCCCGGAAACGCCACCACGTCGCCCGGCGCCAGGTCGTAGCGGTCTCCCGCGACGAAGATCGTCACCCGCCCGCTGAGGCAGGTGAAATACTCGCGCGTACCCGGCAGGTGCGGGGTGCCGCGCATCAGGCCGGCGGGGGCGAAGTCCATCAGGGTCAGGATCTCGTCGGGCACCGGCTCGGGCACCAGCGGCCGCTGGCTCACGCCCTGGCCACGGCTGGTGGTGCCGATCTCGGCGCCGTTCCACTTGCGCACCTTGGCGCGCGGTGAGGCCAGCAGCTCGTCGAGCGGCACGCCCAGCGCGCCGGCCACCTTGAGCAGCACCGCCAGCGAAGGATTGCCGGCGCCGGACTCGAGGTTGGCGACGGTGGAACGCGGCACGCCGGCGGCCTTGGCCAGCGCGCCCTGGGTCAGGCCGCGCACGTGGCGCAGCGAGATGAGGTTGCGGGAAAGATGCGCGGCGACCTGTTCCGGTTCGTCCATTCCGCCGACTTTCCGCCATCCTGTTGGACAAGGCAATGGGAGCGGCGCGGCGCAGTCCCTAGCATGCCTCCATCGAATCAAGGAGGCAGCAGATGCAAAACGAGATTGAACTGGAACAGCGCTTCGCGGGCCTGCGCGCCGCCGTCACCGGCGGCACTTCCGGCCTGGGCCTGGCGCTGGTGCGCGAGCTGCGCGCGCGCGGCGCGCAGGTGGCCTTCGTGGCGCGCGAGCGTGAGCGGGTCGAGGAAGTGGCGGCCGCCACCGGCGCGCTGGGCATTGTCGGCAACGTCGCCGACAAGAACGCCATTCACCGCATCGCCCTGCAGATCGGGGGTGGCCTCGGCGGCCTCGATCTGCTGGTCAACAACGCCTCGGCTCTGGGGCCGGTGCCGCTGGCCTTGCTGGCGGACACCGACTGCGAGGCGCTGGAGCAGGCCCTGGCCACCAACCTGCTGGGGCCGTTCCGCCTCGGCAAGGCCCTGCTCGGGGCGCTGGCCGCCTCCGCGCGCGAAGGTCGCGGCGCGGTGATGCTGAACATCTCCAGCGATGCCGCGATCAATCCCTATCCACGCTGGGGGGCCTATGGCGCGGGCAAGGCGGCGCTGCACC
>CAYWPB010000629.1:0-2055 GCA_964458725.1 uncultured Nevskia sp. | reverse complement strand
ACGTGCTGCTGCTCGACGTCACCCCGCTGTCGCTGGGCATCGAGACCCTGGGCGGCAAGATGACCAAGCTGATCGAGAAGAACACCACCATCCCAACCCGCAAATCCGAGACCTTCACCACCGCCGACGACAACCAGGCTGCGGTGACGGTGCACGTGCTGCAGGGCGAGCGCGAGATCGCCAGCGCCAACAAGTCGCTGGGCAAGTTCGACCTGTCCGACATCCCGGCGGCGCCGCGCGGTGTGCCGCAGATCGAGGTGACCTTCGACATCGACGCCAACGGCATCCTCAACGTCAGCGCCAAGGACAAGGCCACCGGCAAGTCGCAGTCCATCGTGGTCAAAGCCAACTCCGGCCTGACCGAGGACGAGATCAAGCGCATGGTCAAGGACGCCGAGGCCCATGCCGACGAGGACCGCAAGTTCAACGAGCTGATCACCGCCCGCAACCAGGGCGAGCAGATCGTGCACCAGGTGGAGAAGTCCCTGAAGGATCTCGCCGCCGAGGTGCAGGAGGACGAGAAGAAGACCATCGAGTCCGCCATCGCCGACCTGCGCGCCGTGCTCAAGACCGACGACAAGGACGCCATCACCGCCAAGACCGAAGCCCTGGCGCAGGCCTCGGCCAAGCTGGCCGAGCGCGCTTACGCCAAGGCCCAGCCGCAGGGCGGCGAGGGTGCCGGCGCGACGGCCGGCGCCTCGGCGCCGAAGGACGACGTGGTGGACGCCGAATTCACCGAAGTCAAGGACAAGAAGTAAGGGCATGACACGGAAGCGGGCGCGGAACTTGCGCCCGCTTTCGCGTTTCTGGAAGTGACAGGGGAGCGGTACGGGTGTCAAAACGCGACTACTACGAAATCCTGGGGGTCTCCAAGGACGCCGGCGACGACGAGCTGAAGAAGGCTTATCGCAAGCTGGCCATGAAGTACCACCCGGATCGCAACCCCGGCGATCACACCGCCGAAGAGCAGTTCAAAGAGGCCAACGAGGCCTACGAGGTCCTCACCGACCCGCAGAAGCGCGAGGTCTACAACCGCTTCGGCCACGAGGGACTGCAGCGTGGCGGCGGGCCGGGCGCGGCCGGTTTTGGCGCCGGCTTCGCCGACATCTTCGGCGATGTGTTCTCCGATATCTTCGGCGGCGGCCGCAGCGGCCCGCGCCGCGGTGCCGACCTGCGCTACACCATGGAGCTGACCCTGGAGCAGGCGGTGTTCGGCACCGCCGAGACCATCCGCATCCCCACCGTCAACGACTGCGAGGCCTGCCACGGCCACGGCACCGCCGACGGCAAGCCGGCGCGCGAGTGCGGCACCTGTCGTGGCGCGGGGCAGGTGCGGGTGCAGCAGGGCTTCTTCGTGCTGCAGCAGACCTGTCCGGCCTGCCGCGGTCGCGGCAGCGCCGTCACCGACCCATGCAAGAGCTGCCGCGGCGCCGGCAAGCTGCGCAGCGAGAAGACGCTGGAGGTGAAGATTCCGCCCGGCGTCGATACCGGCGACCGCATCCGCCTCAGCGGCGAGGGTGAGCCGGGCGAGCGCAACGCGCCGCCAGGCGATCTGTACGTGCAGGTGCAGGTCAAGCCGCACGAGCTGTTCGAGCGCGATGGCGCCGACCTTTATTGCACGGTGCCGGTGAGCATCGTCACCGCCGCCCTCGGCGGCGAGCTGGAAGTGCCGACCCTGAACGGCAAGGCCACCCTCAAGATCAGCGAATCGACGCAGAGCGGCAAGACCTTCCGCCTGCGCGGCCTGGGGGTCAAGCCAGTGCGCGGCGGCCCCACTGGCGACCTGCTGTGCAACGTGGTGGTGGAAACCCCGATCCACCTGACCAAGCGACAGAAGGAGCTGCTGCGCGAGCTGGGCGAGTCGCTCGGCGAGAAAAAGCACAGCCCCCAGACCAGCTCCTGGCTCGACAAGGCCAGGCAGTTCTTCGAGGAACACCTCAAGCAGTAGCCGCGGCGGCCCTATAATGGCGCCGGGTTTCCCGTCGCCACCATTCCAATGACCCGAGTTGCCATCCTCGGCGCCGCCGGCCGCATGGGCCGCGCCTTGATCCAGTC
>CAYWPB010000628.1:0-2061 GCA_964458725.1 uncultured Nevskia sp. | reverse complement strand
TGGCGAGAGCGCATCTCACGGCCCGCCTCGTGTGGCAAGCCCGCCGGCGACAGCCGGGACCGCGGCCACGGCGGGCCAGTCATGACCGGCCCCAGCTTCGGCCGTCGCGACGACGGGGTAGTCGGTCGCTGGGTCGGCTTCCGGCTGTGCGGGCAGAGCTACGCGCTGGACATCTGCAAGGTGCAGGAAGTGCTGGTGTCCGCCGAGATCGAGCCGGTGCCCGGCGCGCCGCGTGCGGTGCTGGGCGTGATCAATCTGCGCGGCCGCATCGTCACCGTGGTCGACCCGGCGCTGTGCCTGGGCTTCGCAGCGGGCGGCAGCGCCGGTTCCCGCACGGTGGTGGTGGCCGATTCCGGCGCGGATACCCTGGGCCTGCGCGTCGACAGCGTGACCGAGGTGTGCAGCGTCGCCGAAAAGGCGATCAAGCCGGCGCCGCCGATCCACGGCCGCGAGCCGGACACGCTGGTACGCGGCATCGTGCGCCGCGGCGAGCTGCTGCTGACCCTGCTCGACGCCGACCAGCTGGCGCAACGCGCAGCCGCCGCCTGAACGGGCGCGCCGACACCGCTCGCACCCCCGTTCTGCTCCGCTCATCGCTGCCGCGTAGGACATCCCTAAAGCCCCGGTCCCTGCAGGCCGCTAGGGGGGAGTGCCAAGGGGAACCGCCATGCAAAATACTGAATCGGGTTTCGGCAGCGGCGCTGCCCTGCGCCTGCCCGTCCAGCTCGGAATCGAATCCGTCGCTGCGCTCAAGGCCGACCTGCAGCCGCTGCTGATGCAGCCCGGCACCGTGGTGCTCGAGGCCGACGAGGTCGAGCGAGTCCACACCGCCGCTCTTCAATTGTTCTGCCTGTTCTGCCGCGACCGCCGCGCCGAAGGCCGCGAGGTCGAGTTCGCCCGGCCCTCCGCCACCTTGCGCTCCGCCGCCGAGCTGCTCGGCACGTCAAGCCTGCTGCGCATCGCGCAGGGCGGTGCGGCGTGACGCGGGTGCTGGCGGTGGACGATTCACCCTCGATGCGCCAGATGGTGGCCTTCACCCTGGCCTCGGCCGGGTTCGAAGTGGCCGAGGCACCGGACGGCCAGGTCGCGCTGGGCATGGCGCAGCAGGAGCGCTTCAGGCTGGTGCTGGCCGACGTCAACATGCCGAACATGGATGGCATCTCGCTGGTGCGCGCACTGCGTGCCCTGCCGGACTACAAGTTCACCCCCCTGCTGATGCTCACCACCGAATCCGGTCCGGAGAAGAAGCAGGAGGGCAAGGCCGCCGGTGCCACCGGCTGGCTGGTCAAGCCGTTCAACCCGGAGCAGCTGCTCAGCACCGTCAAGCGCGTACTCGGATAAGCGGCCGTGAGCATCGATCTGGCCCGCTTTCACCGCAGCTTCTTCGAGGAAAGCTTCGAAGGCCTGGAGCTGATGGAGCGCGAGCTGCTGCGCCTGGACAGCGGCGGCAGCGAGGCGCTGCACGCCGTGTTCCGCGCCGCGCATTCGATCAAGGGCGGCGCCGGCACTTTCGGATTCGCCGCCGTGGCGGCCTACACCCATCATGTCGAGACCCTGCTCGACGAATTGCGCGGCGGCAAGCGCGCCGTCACGGCGCCGCTGGTCGACCTGCTCCTGAAAGCCACCGACGCGCTGCGCCTGCTGCTGACCGCGGCCCGCGACGGCACGCCGCTGGACAGCGCCGCGGTGGCGGCCGTGCAGGCGGAGGTGGAGGCGCAGCTGCAACAGACTCCCGCCGCGGCCGCGGCCGCGCCCGTCGCCGCGCCGGTTGCGGCGGGCGAGACCTGCTTCCGCATCCGTTTCGCGCCGCATCCGGAACTGTTCCGCAGCGGCAACGATCCGCTGTTGATCCTGCGCGAGCTGGCCGCCCTCGGCCGGCTCGAAACGCAGTGCGAGCTGCCGGCCCAGCCGGACTTCGCCGCCTGCGATCCCGAATCCTGCCTGCTGGCCTGGAACTTGCGCCTGCGCACCCCACGCGCGCGCGCCGACGTGCTCGAAGTCTTCGCCTGGGTGGAAGGCGAGTGCGAACTCCAGGTCGAGGCGGAAGGCGCCGCACCCGCG
>CAYWPB010000627.1:0-2062 GCA_964458725.1 uncultured Nevskia sp. | reverse complement strand
GCTGCGCCACCGCGCCGGCGATCGCGCCGGGCAGCTCGACGCCGCGCGCCGACATCCCGAACCAGGGCCGTTGCACGCGGCCATCGCGGATCAGAGTGGCGGCGACCCAGGACGCGGTCTGCGCCGGCACGGCGAAGCCCAGGCCCTGGGCGCGCGGGATCATCGCGGTGTTGGTGCCGACCACGGCGCCGCGCACGTCGACCAGCGGGCCGCCGGAGTTGCCGGGGTTGATCGCGGCGTCGGTCTGGATCAGGCCTTCGAGCAGGCCGCCTTCGGCCGACGGCAGGGCGCGGTCCACGGCACTGACCACGCCCAGGCTGACCGAGCGCTCGAAGCGCAGCGGGTTGCCGATGGCGATGACCAGCTGGCCGATGGCGATCTGCTCGGCCGACAGCAGGGCGAGCGGCGCCAGGTCCGACAGCGGCACCTGCAACACGGCGAGATCGGTCGCCGGGTCGGTGCCGATCAGGCTGGCATTGGCGCTGCGGCCGTCGGCCAGGCCGGCGACGACCGGGCCGCGCGCGCCGGCGACGACATGGTTGTTGGTCACCAGCAGGCCGTCCGGCGTCAGCACGAAGCCGGAGCCCTGGCCGCGCGCATGGCCGATGCTGAGGATCGAGGGCGCGACCCGCGCCACCACGCCGCGCAGTTCGTCCGAGAGCTGGGCCAGCAGGCTGGGCGGAGTGTCGTAGGGCATTCCGGAAGAATGGCGGCAGCCGGCGCCGCTTCAAGCCCGGCCGCGGATGGCCGTGGCCGGATATGCTGCGAACCGGGAATGGTCCCGCAGCGCACGAGCACCACGATGTCATTCACCCCCGGAATCTGGCGGCACTTCAAGGGACGCGACTACCTCGCGCTCGGACTGGCGCGGGAGGACGAGACCAATGAAGTGGTGGTGGTCTACGTCCGCTTGTACGAACGCGAGGGGCTGCCGATGTCGACGAGGCGGCTGTCGGTGTGGAACGAGACGGTCGAGCATGAGGGGCGCCGCGTGCCGCGTTTCGCGTTCATCGGTCAGGTGCAAGGAACGGGCGTTATATAGGCGTAATCTATCGACGTATTGCAGAAGGACAATTTCCCCGGCAGGCGCGCAACCGTTACCGTTGTTCCGAGTGCCCCCAACTCCAACAAGCAGCGGAGGAACCCATGTCAGCCGACGAATCCAAATGCCCGTTCGCGGGCGATCGCAAACATTCCCTGGCCGGCGCCCAGACCAATGCCGGCTGGTGGCCGAACCAGCTCGACCTGAAGGTGCTGCACCAGAATTCGTCCAAGTCCGATCCGATGGAACCGGGCTTCGACTACGCCACGGCGTTCAAGAGCCTCGACCTCGATGCGGTGATCAAGGACCTGCACGTCCTGATGACCGACTCGCAGGACTGGTGGCCGGCCGACTTCGGCCACTACGGCGGCTTCTTCATCCGCATGGCCTGGCACAGCGCCGGCACCTACCGCGTCGCCGACGGCCGCGGCGGCGCCGGCTACGGCATGCAGCGCTTCGCGCCGCTCAACAGCTGGCCCGATAACGTCAGCCTGGACAAGGCGCGCCGGCTGCTGTGGCCGATCAAGCAGAAGTACGGCCGCAAGATTTCCTGGGCCGACCTGATGATCCTCACCGGCAACGTCGCGCTGGAGTCGATGGGCTTCAAGACCTTCGGCTTCGCCGGCGGCCGCGAGGATACCTGGGAGCCGGACCAGGACGTCTACTGGGGCAATGAAAGGACCTGGCTCGGCGGCGACGTCCGCTACGGCAAGGGCGCGGCCGGCAACGACGAAGACCAGGGCGTCATCACTGCCGACGAGCAAAAGCACGGTCAGGAAGTCAGCCGCACCGACAGCGGCCGCAATCTGGAAAATCCGCTCGGCGCGGTGCAGATGGGCCTGATCTATGTGAATCCGGAAGGTCCGAACGGCAACCCGGACCCGGTCGCGGCGGCGCGCGATATCCGCGAGACCTTCGCCCGCATGGCGATGAACGACGAGGAAACCGTCGCGCTGATCGCCGGCGGCCACAGCTTCGGCAAGGCCCAATGCCCCGGGGATCCGGCCGCGATCGGCCCTC
>CAYWPB010000626.1:0-2065 GCA_964458725.1 uncultured Nevskia sp. | reverse complement strand
GCCGGCGGGCCCGCGCGGCCTGCAAGCTGCCGGTGATCGGCAAGGATTGCCTGATCGACCCGCTGCAGGTGCTGGAGGCGCGCGCCATCGGTGCCGACTGCGTGCTGCTGATCGCCGCCGCGCTGGCCCCGGCGGCGCTGAAGGAGCTGGGGCTGCTGGCCCGTTCCCTGGGCATGGACGTGTTGGTGGAAGTGCACGACCGCGCCGAACTGGAGGCGGTGCTGAAGCTCGATCTGCCGCGCCCGGTGCTGCTGGGCATCAACAACCGCAACCTGCGCACCTCGAAACCCGGCTGGAAACCACCTTGGACCTGCTTCCGCTGATCCCTTCCGGCTACGAGATAGTGACGGAGAGCGGCATCTTCAGCCGCGACGACGTGGCACGGATGCGCCGCGGCGGCGTCAGTCGCTTCCTGATCGGCGAATCGCTGATGCGGCAGCCGAGTCCGGGAACGGCGCTGCAGGCCCTGATCGGGGTTTAACCCTCGCCTTTGTAGTCCGCCAGCTTGCCGGCGCTGGCGACCAGGATGCTGCGGCCCTGGGTGGAGACGAGGCCGTCCTCCTCCAGCTTCTTCAGCACGCGGCCGGCCATCTCGCGCGAACAGCCGACGATGCGCGCCAGCTCCTGGCGGCTGATGCGCACCATGACGCCCTTGGCGTGGCTCTTGGCGTCGGGCTGCTGGGTCAGGTCGAGCAGGGTGCGGGCGAGGCGGCCGGCGACGTCGAGGAAGGTCAGGTCGCGCAGACGGCGGCTGGTGTCGCGCAGGCGGGTGGCGAGCTGGCCGGCCACTTCGAACATGATGTCCGGATGTTCGCGGTTGAAGTTGCGGAAGGCCTGGTAGCCGACTTCCGCCACCAGGGTGGGGTTGCGGGTGCGGACGATGGCGGTGCGGGTCTGCTGTTCCGGGAACAGGCACATCTCGCCGAAGAATTCGCCCGGGTTGAGATAGGCCAGGACCATTTCGCGGCCGTTGCTATCTTCCACCAGCACGCTGACCGAGCCTTCCAGGATCAGGTACAGCGTCTGCGGCACACTGCCGGCGTGGACTATGGTGTGCTTCGGGGGATAGCTGCGCTTGTGCGCCATCGCCACGAAAGCCTGAACGACTGGTTTGTCGAGCACGTCCTACCCCTTGATTTTTGTCGAGGCGGCCAAAGCTTTCGGGCTGCTTCAGACCTTATAGTGACGGAAAATATCACAAATCCGGCCCCTTACGGCCGTTTTACCCTGATCAGGAGCAGCAATGGAAGCGCGGGTGAAGTGGATCGAAAATGCGGCATTCATCGCCGAGACCGGCAGCGGCCACGCCATCGTGGTGGACGGGCCGGCCGACATCGGCGGCCGCAACCTGGGCCCCCGGCCAATGGAACTGATGCTGCTTTCGGTCGGGTCATGCTCGGCGGTGGACATCGTCCATATCCTGAAGAAGGCGCGCCAGCCGGTGGCCAACGTCGAGGTCAAAGTTTCCGGCACCCGTGCCGAGACCGATCCCAAGGTCTTCACCAGCATCCACCTGCAGTTCATCGTCAGCGGCAAGGGCCTGTCGGAAAATCAGGTCAAGCGCGCGGTGGAACTGTCGGCAGAGAAATACTGCTCGGCCTCGATCATGCTGCAGAAGGCCTGCCCGGTCACCCATGGCTATGAGTTGGTCGAAACCGCCTGAGTACCGGCGCCGCCCACAGCCGCACCTGTCACGACAGCTTCAACTTCGGCGGGCCTAATTCCCGCCAACGCCGCCCCGGCGTCCTTGGCTCGCATTCGCGACTGTTTGGTTGGATAATGCGCGTTTCCGCGGCCCCGGGCGTCGCGGTTTTGTCATTTCTGGAGATGCCTGCGTTGACCAAGCCCACCAATAACCCGAAGCTCAAGCTGCTCGGTTTCAATAACCTGACCAAGACGCTGAGCTTCAACATCTACGATATCTGCTATGCGCGCAGCACCCAGCATCAGCAGGAATACATCGAGTACATCGACGAGGCTTACAACGCCGAGCGCCTGACCGCCATCCTGACCGAGGTGGCGGACATCATCGGCGCCAACATCCTCAACGTGGCGCGCCAGGACT
>CAYWPB010000625.1:0-2066 GCA_964458725.1 uncultured Nevskia sp. | reverse complement strand
ACCACGACGACGTCGGCCACTCGCGCTTCCCATCCGAGGGCGACGAGGATGCGGATGCCTGGATTCATGACGTGCTCCCTTTGCAGCGGCGACGTTGTGTGGTGCCTGGAGTGAGCATCGGCCCGATTTTCCAGGGCACCAGTCGGTTGCGGCCCGGCGGTGCCGCCGCGATGACGAACGGCTCAGGTGCGCTATGCTGCCGCCGCATGAAGACCCTGGCCCTGCTGATGCTGGCCGTGGCGGCGCCCGCTGCCGCCGGCGAATGGCCGATCCACTGCAGGGTCCTGGCGCCCGGGCGGGCGCCGCTGGTGGACAACCCTTTCAAGGCCGTCACCCGGGCGCGCTCGGCCTGGCACTCGGTCTACCGGCAAGCTTCCTGGCGCGTCGTCTACAGCCCGGCCAGCGTGGCGCGCTTCGAGCCCTATCTTGCCACCCTCAGCGACGGTGTCTGGCACGTCATCGGCACGCCGCTGCAAGCCACCGCCGGCCGCGGCCCCGAAGCCTATGTCTGCGCCAGCGACGGCCACACCCTCGCCATGGGGCGCGACGACTGAGTATCTGGCGTAGAGTGCGCCATCCCGCTTTTCCGAGAATCGCAGCATTCCCATGATCGACCTGCGCAGCGACACCGTCACGCGCCCCTCGCCCGCCATGCTCGCCGCGATGAGCGCGGCCGAGGTCGGCGACGACGTCTGGGGCGATGATCCCACCGTGGCGCGCCTGCAGGCGGTGGTGGCCGGGCACGCCGGCAAGGAAGCCGGGCTGTTCTTCCCCAGCGGCACGCAGAGCAATCTCGCAGCGCTGATGGCGCATTGCGAGCGCGGCGACGAATACCTGGTCGGCCAGCTGGCCCACACCTACCGCCACGAGGGCGGCGGAGCCGCGGTGCTCGGCAGCATCCAGCCGCAGCCGATCGAGCAGGAACCCGACGGCAGCCTGCCGCTGGACAAGATTGCCGCCGCGATCAAGCCGGCCGACGCCCACTTCGCCCGCACCCGCCTGCTGGCTCTGGAAAACACCTGGCACGGTCGCGTGCTGCCCGCCGCTTACGTGCCGCAAGCCATCGCGCTGGCGCGCAGCCGCGGCCTCGCCACCCATCTCGACGGCGCCCGCGCCTTCAACGCCGCCGTCGCCTCGGGCCGGCCGCTGCACGAGATCTGCGCCGGCTTCGACAGCGTCTCGCTGTGCTTCTCCAAGGGCCTGGGCGCTCCGGTCGGGTCGGTGCTGGCCGGCAGCAGGGCCGTGGTCGAGCGCGCCCACCGCTGGCGCAAGGTGCTGGGCGGCGGCATGCGCCAGTCCGGGGTGCTCGCCGCGGCATGCCTGTATGCACTGGAGCACAACGTCGCGCGCCTGGAGCAGGACCACGCCAACGCCGAGCGCCTGGCGCAACTGCTCTCGGAAATCCCGCCGCTGCAGGTCACCGGGCAGGCCACCAACATGGTGTTTCTGAATATCCCGCCGGCGCATTGCGCACCGCTGGAAGTCCACCTGAAGCAGCGCGGCATCCTGATCCAGGCGCTGTACGGCTCGCGCCTGGTGACGCACCTCGACGTCAGCGCGGCGGACATCGCCGCCGTGGCGGCGGCGATGCGCGACTATTTCGCCAGCGCTTAAGTCTTGTTCGACTCGGCAATCCACTCGCCGTAGAACGGCGGCATCGCCGAAGCCTTGCCGCGGTACTGCGGCGCGCGCTTCTCGAGGAAGGATTTCACGCCCTCCTTGCCGTCCTCGAGGCTGGTGTAATACACCGCCAGCGAATCGATCTTGTGCGCCTCGAGCGGGTGCGGCTGCGCGGTGTTGCGGTACATCATCTGCCGCGTCAGCGCGATCGACACCGGCGAGCGGTTGTCGATGATGCGGTGCGCGAGCTTGTAGGCCTCCGTCAGCAGCTGCTCCGGCGGCAGCACCGCCTTGACCAGGCCGCCGCGCTTCGCTTCCTCGGCGTCGAGGATGTCGGCGCTGTAGGTCCACTCCAGCGCCTGCGCGATGCCGACGATGCGCGGCAGGAACCAGCTCGAGCAGGCTTCCGGCACGATGCCGATCTTGCCGAAGACGAAGCCGATGCG
>CAYWPB010000624.1:0-2067 GCA_964458725.1 uncultured Nevskia sp. | reverse complement strand
CGAGCACACCCACGACGAGTTCGAGGTGCGCTTCTTCGTCGACGGCGAGGCGCTGTTCTACATTCGCGAAGGCGGCCGCATCCATGGCGTGCTGTGCAGCAAGGGCGACCTGATCTCGGTGCCTTCGATGGTGCGCCACTGGTTCGACATGGGCCCGGCGCCGCACTTCAAGTGCATCCGCCTGTTCACCACCCCCGAAGGCTGGGTGGCGAACTACACCGGCGACAAGATCGCCGACCGCTTCCCGCGCCTGGAAGAGCCGCATTACCACCTGCAGCAGGCCGCCTGAGGCGTCTTGCAGCAGAGCAACGGCCGCCGCAAGGCGGCCGTTGTGTTTTCAAGGAGCCGGATTCGCGCTAGGGTGCGAATCCTGAAATTTTCCCTCGTCATTCCCGCGAAAGCGGGAATCCATGCCGGGCTCGCCCCGCCGCCCGGCAGGATTGTGGATTCCCGCTTTCGCCGGAATGACGTGTCACTTGTGAATCGGCTCGCCATGATCCAAGCCATCGTCACCGACATTGAAGGCACCACGTCGTCGATCGACTTCGTGCACCAGTCCCTCTTCCCCTACGCCCGCGCCCACCTGCGCGAGTTCCTGCGCGCCCATGCCGGCGACGCGGCGGTGGTGGCGCAGCTGGAGGAGACGGCGCGGCTCGAGGGTCATCCGCTGACGGTGGAGACCGCCGCCGACGTGCTGGAGCGCTGGATCGACGAGGACCGCAAGATCACGCCGCTGAAAGCGCTGCAGGGGATGATCTGGGCCCAGGGCTACGCCGCGAGCGAGCTGAAAGGTCACGTCTACCCCGATACCCCGGTCTACCTGCGCCAGTGGCACAGCGCCGGCAAGCGCCTCTACATCTACTCCTCTGGCTCGGTCGAAGCGCAGCAGCTGATCTTCGGCCACTCCGATGCCGGCGACCTGACGCCGCTGTTCTCCGGCTACTTCGATACGCGCATCGGCGGCAAGCGCGAGGAAGCTTCCTACCGCGCCATCCTCAAGGAGCTGGCGCTGCCGGGCGAGGCGGTGCTGTTCCTGTCTGACGTCGGCGAGGAGCTGGACGCCGCGCGCGCCGCCGGCCTGCACACCTGCCAGCTGATCCGCGACGACAAGGCCAGGTCGTTTCCGGCGCATCCGCAGGCGCGGGATTTCTCGGAAGTGAAGCTGCCTTAAAGGCAAAAGCAGTCTTACGCAAAGACGCAAGACAACCAAGAGAAGCGGTCAAAAGTTTTTCTTCGCGTCTTCGCGTAAGGCGCTTTTTCAGCTTCTTACCCCGATCAGCGCGAACACCCGGTGCGGCACCCGCAGCGGGTCCTGCGGGAACTCGCGCTCCAGCATCGCGCCGTGCTCGGCGTCGAACAGCGCCACGCGCTCCGGTGTCAGGCTCGCCGCCACCCCGGCGCTGGCGCGGATGCGGCCGCGCCAGGCCTCGCGCGTGTACAGCACCGTCTCGTCGTAGGAGAAGGATTCCAGTTCGCCGAAGCCGGCCTGGGCCAGGTCGGCGAACCAGCGCGGGTGGATGCCGGTGCCGCCGGCCAGGTGCCAGGACGGGTTGTGCTTGAGGATCAGCGCCTCGGTTGCCGCCACCACGTTGCCGAGCAGGGGCAGCCAATCGAAATGGGCGATCAGCGCCCGGCCACCCGGGTGCAGCAGGCGCCGCACCTCCGCCGCCGCGCGCGGCCGCTCGAACCAATGCCAGCATTGCCCGGCGCTGACCAGGTCGAACTGCGCATCGGCAAAGCCGGTGGCCTCGGCCCGCGCCACGCGATAGTCGATGTGCAGGTCCTCGGCGCGGTCCAGCGCCCGCGCCTGCTCCAGCAGCAGCGGCGAGATATCCAGGCCGGTGACCACGGCGCTGGCGCGGGCGAAGCCGCGCGCCAGCGAGCCGGTGCCGGTGCCCAGGTCGAGCACGCGCTGGCCCGGGATGCCGATGCCGCGGTCGCGCAGGCGCTCGAACAGGGAGGGCGGAAAGCCGTGGCGGTGGCGGACGTAGTCGGTGGCGACGCGGCCGAAATCCACTTCGGCTGACACAGTGGCAAGAGCGTCCATGTTCTCCTCCCGAGTGTTCG
>CAYWPB010000623.1:0-2070 GCA_964458725.1 uncultured Nevskia sp. | reverse complement strand
TCATCGACTACATGGTGTTCGCGCGGAACTACGTGATGGAGTGCGAGGAGCGCTATGGCCACGAGCGGGTGGAGGAAACCCTGGACTCCTGCCACGCCCTGATGAGCCACGGCGTCGACCGCTACCGCCATCCGACGCCGCTGTCGGTGGCCGAGGAGCGCGACCGCCAGCGCGAACGCGAGGAATACGCCTGGAGCCGCTACGACGAGATCTGGCGCACCGTTCCGGTGCGCCAGAACGGCAAGGCCAAGACCCATCAGCTCGGCGAGCGCTTCCCGGCCGAGCCGCAGGAAAACCTGCTCTACTTCATCGAGAAGTACGCACCAAAACTGGAACCCTGGCAGCGCGAATTGGTGCGCATCGTGCGCAAGACCGCGCAATACTTCTATCCGCAGGGCCAGACCAAGGTGATGAACGAGGGTTGGGCCACCTTCTGGCACTACACCCTGCTGCACCGCCTGTTCGACCAGGGCCTGGTGGATGCCGGCTTCATGCTCGAGGTGCTGGCCTCGCACACCAACGTCGTCACCCAGCGCGGCTTCGACCAGCGCGGTTACGGCGGCCTCAACCCCTACGCCCTGGGCTTCGCCATGATGACCGACCTCAAGCGCATCTGCGAGGAGCCGACCGAGGAGGACCGCGCCTGGTTCCCGGACATCGCCGGCGGCGACTGGCTCAAGGTGCTGGACTTCGCCATGCGCAACTACAAGGACGAGTCGTTCATCGGCCAGTTCCTGTCGCCGCGCCTGATGCGCCAGTTCCACCTGTTCGCGGTGGCCGACCATGAGGAAGACAGCGAGCTGACGGTGGACGCCATCCACAACGAGCAGGGCTTCAAGCGCCTGCGCCGTCTGCTTGCCACCCAGTACAACCGCGACCAGCAGCTGCCCGATATCCAGGTGGTCCGCTACGAGCAGGGCGGCGACCGCTCGCTGACCCTGCGCCACCTGCAGTGCCGCAAGCGGCCGCTGACCGAAGAGGCGGACGAGGTGCTGAAGCACCTGTCGCGCCTGTGGGGCTTCACCGTGCGCCTGCAGACGGTCGACGAGGGCGGCAAGGAACTGGACCTGAAAGAGGTCAAACACTGAGTCCCGCTGTCGGGGCCGCTACGCTCTAGACGCTTTGCCGCGGCTGTTCCTCTGCTGACGGCGCGGTCTGGCGGGCCGCGCCCTCCAGCTGCAGCAGGCGCCGCGCCAGCGCCTGGGCCTGCACCCGGATCTCCGGCACCGCCGTGGTCTCCCACAGCTGGCCTTTGCGCGCCGGTCCCAGAGTGTGCAGCCAGTCCGAGGGCCGGCCGTCGCGGTCGAGCAGGGCGCCCCGCGCGTCGGTAAGCAGGCCCAGGCCGAGCGTGTCCGGCTGGATCAGGCCGCGCTCGCGCAGGCTGACGATCAGCGGGTGGTTGAGCCGGCGGTAGTTGCTCTCCGGGCCGGTGCAGTTGACCACCCGCTGCACCCGCAGCCGCTGCAGCTCGCGGCCGCGGCGCGTGCGCACGCTGGCCTCGACCTCGCCGTCAAGTGCCTCGAAACCCTGCAGGCGGCCAGCGATCAGCTGCAGCCGGCCGCTGCGCAGCAGCTCGTAAACGCTCTCGACGATGCGCGGCGCGGCGCGATGGCGATGGATCTCCCAATACGGCCGCAGATGGCGCAGGAAGCGCTGCTGCTCGGCCGGCGCCAGGCGCTGCCACAGCGCCTGGGTATGCGGGCGCAGCGCGTCGACCACGGCGCGCCAGTCGCCGCCGCGCGCCTCCACCGTTTCGATCTCGGCCCGCACGCGACGCAGCAGCGGCAGCACCCGCGGCGGCAGCTCCTGCGGATTGAAGGACAGCGGCTGCGGCGCGGCGGCGCGGTGCAGCTGCGGCAGCAGGCCACGGCGCGAGACGACGTGGATGCGGCCGCGATGGCCGACGGTCTGCAGCGCGGCGAGCCAGTCCAGCGCGGTCAGGCCGGAGCCGATCAGCAGCAGATCCTCGTCGTGGCGGATCGAGTACAGGCCGGGCGAGGACCAGGCGTTGCCGAGATAGCGCGGGCTGTCGAAGGCGCGCGGGTCGGCCAGCGGCGGGTCGGCCGGGCC
>CAYWPB010000622.1:0-2076 GCA_964458725.1 uncultured Nevskia sp. | reverse complement strand
GGTCATGATCAGCGCGCCGCGCTGGTCGTTGGTGACGAAGCGGCCGATCGCCTGCGCCTTGGCGACGTTGGACTTGACCTTCTGCAGCACTTCCGGCGTCGGCTGGTAATCGTGGGGGATCACGGTCGAGCCGGCCAGGCCGCCCTCGACGTTCTCGACGTAGAGCAGGTTCGGGGTGAAGATCGACATCACCCGGGCCCGATCGGCTCCCGGGAGGAAGAACACGTCGTCGGTGGCGTGCTGCAGGGCATCCATGAACTGCGGGTTGTAGATCTCGCCCTTGTCCGGGTCCTGGATCAGCGCCACCAGCACGGTGTTGGCGCCGCCGAAGTCCTTGTAGTACTGCCGGAACTTCTGCATGTACGGGTGATCCATCGGCACCGTCTTGAGCCAGCCCGCGTCCGGCTCCAGGCGCATCGTCTGCACGAAGAAGAGCAGGGTCAGCAGGACCAGGATGAAGTGGGTGAGATGGCGCCGCTTGTAGATGATTGGCTCGACCGCGCGCAGAATCGCGTCCGCTACCGGTCCGGTGATCGCCTTGCCTGCCATGAGCCGTGCTCCTGTGAATCGTTGTAGTCGCCGCGCCGTTCAGGCGCGTTGAGCCGCTTGCCGTCGCAACCTGCGCCTAAGGCAGGCTCACGCGGTTGATCCCCGAAGTGCCCACGGTGACCAGAGTCTTGCCGTCCGCGAGCGCCGCGTTCATGTTGATGTCGGAGGGCACCGGCACGCGCTCCAGCGCGCCGCCGGCGAGGTCGGCGTGCATCACGCGCCCGTTCTGGCCCACCAGGTAGATGCCGCCATCGTCGACCGCGGCGCCGAACAGCGGCTCGGTATCGTCGTGCTTCAGGTGGACCCAGCCGGCCACTTCGCTGACCGGGTTCTGGGCGCCGGCCGCGGCCTCGGCGTTGGAGGCGGCGGCGCGCATCGCCTCCAGCTCCTTGGCGGTGAGCGGCGCCGCCTTGGCGATGTCGGCGGCATAGAAGGCGTTGCCGCGCAGGCCGAAAATCAGCGCGCCGGAAGAGCCGGTGGCAATCGCGCCGAAGTAGGACCCGGTGTAGGGGGACTTGAGCTGGTTCCAGCTCGCGCCCTTGTCGGTGGAGCGCGCCAGGAAGCCGCGCTCGCCGGCGATCAGCAGGCTGCCGTCGCCCAGCGGGATCAGGTTGTAGAGATTTGGGCCGTCGGCGAACACGTCGCTGTTGACCGCGTCCCAGGTCTTGCCGCCGTCCGCGGTCTTCTTCAGGGTGCCGTTGGCGCCGGCCAGCAGGCCGTTCTGGGCGTCGAAGAACAGCACGTCGAACCAGGGCTTGCCCCAGGCGGCGTCGAACTGCTCCAGCTTCCAGGTCTTCCCGCTGTCCTCGGTGCCGAGCACAGTGCCATCGTAGCCGATGGCCCAGCCGTGATTCGGATCGAGGAAACGCACTCGGGTCAGGGTGGTGTCCGCCGGCGCCGGCACCTGCTGCCACTTGCTGCCGTCGGTGGAGATGAGGATGTTGCCGCGCTGCCCCACCGCCACCCAGTTCGGGCCGGGGTGGGCGATGTCCAGCATCAGCGCCATTGCCGCCCGCGGCGCCGGCCGCGACGGTACCGGCACCAGGGTGGTATCGGTGCCGACGTCGTCGCTGTCGTCCTGCTGTTGCTGGGCCAGTGAAGGCAGGCTCAGTGCGAGGATCGCGCCTGCCAGCAAGCCCAGTCCCCGAGTGGTCGTTTTCATTGTTTGCTGCTCCAGGCAAATGCGTCATACCGGCGAAAGCCGGTATCCAGGGGCCACGGCGATGCGCTCCGTGGCCCCTGGACCCCGGCTTTCGCCGGGGTGACCCGGACTACGTCCGGGTCACTTGGTCTGCGACTTGTGGTTGAGGTTGTTGGGCGAGAAGTAGTCGTCCTTGAAGTCGATCTTGAAGTCGGTGATCTTGTCCTCGTTGGTCAGGGCGGTGATGAAGTAGCGGCCGCTCTGCAGGTCGTAGATGATTTCCGGGATGCCGCTGATGGTCGGCACGAAAGGCACTGACAGCAACTGCGCCTCCTGCACCTTCCACAGCTGGTCGCGGTTGTCGTAGTCGTCCACCGCGGCGATCG
>CAYWPB010000621.1:0-2078 GCA_964458725.1 uncultured Nevskia sp. | reverse complement strand
GCACGCCGGCGTTGAGGGCCTTGGCGTTGGCGATGGCCTGGCGGATACCGCCGGCGGCGGCGATGTGGTTTTCCTTGATCAGGATGCCGTCGTAGAGGCCGATGCGGTGATTGACGCCGCCGCCGAACACCACGGCGTATTTCTGTGCGTTGCGCAGGCCCGGCAGGGTCTTGCGCGTGTCGACGATCTTCGCTCCGGTGCCGGCGACCGCGTCGACATATTGGCGCACCGCCGAGGCGGTGCCGGACAGGGCCTGCAGGAAGTTCAGCGCGGTGCGCTCGCCGGTGAGCACGGCGCGGGCCGGGCCGCGCAGGGTGCAGAGCTGCTGCCCGGCTTTCACCGCGGCGCCTTCCGCCACTTCCCAGCGCACTTCGATGCCGCGGTCGAGGCGGGCAAACACTTCGTCGAACCAGGGCTGGCCGCAGATCACGGCGGCCTCGCGCGCGATGACGCGGGCGCTGGCCTTGTGCTCCGCCGGCACCAGGCGCGCGGTGACATCGCCGCTGCCGATGTCCTCGGCCAGCGCGTGCTGCACGGTGGCGTGCAGGTCGTCGGGTGTCAGGTAGGGCGGGCGTCTCATGTCAGCAGGAACTCCAGAAGGGCCATCTGCGCCCAGAGACGATTCTCCGCCTCGTCGAATACCACGCTCTGCGGCCCGTCGATCACCTCGGCGGTCACTTCTTCCTCGCGATGGCAGGGCAGGCAGTGCTGGAAGATCGCATCGGGTTTGGCCAGGGCCATCAGGGCACGGTTGACCTGGAACGGCGCCAGGATCTGGATGCGCTCGGCGCGCTCGGCCTCGCGGCCCATGCTGGTCCAGGTGTCGGTCACCACCAGGTCGGCGCCGGCCACGGCCTTGGCCGGGTCGTCGATCAGTTGCACTGACTTGCCGGCAAACTGCAGCACCGCCGGATCGGGCCGGTACTGGTGCGGGGTGCTGGCGCGCAGGGTGAAGCCGTAGAGCTTCGCCGCTTCGATCCAGGAATTGCAGACATTGTTGCCGTCGCCGACCCAGACCGCGACCTTGCCCCTGGGGTCGCCGCGGTGCTCGATCCAGGTCTGAACGTCGGCCAGCAGCTGGCAGGGGTGGTGCAGCTCGGACAGGCCGTTGATCACCGGCACGCGCGAATGCTGCGCCAGCTCCTCCTGGTCGGCCTGCGAGTCGTTGCGGATCATGATCGCGTCGCACATGCGCGACAGCACCTTGGCCGTGTCCGACAGCGGCTCCTCGCGGCCGAGCTGGGTTTGCGAGGTGGCCAGCATCAGGGCGTGGCCACCGAGCTTGTGCATGCCCACCTCGAAGGAGACGCGGGTACGAGTCGAGCTCTTGGCGAAGATCATCGCCAGGCTGCGCCCGGCCAGCGGGCGGTGCTCCGGCTTCAGGGTCTTTTTCAGCTCGGTGGCGCGCGCCACGATGCGCTGCGCCTCGGCGGCCGAAAGATCGCTCAGCTTCAGGAAATGCCTTGCCACTGGTTCTGTCCCCAAAAAGCAAAAGGGCCGCCCCATCAAGGGGCGGCCCGGAAAAGCTTACCGCAATTTCAGCCCAGGTTCTTTTCCGCAAAACCCCAGTTGGCCAGGCTCCAGAAGTGATCCAGGTAGGTGGCGCGGGCGTTGCGGTAGTCGATGTAGTAGGCGTGTTCCCACACGTCGCAGGTCAGCAGCGGCTTGTCGGCGGTGGTGAGCGGGGTGGCGGCGTTGGAGGTGCTGACCACGGCCAGCGAGCCGTCCGGCTTCTGCACCAGCCAGGCCCAGCCGGAGCCGAAGGTGCCGATGGCGGTCTCGGTGAACAGCTTCTTGAAGTCGTCGATGCCGCCGAACTGCTTGACCAGGGCGTCGGCCAGCTTCTTGCCCGGCGGGGCCTGCTTCGGCGTCAGGCTGTTCCAGAAGAAGGTGTGGTTCCAGATCTGGGCGACATTGTTGAACAGCTTGCCCGAGGACTTCTTGACCGCGTCTTCCAGCGAGGCATTCTCGAACTCGGTCCCGACGATCAGCTTATTGGCCGTGTCGACATAAGTTTTGTGATGCTTGCCGTAGTGGTATTCCAGCGTCTCGCGCGACATGTGCGGCTCGAGCGCTTC
>CAYWPB010000620.1:0-2081 GCA_964458725.1 uncultured Nevskia sp. | reverse complement strand
GCCTCCTGGCGCTGGCCACCAGCCTGGCGACCTTCGGCATCGCCGGATGGAAGGCCTGGGACTCGCGCCAGACCATTCTCGAGCATAACGCCAAGGACAGCCTGAACCTCAGCCACTCGCTGGCGCAGCACGCCGCGCAGGGCGTCGAGGCGGTCGATCTCGTCCTCACGGGCATCGTCGAGCGCATGGCCCATGACGGGCGCGGCCCAGATCAAGCGGAGCGCATGAACCGGCTGCTCGACCTCGACGAGACCTCGCTGCTGGCGCGCTTCGGCGCCGGCACCCCGGGCCCGCAGGTGGAGGCGCAGCTGGCGCAGCGCGGCTACCTGCTCGGCCACTTCCCGCAGTCCTACGAATACTCCACCGTCGGCGGCTGGGTTGCGGCGCGCTCCAGCGGCCAGCAGTCGCTGCGTTACGGCCGCATCGAGAACCTGTTCGCCGCCGGCCGCCTGGCCACGCCCCGTGGCGAGCTGCTGGTCGGCGGCTTCCCGGCGTCCAGTGCCGGCCCGGACCTGCGCGAGTGCGTGCTCGGCTCGGAGGGCCGCATCGGCCTGCTGACCGAGGCGACCCTGCGCGTGCGCCGCCTGCCGGAGCGCGAGGATTTCCACGCGGTGTTCTTCCCGACCTGGGAGCTGGGCCTGGAAGCGGTGCGGCAGATGGTCCACGCCGATATTCCCCTGTCGATGCTGCGGCTGAGCAACGCGGTGGAGACCGAGACCCAGCTCAACCTGGCCGGCCACGAGAAGGCCATCGCCTGGCTGCGGCGCTATCTGCGCCTGCGCGGCTCGGGCCTCAAGCCGGTGATGCTGATGATCGGCTTCACCGGCCTCAACCGCGAGGTGCTGCGCACCCGCCGCGAGGCGCTGGGCCTGGCCAAGCTGTGCCGCGGCGTGCACGCCGGCAAGGTGATGGGCAACGCCTGGGCGGCCAAGCGCTATTACGGTCCTTACCTGCGCAACGCGCTGTGGCGCGCGGGCTATGCCGCCGACACCTGCGAGACCGCGGTCAACTGGAACCGCGCCAGCGCCACCATGAACGCCATCGAGACGGCGGCGCGCGACGCGCTGCAGGCCTGCGGCGAGAAGGTGCATGCCTTCACCCACATGTCGCACGTCTACCGCCAGGGTTGCAGTATCTACTCCACCTTCGTCTTCCGTGCCGCGCCGGACTACGAGGAAAACCTGGCGCGCTGGGCCCGCCTCAAGCGCGCCGTGTCCGAGGCCATCGTCGCCAACGGCGGCACCATCAGCCACCAGCACGGCGTCGGCGTCGACCACGCGCCCTACCTGGAAGCGGAGAAGGGCGCGCTGGGCATGGACCTGATCCGCGCTATCGCCCGCGAATTCGACCCGCAGGGCATGATGAATCCGGGGAAGCTGTTCGCGTGACCGCGGCGGCACGTCCCAGCCTGGCGGGCCTGGCCGCCCGTTACGACCTGGTGATCATCGGCGGCGGCATCACCGGCGCCGGCATCCTGCACGAAGCGGTGCGCACCGGCGCCTCGGTGCTGCTGGTGGAGCAGAACGACTTCGCCTCCGGCACCTCCTGCGCCTCCTCCAAGCTGGTCCACGGCGGCCTGCGCTATCTCAAGGACAAGCAGTGGCGCCTGACCCTGGAGTCGGTGCGCGAACGCAACCGCCTGCTGCACAGCCGGGCCGGGCTGGTCGAGCGCCAGCCCTTCCTGATGCCGGTGTACCGCGGCACCAGCCCCGGCCGCAGCACCATGCGCATGGGCCTGGCGATCTACGACCTGATGGGCGGCAGCTGGCGCTCGCGCTCGCTGTCGGCGCAGCAGGCGCTGGCGCTGGAGCCGGGCCTGCGCAGCGAAGGCCTGGCCGGCGCCGTGGCCTATGACGACGCGCGCACCGACGACGCACGCCTGGTGCTGCGCCTGATCTTCGAGGCCCAGGCCGCCGGTGCGCAGGCGCGCAACTACGTGCGGGTCGGCGAGGTGCTGAAGAACGCCGACGGTCGCGTGCGCGGCGTGGCGCTGCGCGACATGGCCAACGGCGACGGCCGCGAGATCGAGGCTGGCCTGGTGATCAACGCCGCCGGCGCCTGGTCCACCGCGCTGTCGCCGG
>CAYWPB010000619.1:0-2085 GCA_964458725.1 uncultured Nevskia sp. | reverse complement strand
TGGGTCTGGAACACCGGCTCCCCATCCGACGGCAGGCCGAGCCAGTCCAGGCCCTCGAAGATCGCCTGCACCGCCGCCTGGGTCGAACGCTCTAGGTCGGTGTCCTCGATCCGCAGCAGGTACTTGCCGGCGTGGCGCTTGGCATACAGGTAGCTGAACAGCGCGGTGCGCGCGCCACCGATGTGCAGGTAGCCGGTAGGGCTGGGGGCGAAGCGCGTGACAACCGGAGACATGGGGGACCTTGAACGTAAACCGCGGAAAGGTCGCGATTTTAACCCAGAGGGACCATCGGCGGCCGTAGCCGCCGGCTACCGTCCCTCTCCCCTCGGGGGGAAGAGGGGGACCAGCCGCGGAGCGGCTGGCGGGGTGAGGGCAAGCGACACTATCCGGCAAACGCCAACCGCAAAGCCCGCTACGGCGTCTTGCCGGTCTCGACGTAGGTCTTGAGGCGGGTCAGCTGCTCGCTGACCACCGCATCCACGTCCGGCGCCCAGGCGACCCAGCCACCCTTGGTATAGCCGCCGACGGTATAGGTTTCGGTCAGCTCGGTACCCTCGTCCTTGGCGGCGAGGCTGATGGTCAGCACGCCCTGGGCGGCCTCGGTCTGCAGCGGACCGAGCGCGCCGCTGAGGCGCAGCTCGCTGCCCGGGGCAGCGTAGATCACGGTCATGTGCAGCACGCTGCCGCCGTCGTCGAGCTTCTCGCAGAAGCAGCCGCCGGCCTTGGCGCTCATCGTCAGGTTGGCAGCGTTGCCCGACCAGGTGTGCTCCGCGTTCCACCACTTGGCCGGCTTGAGCAGCGCGGCGTAGACCTTGGCGGGCGGCGCGGCGATGGTCAGCGCGGTCTTGATCTGGAAGCCGCCGGCCTCAGCATTGACCACGTCGGCGCCGGCAGGCAGGGCCGCCAGCAGGCCCGCTGTTAAAATGCTCGCCACACACGCACGCATCGCCTCGCCCTCCCAATTATTCACTGCGCCCATCTTGCCATGACCCGCCTTTTTGTCGAACAACTGACCGTGATCGACTGCGCCTTCCTCGACGCGCAGCGCGGCCTGGTCGGCGAGAGCTGGATCGTGGACATCGAGCTGGACGGCGACCTCGACGAGCAGTCGATGCTGCTCGACTTCGGCGAGGTGAAGAAGCGCCTGAAGCGCGCGCTCGACAGCAGCGCCGACCACACCCTGGTGGTCCCGGCGCGGCATCCGGGCCTGACGTTGCAGCGTTCGACGGCGCGGGTCAGCCTCGAGTTCCGCGGCGCCGCCGGCCTGATCGAGCATCACGCCCCGCCGCAGGCCCTGACCCTGCTCGACGCCGAACAGGTCGACAGCGCCAGCCTGGCCAGGCACCTGCAGCCGATCCTGGCGCGTGAGGTGCCGCCCAACGTCGCCACGGTGCGCCTCAACCTGCGCCACGAGCGCATCGATGGCCCCTACTACCACTACACCCACGGCCTGAAGAAGCATGCCGGCTACTGCCAGCGCATCGCCCACGGCCACCGTTCGCGCCTGGAAGTGCGCGTCGGCGGCGCGCGCGACACGGCATTGGAAACGGCCTGGGCGCAGCGCTGGCGCGACATCTACCTCGGCACGCGCGAGGACCTGGTGGCGCAGGCCAATGGCCGCCTGCGCTTCGCCTATAGCGCCAACGAAGGCGCCTTCGAGCTGGAGCTGCCGCAGGCCCGCTGCGATCTGCTGGACGGCGACAGCACGGTGGAACGGATCGCCGAGCACCTGGCCGCCGGCAGCGCGGCGCAGCGGCCCGGGCAGCCAGTCGAGGTGCGCGCCTACGAGGGCGTGATGAAAGGCGCCGTCGCCACCACGTGAGGCCAGCCGAGATGAATCCCCGACCACTTTCCAAGAAAAAACAAATGCTTGGGCGTGGCCGCCGGTTCGCCCTGGCGCTGTCCCTGGGGCTGCTGGCCACAGCTTGCGCCACCGAGCCGGTCAATCCGCCGCCCTACCCCTGGTACCCCTATCCCTGGTATGGCTACGCGCCCGGCTGGGATCCGTATTGGGATAGCTACGACATCTGGCCGTATGGCGCCTACCCTTGGTGCTACTACTGCGGCGCTTACTACGGCTACTAC
>CAYWPB010000618.1:0-2087 GCA_964458725.1 uncultured Nevskia sp. | reverse complement strand
GCCGCGTCCGCGGTGGCGTCGACACAGCTCAGGCACAGCTTGGCCCGCGGCGCCAGCGCGGCGAGCCCGGCCAGCACCCGCGCGCCGTGCTCGACGTCGATGGTCTTGGGCGGCTCGGCCGAGAACATGTTGAACAGGACCACCGGCCGCCCGGGCGGCAGCTCGGCGTCGAAGCTCGACGGCGGATCGAGGTCCAGGCCGAGGCGATAGCGCACCTTAATGCCGTCGACCCGCGCGCCGTAGATCAGGCGCAGCGACTCGACGCTCTTGCGGACGGCGTGCACGGTCTGGCCCGGCACGCGCCCTTCCTCGTAGAGGATGCCGCGCGCAGGCGCCGCCAGCCACAGCATCAGCTTGGTCTTTTCGCTGCTGAAGCGCTCCTTCCAGGTGACGACGTAGTCGAAGCGCTCGCGGCGCAGCGCCAGCGAGGTACGCAGGGCCTCGCCCAGCGGCGGATTCTTGTAGCGCCAGACACGGGCGACGCGCCGGTCCATCTGCCAGAAGCCTTCGGTGACGTCGGACACCAGGGCATGCAGCTCGGCATCGGGGTCGAGCTGCTTCACGCCGTCGACGAAGGCGGTGTTGACCACGGCGTCGCCGAGCTTGCCGTCGTGGGAGAAGAACAGGATCTTCATGCCGCGGGGCGCCCGGCGCGCCAGGCGAGGATGCGCTGCGCCACCGCCGCCGGGGTGATCCCGGTCATGCAGGGACACTCCTGCCCCTGGTAGTCGCGCGGGCAGCGCCCGGGGCCGGGGTCGCACTCGGTGCGCACCCACAGCGCCTCGGCCTTGTAGCCGAGCGGCCGCCAGCGCGTGACGTTGATCAGGTGCCGGCCGGGAAACAGGCCCAGGGTATGGATGCCCATGGCCCCGGCGATGTGCAGCGGCCCGGTGCCGGAGGCGAGCATGCCGTCGGCGCGTTCGAGGAAGGCCAGGAACTGGCCGAGGTCGAGCTGGCCCATCAGGTCGACGACGTTGGGACGGCTCAGCAGATTCGGGCTCTGCGCCAGCAGCTCCTCGCGCTCGCGCTCGACGCCGGTGAAGAAGACTTTGTAGCGGTCCGCCGGCAGCAGGTCGAGCAAGGCTTCGTAGTAATGCGGCGGCCACTCGCGGCCGTGCTTGTTCGATTTGGGATGGATCACCAGGTTGAAGCGCGCCGAGTCGAGCAGGGCGGCGCTATCGGCCGGCGGCGGCCAGGGGCAGCGCACCGCCAGCAGATTCCCCATCTCCTCCGGCTGCGGCCGCGCGTCGATTCCCAGCGGCCGCAGGTAGCTGAGATTGAGGTTGGCCAGGTGACGCGGATTGCGGCTCGAGCCCTGGAAGATGAAGCGGTTGGCCCAGCGCAGGGTGCGCAGGCGCCGGAGGTTGCCGACGCGGATGCGCACACCGGCCTGGCGCGCGGCGTGGCCGTACTCGTCGTGCAGGTAGGGGCTGAGGAACACATCCACGCCCTCGCGCCGCAGCAGCTGCGGCTCGGCCAATACCTGTTCGGCGTCGAGGAAGCCGTCGACATGGCTGCAGGCCTCGATCAGCCGCCGCGTGTAGGAGCGGGCGACGAACAGCACGCGATCCTGCGGGAAGCGGCGCTTGAGCTCCGCCGCCATCGGCAGGCAGGAAATGACGTCGCCGAGGTTGAGGGATTGCTCGATCGCAATCACCCGCTGGCGCGGGGGCGGAGCGGAGCTGCTGGCTGCCATTGCGGGGAGGGTTTCGTTTCGCCCTAGGATAGCATCAGGGTCTTTTGACAAATACTACAATGCACGCCCGATGAACCGACCCGGCCTGATCTCGCTGATCGTGACCACCTACGAGTGGCCGCAGGCGCTGGCGCGCGTGCTCGAGTGCCTGGACCGGCTCGACGACCGCGATTTCGAGATCATCGTCGCCGACGACGGCTCCGGCCCCGCCACCGCCGAAATCGTCGCGGCCTTCGCCAGAACCGCGCGCGTGCCGGTGCAGCACTCCTGGCAGGAGCACCGCGGCTTCCGCGCTGCCGAGTCGCGCAACCGCGCGGTGCTGCGCAGCCGCGGCGACTACCTGATCTTTCTCGACGGCGACTGCCTGGCGCGGCCGGACTTCCTCGAGGCG
>CAYWPB010000617.1:0-2088 GCA_964458725.1 uncultured Nevskia sp. | reverse complement strand
AGCCGCAAGCGCCGATACCAGGACCGGGGCTGAAGCCTTCGGCCGACACGGGTGACCCGGCGCTACCGCATGGTACGGCGCCGCCCGGCACGGCGTCGGCGCAGGCCGCCGCGCTGCTGGCCAAGGCCCGGGAGGCGGAGCGCAACACCACGCCGCTGCTGCAGGACATCGCGGCGAAGAACGGCGCGCGGATGGAGGGGCTCGACAACCGCCTGAAGTCGCAGGACTCGCTGGCCCGCAAGATGGAGCAGGGCGCGGGTCCGCGCCTGTCGCCGGACGCGGCGGCGGCGCGTATCAACGATGCCCTGCGCTACACCATGGTCCTGTCCGACCAGTCGTTCGGCCAGGACGTGCAGCGCATCTTCGGCCAGCTGCAGGACGCCGGCCTCACCAGGGAGCGGGTGCGCAACACCTTTCGCCCGGGCGCGGCTTACAAGGGCGTCAACGCCACCTTTCGCACCGCCGACGGCCAGGTCTTCGAGCTGCAGTTCCACACCGCCGACAGCTACGCCATGAAGCAGCACGTCAATCATCCCCTCTATGAGGAGCGCAGGCTTCCCTCCACGCCCCGCGAGCGGCGTGATAAGCTGGACCAGCAAATGAGAATAAATTCAAGCCGGGTGCCCATGCCCACCGGCGTCGACCTCGTGGAAGATTCTGGCGGGAGGTCCAAGCGATGAAGCCGGAAACCTATTACTACGCCATCGAACCCCTGGATGGCGGTCCCGTCACTAACGTCTACAGGTTCTACCGCGACTCCCGCCGCTGGCCTGACGAGTACTGGCCAGGACTCGGCTGGATCCAGGACAGCTTCGTTTCGCAGGCCGAGATGGATGGCGCGCTCGATCTGATCGACGTCACCGAGGATGAAGCGCTGGAGCTGGCGCGCAGCCTGGAAGCGCGCCAGCCCGCGGTCTTCTTCTATGTCGTGGATGTGAAGAACGGTGGACCCGAACTGCTGCTGCGCTGCCATCGGAACGGCGCCAGGCCGGCCGAGCATTACCGGCCGGGCTCCGGCTGGATCGGGGACGACCGCGCCTGGACGCGGGAAGCGGCGCAGCGCGACATCGGTATCAGGAAGCTATCGGAAGTGGAAGCCCTGGATCTGGTGCGCAGCCTGGACACTGCGCATGGCTGACCTGGACAAGGCGCTGCAGCTGATGCTCAAGGCCCACGCCGGCCAGAAGGACAAGGGCGGCGAGCCCTACGTGCTGCATCCGCTGCGCCTGATGTTCCGGCTCGAAGGGCCGGAAGAGCGCATGGTGGCGCTGCTGCACGACGTGGTGGAGGACTCGGCGCTGACGCTGGACAGCCTGCGCCGTGAAGGTTTCAGTGCCGCGGTGGTGGACGCGGTGGACTGTCTCACCCGCCGCAAGGGTGAAAGCTACGAGGTGTTCATTCAGCGCGTCGCCGCCAATCCGCTGGCGGTGAAGGTCAAGGTCGCCGACCTCAGCGACAACCTCGATCTGCGTCGGCTCAAGCAGGTCGGCGACGCCGATCTGCAGCGTCTCCGCAAGTATCACCACGCGCTCGGCGTCCTGCAAAAGCTGGACTGAGTCCCGCCGCGCAGCTCATCGAACCCCGCCCTGTGCGGGGTTTTTCGTTTTCGCAGGCCGCATTTCCCAATGCAAGGTGAACGCATGACCGACGCGCATCCAGCCTCCGCGCCGCCTGCCGCGCTGCTCACGCCCGACGAGCGGGCGGTGGCGGCCGGCGGCGCCGGTGCCCATCCCGACGATGTGCCGGAGGAGGCCGTGGCCTCCCTGGCCCAGCTCGCCTGGCACGACCCCGCTGCCGCACAAGCCCTGGTGAACCAACATGAATCCGATACCGCACTCGCCGCCGCCCTCCGCCAGCTCGCTGCAGTTGCCGCAGCTGGCGAATCCGCATCACAGCCGCCTGGTGCGGATGAGCAACGCGGTGCTGGCGCACCGCCAGCGGCTGCGGCTGCCGGCGAGCGCGGCGAGCCTGGAGGCGCTGCGCCGCAAGTGGGGCGCGGCAGCGAGCGGGCAGGGGCAGTAGACGAACTGCTGCCGCAGACCTGGCGCACCGCTGGGCAGGCGACCGCCACCCAGGTCGGCTCCCTCC
>CAYWPB010000616.1:0-2112 GCA_964458725.1 uncultured Nevskia sp. | reverse complement strand
CGCCGGCCTTCACGTCCGGGGCCTGGCGCTTGCCGTCATCGGTGATCTTGCCCGGACCGACCGCGATCACTTCGGCTTTCAGGGGCTTTTCAGCCGCCTGGTCAGGGATGATGATGCCGCCGGCGGACTTCTTTTCCTCTTCCAGGCGTTTCACGATCACCCGATCTCGGAGGGGACGCAGTTTCATGTTGAAGCTCCTCTAAGAATTTGATTTGAAAACAATGTCCATACAACCCTGGTATGCGACGGCTGTCAGCGCTCCGCTGCAGCCGCTGCCAGCGGCGACGCTAGGGACGCCCGCAAAAATTTCAAGAGGTCCGCATCGGGGTGGAGCTGCGCGTCGGTAGCCCCCGAGGGCAAGCCAACGGCGCGCGGTGTGGATGGTCTTTCCACACCGCGAGCGGGAGCCTTGGCCTACATATCCGGGGTCTTGAAACCGGAAACGCCATCACTAAAATCGGCTTCGAGACCGGCCTGCAACGGGCCGCACGCTCGGCGGACCGGTCGTGTTCATGACAGGCATTGGCATAGGAGGTAGTCATGAGTATCACCGACCTTATCCCGCGGAAGAGGAACCGCGACTTCGCAGTGACCCGTGAACCCACTCTGGCACAGGACCAGCGCGATCCGTTCCTGGCCCTGCACCGGGAAGTGAACCGGCTGTTCGACCATGTCTGGAGCGGCTTCGGCCCGTCCGAATGGTCGGCCTCGCGGGGCTGGCCCAACGTCGACCTGGCGGAATCCGACGAGGCCTACGTCGTCACGGCCGAGCTGCCCGGCGTTGAGGACAAGGACATCGAGATCCTGCTGGCCGACGATACCCTGACGCTGCGCGGCGAGAAGAAGGCCGAGCACGAAGACCGGCGCCGCCAGTGGAGCGAGCGGTACTACGGCCGCTTCGAGCGCCGCATGGCCCTGCCGTCGGAGGTGGAGCAGGACAAGGTCCAGGCGGCGTTCCGCAATGGCGTCCTGACCGTCACCCTGCCCAAATCGAAGGACGCGCGGCGCGCAGCGCGGCGCATCCCGCTGCAGGCTTGACGGCCGACCATCCGGCGCGGATGCATTAGTTCGCAGCGGGCGGCGGCGGGCTCACCCAGGAGCACGGTGCTTACCCTCCTCGGCATCGTGACCTGGACGTCCGCCGCCGCTCCTTGCGGCGAATGGCCCGACCATGAAGTCCGACGACCAGCTGGAATACCGGCGCTGGGCCAAGGTGATGGTCCAGGACCATGCGCTTTTGCGGCAGTTGCTCGGGCGCCTCGGGCAAGCCGGGACTCCGGCGGAGCGCGCAGCCCTGTTCCGGCTGTCGCTGGAATGGCACAACGCCCATCGCGACTTCGAGCGATTCTGGCAGGAGATCGAGGAGCTCGGACCGGATTATCTGGAACTGGACCTGATGGCTGCCGACCTGGGCGCCCTGGAGCCCGGCTCGTCCTTTTGGGAATCCGTGGCACGGAAATGGTCCGCCGAGGTCATCACCGTGATGGACCAGGAGGAAGCCCATTACGCGTGCCAAAGCCGCCTGGTTCGACCGATGATCAAATGGCCAACCGAGGTGCTGGAGACGCGCGTATCGCTGATCGCCGAGGTACAGAACGTCCTTGAATCCCGCTCCGGCATCGAAGTCCGTCGGCATGACTGATCTCAGGGCCATTGGCTGCACCATGACAGTCTAGCCGCTCGACTGGGAACTATTTTTGAGCTGGAATCTCTATCCCACCGCCAATCCAAGGCGCCACGAGAGCCG
Source organism: uncultured Nevskia sp. (assembly GCA_964458725.1). Lineage (GTDB taxonomy): Bacteria > Pseudomonadota > Gammaproteobacteria > Nevskiales > Nevskiaceae > Nevskia. Next base: position 365 of record CAYWPB010000616.1, on the reverse strand, counting down.
TCGAATGGAAGACCGCAGTACCCCGGACACAATCAAGAAATCAGACACCGCCCACGCCGGGTTCGACGGCCTCCGCCGCTACCTCAATTCGCAGATCCTCGGCCAGGAAAACCTGGTGGAGCGTCTGCTGGTGGCGCTGCTCGGGGACGGCCACTTGCTGGTGGAGGGGCCCCCGGGCCTGGCCAAGACCCGCGCCATCAAGGCCCTGGCGCACGGTCTGGAAGGCAACTTCCAGCGCGTGCAGTTCACACCCGACATGCTGCCGGCCGATCTCACCGGCTCGGACGTCTACCGGCCCGAGCAGGGTGTATTCCAGTTCCAGCGCGGTCCGCTGTTCCACAACCTGATCCTGGCCGACGAGATCA
>CAYWPB010000615.1:0-2117 GCA_964458725.1 uncultured Nevskia sp. | reverse complement strand
GCGGCGTCGGCCGACGACTCGGCGGCCGGGGTCTGTTCCGCGGTCGACGCCGGCGTGCACTCTCCGGGGGTGGCGCAGGCACTAAGCAGCAGCACCATGGCGGCGGCCAATCCACCCTGTACGACAAGGGTTCCTGGCTTCATTTTCATTCTTGCATCTCCCTGATTTGATTGAATGACTTCACAGCCAAACCGCTGAATCCGGGCCCCGCTTTGACCGCTGCCGCCGGCCAAAGTGTCCAGGCGCGCCGGAACGCCGCCGAGGCGGGCTCCGGTTCGTGAATCGAATCAATGCGCTGGGCACACCCCTCCGGGCGCTGCAAGGCGCTGCTTGAGCTTAATCCAGACACCCCCAAGATTGCATCCAAGGGGTGTGGCGGACGGCTGTTCGGCTGGCCGCGTCACCCGGTAAGGAGAGAGGTACGCACCATGGCTGTGTTGCTGATGCTGGGCCTGCTGGCGGTCTTTGGCGGGTTTTGGCTGCTCTTCGCCGCCCTGTGGCTGATGTTCCGCCTCACCTTCTGGATCGTCGGCGGCCTCGTCGGCCTGGTGGTCGGCGGCGTGGGCCTGCTGGTGATGGGCGTGCTGGGACTGGTGCTACTGCCGGTAGCCCTGCTGCTGGCCTTGCACCTGGTTCTGCCGCTGCTGTTCGTCGGCGGCCTGGTCTGGCTGGTGGTGCACCTGACGCGGCCGCAACCGGTGATCATCCAGCGCTAAGGGAAGCCTCTGACTTACCCGCGGGCGGCAATTTGTTATGCCGCCCGTCGCACAGCGGGGCGCGGCCGCTGCGCTTGCAGCCGCAGAACCAGACCCGCTCGTTGTACTTCGCGGTATAACTCACCGGCTCGATGCCGGAGCCGGCGTGCGAACCGTCGCACCAGGGCTGGCTGGCGCTGCGGCCGCAGGCGCACCACAGATAGGTCCTGCCTTTCTCGACCTCGGCGACATAGGGCATACGGCTGGCGATGAGGGGTTCGCTCATGCCCCATGCTAGCGGAACGGCCGCAGCAACTGCGCGGCGTAGCCGTCCGGATACGGCGCGCCGCCGCTGAGGCCCACTTCGCCCGCGGCGCGCGGCGCCGCGCCGGCGCGGTAATGGAACGTCCCGGCGAGGTGATCCCACAGCGTGGTGAACAGGCCGAAGTTGACGTCGCCCTCGCCGGCGCGGCTGCTGTGGTGAAAGCGGTGCACCTCGGCGTTGGCGCAGAGGTATTTGAGCGGACCGGAGCGGTAGTCAGCGTTGGCGTGCTGCAACAGCAGCTGCACCGCGACGCAGAACACCAGTGCCAGCGCCACCGCCGGCGGGATGCCGATCAGTAGCAGCGGCAGCACGCCGCCCAGCGTCTCGGCCAACTGGTGCAGCGGGTGCTTCATCAGGCCGTTGAAGCCGTAGAGGCGGCGCACGCTGTGATGCACGGCGTGGAAGCGCCACAGCGGCCGCCACTTGTGGCTGAGGTGATGCACGGCGGAAATGCCAAGGTCGGCGACCAGTATCGCCAGCAGCGCCTGCGCCCAGAACGGCCAGGCCTGCGGCCACAACCCGCGGAACAACCCAAGGCCGGCGAGCAGCGGCAGCAGCAGCACGCCGAGGTGATTGAACGCGGTATTGATCGCGGCATGCAGCAGGTCGCGCCGCGCGTCGCCGTGCGCGAGATTCCAGCGCGGCTGCCAGGGAATCATGCGCTCGATGCCGAACATCAGGGCGATCGCCGCGAGCAGAACCAGCAGCGGTTGCCAGTACGGCGCGCCGGCGCCGATCAGGCCGATCAGCAGCGCATTGATGCCGAATGCGAACAGCGGGAATGTGCCGTACCGCAAAGCCGCCCGGAGCGCCGCCATGGAATCCTCCCGATCGAGTGCGGCACATGCTCGCGCGACGCTGCCGCGGTGCGCTTGAACAAACTGATGCTGCGCAAAAAGGGATAGATTGGACGGATGACTCCGCTTTTCCGGATCTACCTGTGGCCGGACCGCCTGCTGCTGCTCGGCCCCGGCTTCGACACCGCCTTCCACCGCCACCACGCGGCGCAGTTCTGCCTCGGGCTGGAGCGCGGCGTGCGGTTGCGGCAGGCGCGCGAGGCCGCCTGGGCCAGCGCGCCCGGCTTCTTCGTGCCGCCG
>CAYWPB010000614.1:0-2124 GCA_964458725.1 uncultured Nevskia sp. | reverse complement strand
ACTCGACTCCGGAGGGCTAAAGACACCCACAAGGGGGCGGATTCTACCAGAAATGTCTGAAATGTCGCGCGATTTGTAACTTTTATTGATCCCCCGGCGCTTCAGGCACTTGGCGCCGGTTTCCGCCCTATTCCACCGCGCAGGCGGCACAGCGCGGGGCAATCGGCAGGGCCAGCAGCGCCTCCTCTTCGGCCAGGGTGTGCAGGTGCAGGGTGTCATCCTCCACCAGCAAGGGCTCGCAGTCGTGAAGCAGACGCCTTTCCTCGGCCTCGCTGCTGACCAGGCGCAGTTCCAACTCCGTGTGCAGCGGCCAGACGAAGGCTTTCATGCAGTTCTGGCAGATCAGGCCCAGCTCGCCGGCGATGCTGCCCTTGAGAATCGAAGCGCCAGCGGTATCGCGACCGGCCTGCAATTCGACCCGCAGCCCCCCATCGGAGCCGATCAGAGCCGCGGCCAGACGCGGCAGTTTGGCGATGGGGAGGGTACCGCTCCAGATGCTGCCGCGAGTCACCGAGGCGGATGCCTTGACTCGCTGGGGGATGCCTTCTTTCATGCGGTTCATCCTATCATCCGCCCCTATGCTGATCCTCGCCTCCACCTCCCGCTACCGCGCCGAACTGCTGCGCCGTCTGCAGCTGCCCTTCACCCAGGAGGCGCCGGGGAGCGACGAGGCACCGCAACCGGGCGAGGCCCCGGCGGTCTTGGCGCGGCGCCTGGCCCTGGCCAAGGCGCAAGCCGTGGCGACGCGCCACCCCCAAACCTGGGTCATCGGCTCCGACCAGGTCTGTGCCTGCGGCGAGGAACTGCTGGGCAAGCCCGGCAGCCGCGAACGGGCGGTGGCACAGCTGCACCGGCTGTCCGGCCGCAGTGCGCAGTTCCACACGGCGCTGGCCCTGGTGCACGGCGCCAGCGGACAGGTTTTCGAGGCGATCGATCTCACCACGGTGCGCTTCCGCCAGCTGGACGCTGCGCAGATCGAGCGCTACGTCGAGGCCGAGCCGAGCCTCGATTGCGCCGGCAGCTTCAAGTCGGAAGGCCTGGGTATCGCGCTGTGCGCGGCGATCGAGTCGCAGGACCCGACCGCGCTGGTCGGCCTGCCGCTGGTTGCGCTGTGCGGCCTGCTGCGGCAGGCCGGGATTGCCGTGCCGTAGGGCGGCCCTTGGCCGCCGCTGCGCCGCACCTTCAAAGTGAGTCGGCGGCCATGGGCCGCCCTACTCAGGACCGCGACAGCCAGTTCGGCAAGCCGCTGACATTCTCCAGCACCGCCGCGGCACCGGCGCGCAACAGGCGCCCGGCGTCGTGCACGCCGCAGCTCACGCCCACCGCCGGCATGTCCAGGGCACGCGCCATGCTCATATCGAACTCGGTGTCGCCGATCATCAGCGCTTGTTCGGCCTTCAGCCCGGTCTCGTCGAGGATCTGGCGCAGCATCAGCGGGTCGGGCTTGTCGGCGCTCTCGTCGGCGCAACGGGTGGCGCTGAACATCGGCTTGAGGAAGGCGTGCGCCGAGAACGAGCGGTTAAGGCCCATGCGGTATTTGCCAGTGGCCACCGCGAGCAGGTAGCCCTCGCCGCGCAGGCGGGTCAGCGCCTCATGCGCACCGCCGAACAGCGGCGCTTCCGGCGCCAGGTTGGTCGGCGCGCTGCGGCGGTGCTCGGCCAGCCGGCGCATCACTTCCTCCACCGCCAGCTCCGGAAACAGCCGGCTCATCGCGTCCACCGGCCCCAGGCCGATCAGCTCGCGGATCACCTGGTCCGGGCGCTGCGGCAGGTTCAGCGCGGTGATCGCCTGTTGCATCGAGTTGACGATGTGGCCGGCCGAATCGGCCAGGGTGCCGTCCCAATCAAAGATAAGCAGTGAAAAGCGGGGCATTTGCTTGTTTGAACAGTCCGGTCATGGATGACCGGTTCTTGCACAGGATGTGCACTATCGTCCCGGACCCAGGCGAGAGAGGAAATCGCGCAGCTCCTCGGTGATCGGCGCGCTCAGGGTCAGCTTGGCGAACTCGCCGTCGGCCGGCAGCTGCAGGAAGTGCGAGTGCAGGAACATGCGGCGCAGGCCCTTGTCGCGCAGGGTCTTCTGCTCGTCTCCCCGGCCGTACTTGCGGTCGCCGGCCCCCGGATG
>CAYWPB010000613.1:0-2128 GCA_964458725.1 uncultured Nevskia sp. | reverse complement strand
GCCAAGGTGGCGGACCACGAGCCGGACCTGATCTTCATCGACATCATGATGCCGCGCCTGGACGGCTACCAGGCCTGCGCGCTGATCAAGAACAACGCGCGCTACGCCCGTACGCCGGTGATCATGCTGTCCTCCAAGGATGGCCTGTTCGACCGCGCCCGCGGCCGCATCGTCGGCTCCGACGAGTACCTGACCAAGCCGTTCACCAAGGATGAGCTGATCGGCGCCGTGCGGGCCCACCTCGGGAAGAAGGCCGGCTGACGCCGCCGCCTCGCCGCCTGGTCGCCCTGCCGCCCTAGATGAGCACCCCTAATCCCGTCATTGCCGGCGACCTGCTGGCGCTCGCCGCGCAGCCGTTCGAGCTGCTCTATGCGCTGGAAAACCGGCTGCGCGCGGCGCGCCTGGACATCGCCGCCGGCCAGACCCAGTCCTGGACCGGCCTCGGCTTCCGCCTCGGCGAGCACTGGCTGGTGGCGCCGCGCGAGGACGTGCGCGAAGTGATCACCATGCCCAAGGTCACCCGCGTGCCGGGTGGCAAGCCCTGGCTGCTGGGCGTGGCCAATGTGCGCGGCAACCTGCTGCCGGTGACCGACCTCGGCCAGATGCTGGGCCATCCGCGCCAGGCCGAGCACCGCGACCAGCGCGTGCTGGTGTTCAATTCCGAGCGCGTTCCGGCCGGCGTGCTGGTCGACGAAGTGGCGGGTTATCGCCAGTTCGCTCCCTCCGACCAGCGCCACGAGCTGGCGCGGACCGGCGGCGAGCTGGAGCCTTATCTCCTCGGCGGCTTCGCCCGCGAGGGTCGCAACTGGCTGGTGCTGTCGCTGTACAAGCTGACGGCGAGCCAAGCCTTCACCGTGGCCGGAGCTTAAAGGCAGAACCATGGTCGGACAGCGTCCACAGATGGCCAACGGCCTGCACTGGGTGCGGAACGAGATCGAGTTCAGCCTGACCCGCGCCCGGGCCGCGCTGGAGCAGTACCTGGAGTCGCCGGAGGAGCAGCAGCACCTCGAGGTGGCGGCCGAGGAGCTACACCTGGTGCGCGGCACAGTCGGCATGATCCAGTGCTTTGGTGCAGCGGCCCTGGCCGAGGAGATGCTGCAGCTGCTGCAGGAGCTGCGCCAGACCGCGCCGGAGCAGAACCTGGAGCCGTTCTCTGCCCTGACCGGCGCCACCCTGCACCTGTCCGACTACGTCGACCTGCTGGCCCATGGCGAGAACGACCGCGCCGTGGTGCTGCAGCCGGGCATCAACGAGCTGCGCCTGGCGCGCGGCAAGCCGCTGCTGACCGAGGCCGAGCTGTTCGCGGCGCAGCTGCGCGCGCAGCAGGACGGTCCGGCCGAGGCCGGAGAAGTCCCGGCCGGCGGCGGCGTGGCCGGCCAGACCATGGCGCGGCGCGAGCTGGCGACGTTCCAGACCGCCTTCGTGCAGTGGTTCCGCGGCCAGAACACGGATGCCGCGATGGCGCGCATGGGCAAGATCGCCGACGCCATCGCCGTCAACGCCAGCGAGCCGAGCCTGCGCGAGATGTGGGCCGGCTATGCGGTGCTGGCCGAGTGCCTGCGCAGCGACCTGCAATTCGATTCACTCGACCTCAAGCGGCTGTTCGGCCGCGCCGGCCAGCACCTGAAGAAACTGGCCGACGCCGGCGAAGCCGCCGCCGGCGCCGAAGTCGGCGACACGCCGCAGCAGCTGCTGTTCCACATCGCCCGCGCCAGCCGCCAGACCGACCGCTCGCACGCGTTGATCACCAGCCGCCGCATCGACGAGCTGCTGCCCGCCCTGGAGCAACTGGACGAGCTGCGCCGCCGCCTGCGCGGCCCCAACACCTCGATCCTCGGCCGCGTCCACGCCGAGATCGGCCGCGACTTCAGCCAGGTCAAGGACGGCATCGACCTGGCGGTGCGCACCGGCGGCGGCACCGATCTCGCCGGCATCCGCGAACGCCTGCAGCGCCTGGCCAACACGCTCGGCGCCCTCGGGCTGCCGGCGCCGCAGCAGGCCCTGCTCAATCAGGCGCGCCGCCTGGAGCAACCGCCATCCGACCCGGCCGCATGGATGGACGTGGCCACCTCGATCCTGCGCGTCGAGCACAGCCTGGAGGAGGCGCTGTTTCGCGCCCTCGGCCGCC
>CAYWPB010000612.1:0-2131 GCA_964458725.1 uncultured Nevskia sp. | reverse complement strand
TCCACATCGACGCCGCCCCGCGCGAGCTGGGCAAGCTGCGCCAGCCGCAGCTGGCGATCCTGGCCGACGCCGGTGCCGCGCTGGACGCGCTGTCGCAGAGCGTGAAGCCGGCGCTGCGCGTGGACTGGCTGTCGCGGGTCGGCGAGCTGCGCCGCAGCGCGCCGCTGCGCCTGCCGGGACTCGACGATCCGCGCCAGCCCTATGGCCTGATCCGCGCCGTGGCGCACCTGGCGCACCCGGACGCCGCCATCACCACCGACGTCGGCCAGCACCAGATGTGGGTGGCGCAGAGCTATCCCTTCCGCCGGCCGGAACGCTGGCTCACCTCCGGCGGGCTCGGCACCATGGGTTTCGGCCTGCCTGCCGCCATCGGCGCCGCTCTGGCCTTGGACAAGTCACGGCGGCACAACCGCCGGCCACCGTCCCTCTACCGCGCAGCGGGAGAGGGGGGAACCGATCGCGGAGCGATTGGTGGGGTGAGGGAGGGCGAAGCCCTGCCGGAAGCCGGAGCGGTGTGCTTCAGCGGCGACGGCAGCCTGCTGATGAACGTGCAGGAATTCGCCACCCTGGCCGAGCTGAACCTGAACGTGAAGACGGTGGTGATGGACAATGCCGCACTGGGCCTGGTGCGGCAGCAGCAGGAGCTGTTCTACCAGCGGCGCCATGTCGCCTCGCTGTACCAGCGGCCGTCGGCGCTGTGCGCGGTGGCGCAGGCCTTCGGCGTGCCGGCCTACGACCTGGAGCAGGCGGAGGACGCCGGGGCGATGCTGCGCGAGGCCTTCGCCCGTCCCGGCCCGGCGCTGATCCGCGCGCCGGTGGCGGCGGAGGCGATGGTGCTGCCGATGGTGGCGCCCGGAGCGGCAAACGTCGAAGTGATCGACAGCTGAGCAGCAAAAAGGCCGCCGGATCGGAAGATCCGGCGGCCTTGGCAAACCGCGATTGGCTCAACCCTGCGTGTTGCCCTTGGCCTTGGCTTCCTTATCCTCTTCGGCGCGCTTCGCCAGCAGGGCGGCGAGATCGTCGGGCGGGGTGTAGCCGCCGTAAAGGGTGCCGTCGGGCAGGATCAGGCCCGGCGTGCCGGTGATGCCCAGATCCATCGCCAGCTTGAACTCCTTGTCCACCGGGTTCTCGCACTTCTTGGGCGGCGTGTTCTCGCCGCGCTTGGCGCGGGTCAGGGCGTCCTGGCGATTGGCCGAGCACCACACCGAGATCGCCTGGAAATAGGTCGGCGAACCGATGCCGTGGCGCGGGAAGAACACGTAGCGGATGGCGATGCCCTTGGCGTTGTACTCGGCGATCTGGCTGTGCAGCTTGCGGCAGTAGGGACAATCCAGATCGGTGAACACCGTCACCACGTACTTGGCAGCGATCGGCGGCGGCGGCGCGAACTCGATCGTGTTGTCGGCGCCGAGTTGCTTCAACGCCTGCAGGCGGTCGGCGCGGCGGCGGTCCTCGGTGAGGTTCTCGCGCGTGTCGGTGTTCACCAGGTCGCCCTGCATCAGGTACTTGCCGTCGCTGGAGACGTAGGCGAAGTCATGCGCGTGCTGCACCTCGTACCAGCCGCTCATCGGCGCCGGCTGGATGTTGCCCACCGGGACGTCGAGCAGCTTGGCGATCTTCTGCTTCACCGCATCGGGGGAACTGTCGTCGGCGACCAGGGCGCCGGCGCCAAAAGCCAGCCCCAGGGCGAGCAGGGCGAAAACAAGGCGTTTCATGGGAGTGGGATGTTCCAGCTACAGCAAGGGTTGCAGGCGCCTAGTATGACAAAAAGCCGGCCCTGTGGTTCCTGGCTAGAGTGGCCCGGTCCTCCCCGAGCGTAAGCCCATGTTCGATCACAGCGTGCTGGCCTTCGCCCTCATCGCCATGGCCCTGACCGTGGCGCCCGGGCCGGACACTTTCCTGGTCATCGCCAACACCAGCGCCGGCGGCTTCCGGCGCGGTTTCGCCACGGTGCTGGGCATCGTCAGCGGCGGCGCCTGCTACGTGCTGCTGGTGGCCTGCGGCCTGGTGCGGCTGCTGGTCTACTCCCCCGCCGTGTTCTTCACGGTGAAACTGGCGGGTGCCTGACCTGGGCTGGGGGGCCCTGCGGGTGGAGCGGCCTGCCTTTCGGGACCACAGCGGTCCTCCTCCA
>CAYWPB010000611.1:0-2137 GCA_964458725.1 uncultured Nevskia sp. | reverse complement strand
GCCGATGCTTGCGGGCTGAGCCAGTCTGCCACGCTACACCACTTTCGTAGCAAAGCGGATCTGGTAGAGGAGATCCTCCGGACGATCGTGCGCGAGAACCACGACATCGTCAGCGCGCAGTCGCTTCCTGCCGATGATGCCTATCAGCGCCTTTTCAAGCATTTCCGGGGGAATATCCTCTGGGCGCTCAAGAAGCCCCAGGAGGCGCAAATTCTCGTTCTTCTCTTCTACCTCGCCTCGTTCGACAAGCGCTTCCGGGCGATCCATGTGAAGACGATGGCGACGGGACGGACGAGGATTCTGGAATTAGTACTTGCGGGGAAGAGGGAAGGGCTTTTCCATTTCGAAGAGACGGCCGAGCTGGTCGCTGAAATGCTGCACGACGCCCTGATCGGGGATTTCATGGCCATCATGTCGGCGACGGAGGCCTCCCCGGTGGAAGCTCACCTCGAGCGCAAGTGGCGCGCGATGCAGGCGGCGCACGACCAGGACCGCGCCGTGCCATTGATCTGCGCCCTGCTGCTGGACCCGGCAGCCGAGGCGGTGCGCGCCGGCCAGCTGCAGACGGTGGCGCACGATTTCGGCGCCGCCTGCGCCGAGGCTGCCGCCGCGCTGCGGCCGCAGCTGGCGGCGCTGCATCCGGTGCAGCGCCTGCCCCTGGCCGACATCGCCATGCCCAGCCTGCGACGCCTGCCGCGCGACCGTCTGCTGCAGCTGGTGCGCACCGTGGTGGCGCTGACCTACGCCGACGGCCAGGTGGCGGTGTTCGAGTGGTGCCTGGGCCGGGTGTTGCGCATGCACATCGGCGAGGTCCTGCAGCCGGCCAAGGCCGGTGTGCCGGGCCGTCGCCGGCTGGAGCAGGGCGCCGGTGAAGCCGGCGTGCTGTTGTCCGCCGTCGCCGGCTTCGGCCAGGACGACGAGGCCACGGCGCGGCGAGCCTTCAACAGCGGCATCGACAAGCTACCCCTGGGCCAGGCCCCGACCTACCAGCCGGCGGACCCGGCGAACTGGCCGACCGCGCTGGATCAGGCCCTGCGCACCCTGGACGAGCTGGAGCCGCCGGCCAAGGCGCAATTGCTGGAGGCGCTGGGCGCCACCATCGCCGCCGACGGCAAGGTCACGCTGGAAGAGGCCGAGTTGCTGCGCGCCGTCTGCGCCGGCCTGCATTGCCCGTTGCCGCCTATGCTGGCGAATGCGGCGTGAGACCGCGGTGAGCATCAAGCACTGGCCGGAAGGCGAGCGCCCGCGCGAGAAACTGCTGTCGCGCGGCGCCCAGGCTCTGTCCGACGCCGAGCTGCTGGCCATCTTCCTGCGCACCGGCGTGGCCGGCAAAAGCGCGGTGGACCTGGCGCGCGAGCTGGTGGCGCGCTTCGGCGGCCTGCGCGGCCTGCTGCGCGCCGACCAGGCGCGCTTCTGCGAGGCCAAGGGCCTGGGCGAGGCCAAATACGTGCAGCTGCAGGCAGTGCTGGAGATCGCCCGGCGCCATCTCGGCGAGGCCTTGGCCGAACCGGCCGGGCTGAAGGACCCGCGCCAGGCGCGGGACTTCCTGCGGGCCCGCCTGCGCGACCTGGAGCACGAGGTGTTCGCCGCGCTGTTCCTCGACAGCCAGCACCGGGTGCTGGCCTTCGAGGTGCTGGCCCAGGGCACGCTCAACGCCGCCAGCGTCTACCCGCGCGAGGTGGTCAAGACCGCGCTGCGGCACAATGCCGGGGCGCTGATCTTCGCCCACAACCACCCCTCCGGGGTGGCCGAGCCGAGCGAGGCCGACCGCAGCCTGACCCGCCGCCTCAAGGACGCTCTGGGCCTGGTCGACATCCGGGTGCTGGACCATTTCGTGGTGGGAGAGGGCGAGCCGGTCTCCTTCGCCGAGCGCGGCTGGCTGTAAGCTGGCGTTTCGGCGGCGTTTTTGCCGCTTTTGCGGCCGTTTGTCAGGGCCCGGCCGGCAAAACCGGTCGCGGAGTTGCTTCCCGGGGGCCGGGCGGCTATCATCTGCGCCCTTTCGCGATCAGCGTCCCTTGGGTTTTCCCATGTCCAGAGTCTGCCAAGTTACCGGCAAGAAGCCGATTGTTGGTAATACGGTGTCGCATGCCAACAACAGGCGTCGCCGCCGCTTCCTGCCCAACCTGCACACGCACCG
>CAYWPB010000610.1:0-2140 GCA_964458725.1 uncultured Nevskia sp. | reverse complement strand
TTGTTCGGCGCCGGCATCACCGCCACGGAGGGCTGGGTCGGCACTTCGGCGCAGGCACCGAGCAGCAGCGCCAGCCCCAGCGTCATGGAAACAATCTGGATACGCATGGGCATGCTCCGGTTATCCGCTGACGATCACGTCGACGCGGCGGTTGTGTTTGCGCCCTTCGGCGGTGTCGTTGCCGGCGATGGGATCGGCCTCACCCTTGCCGACGGCGGTGATGCGGTCGGCGGCGACACCGTGTGCGATCAGGTACTGGCGCACGGCCTCGGCGCGGCGCTGCGACAGCTCGTGGTTGTGCGCGGCGTCGCCGATGTTGTCGGTGTGGCCTTCCACTACGATGCGGCGGTTCGGCTCCTTGGCGATGCCGGCGAGCATGTTGTCGAGCGTGGCGGTCGCGGCGGGCGGCAGCTCGGCCTCGCCGGTACCGAACAGCAGGTCGCCGAGGCGATAGACCACTTGGCCGTTCGGCGCCGGCATCGGTGGCGGCGATTGCGTGCTCGCCTGCGGCTGGTTCTGCGGTGCAGGTGCGGCCGGTGCCGGCACCGCCTGCCAGCCCTCGGGGCAACTCTGCACGTAAGGAAAATAGTTCCTGGCGCTGTTGCAGTAGTACCAGTAGGCCGGTGCCGGCTGCTCCACTACCGTGTCGTCGGGCTCTGCGTAGACCTGGGACGGGGGCGGATAGTAGTAATAGCCGTAGCCGGGACCGTAGTAGTAGTACGGGTAGAAGCCGGCGCCATACCAGTAGCCGTAGCGCGGGCCGTACCAGCCACGGTAATGAGGGCCGTAGTAGTAGTGCGGGCCGTAGCCGTAGTGGACGCCGCCGCCAACGCCCACGCGCCCCCAGGCGAACGCCGCCAGGGGCAGCCCCAGCACGGCCAATACCGCAATGCGAATCCACTTGTTCATGCCGCCGCACCTCCTGTCCCGCCGGGCTTGCGGCACCGCCTTCAGCCGCAGTTCGAACCATGCAAGGGCCCATACGGAATGCTGCGCCAGGCGGCTGAATGCCGGCTGAACCGCATTCAGGAAGTGCGGGGAGACGCCGGACTTTTTACCAATCTTTACGCGGCCTTGCGGCTCACGCGGCGAGGCGCAGCAGCAGCGCCGCAATGCCGGGTTGGCGGGCCTTGGGATCCTCGAATTCCTTGGCCGTGATGTGCAGGCGCTTCTGGCCTTCCAGCTTGTACACCTTGGGCTGGGTCTGGATCAGTTTGATCAGCTTCACCGGCTCCAGCTTCGGCTGCGGGCCGAAGTCCAGCGTCGCCGATTTCGCGCCGACCCGGATCTTCACCACGCCCAGGTGCTCGCCCTGCTGGCGCAGGCGGGCGGTGCCGAACAGGTGCTCGGCCTGCGGCGGCAGCAGGCCGAAGCGGTCGATCATCTCGACTTTCAGTTCGTCCAGCGCGGCCTCGTCGTGGGTCTCGGCGATGCGCTTGTACAGCACCAGCCGGGTGTGCACGTCGGGCACGTAGTCTTCCGGGATCAGCGCCGACACGCCGAGGTCGACCTCGCAGGCAGCCTCGCCGAACGGCGTGTCCTCGATCTTGCCCGAGCGCAGCGCCTTCACCGCCGCGGCAAGCAACTCGGCATACAGGGTGAAGCCGATCTCCTCGATCTGGCCGGACTGGTTCTCGCCGAGCAGCTCGCCGGCGCCGCGGATTTCAAGATCGTGGGTGGCCAGGGCGAAGCCGGAGCCGAGCTCGCCGAGCTGCTCGATTGCCTCCAGCCGCTTCTCGGCGTCCGGCGACAGCGCGCGCCGGCTCGGCACCAGCAGGTAGGCGTAGGCGCGGTGATGGCTGCGGCCGACACGTCCGCGCAGCTGGTGCAGCTGCGCCAGGCCGAGGTGGTCGGCGCGGTCGATCAGGATGGTGTTGGCGGTCGGCACGTCGATGCCGGACTCGATGATGGTGGTGCAGACCAGGATGTTGAAGCGGGCGTGGTAGAAGTCGAGCATCACCTGCTCCAGCTCGCGCTCGCGCATCTGGCCGTGGGCGAAGCGCACCCGGCCCTCCGGCACCAGCTTCTGCAGGTCGCCGGCGAAGCGCTCGATGTCCTTCACCTCGTTGTGCAGGACATAGATCTGGCCGCCGCGGCGCAGCTCGCGCAGGCAGGCCTCGTAGACCAGGGCGCTGTCCCA
>CAYWPB010000609.1:0-2144 GCA_964458725.1 uncultured Nevskia sp. | reverse complement strand
TGATCGCCTGGATCATCGGCTGGGACCTGATCCTGGAGTACGCGGTCAGCAACATGGCGGTCAGCGTGGGCTTCTCGGCCCATCTGGTCGGGCTACTCGACTGGTTCGGCGTTCGGCCGGACCTGCGCTGGATCACGCCGGCCTACCTGCCGGGCGGCCTGTCCGACCTGCAGGGCAACACCTTGTACGATCCGGGCTGGCACTTCGGCTTCAACATTCCGGCCTTCGTGGTGGTGATGCTGCTGACCTTCGTGCTGGTGCGCGGCATCCGCGAGTCGGCGCGCACCAACAATATCATGGTGCTGCTGAAGATCGCCGCGATCCTGGTGTTCGTCGGCTTCGCCGCCCACCTGGTGCACCCGGACAACTGGCAGCCCTTCATGCCCAACGGCTGGCAGGGCGTGTTGACCGGTGGCTCGGTGATCTTCTTCACCTATATCGGCTTCGACTCGGTCTCGACCGCGGCCGAAGAATGCAAGAACCCGCAGCGCGACCTGCCGCGCGGCATCCTCGCCACCCTCTTGGTCTGCTCGGTGCTGTACGTGGCGGTGGCGGTGGTGCTGACCGGCCTGGTGCCCTGGCAGAGCCTGCTCGACGATGCCGCCCCCGTGGTCAACACGCTGAAGAAGCTGGGCATGGACAACGTGCGCCTGGTGGTCCTGCTCGGTGCCCTGATCGGCATGGTCTCCTCGCTGCTGGTGTTCCAGCTGGGCCAGGCCCGAGTCTGGTTCGCCATGTCGCGCGACGGGCTGCTGCCGAAACTGTTCAGCCGCGTCCATCCACGCTTCCGCACGCCGGACTTCTCCACCTGGACCGCCGGCTTCCTGGTCGGCATTCCCGCCGGCCTGCTCGACATCGGCACCCTGGCCGACCTGTCCAACATCGGCACCCTGTTCGCCTTCAGCCTGGTGGCGCTGGGTGTGCTGATCCTGCGCTACCGGCAGCCCGATCGCGTACGCCATTTCCGCGCTCCGGGCGGGATGCTGGCGCCGCTCGCCACCGTCTTCACCTGCGTGCTGCTGATGATGGGGCTGTCCATCACCAACTGGATCTGCTTCTTCGCCTGGCTGCTGATCGGCCTGGTGATCTACTTCGGCTACAGCCGCGGCCGCAGCACGCTGGGGCGGGAGGCGCCGGCGGCGGAGTCCTGAGCGTTTGCAAGAAGTTTGTTGCGATGATCCTGCGCTAAACTGCGTCCATCTCAACAATCACAGGAGCCATTCAATGCTGATTGGCGTTCCCAAGGAAATCAAAGTCCACGAATACCGCGTCGGCCTGACTCCGGCCGGCGTGCGTGAGCTGGCCCAGCGCGGCCACCAGATCATCATCCAGACCCAGGCCGGCGCCGGCATCGGCATCCCCGACGCGCAGTACGAGGCGGCCGGGGCGAAGATCGTCAAGGACGCGGCGGAGGTCTTCGCCCGCGCCGAGATGGTCATCAAGGTCAAGGAGCCGCAGCCGGTCGAGTGCCAGATGCTGCGGCGCGGGCAGCTGCTGTTTACCTACCTGCATCTGGCGCCGGACCCCGAGCAGACCAAGGGCCTGGTGGAGTCGGGCGCGGTCGCCATCGCCTATGAAACCGTCACCGACGGCCGCGGTGGCCTGCCGCTGCTGGCGCCGATGAGCGAGGTGGCCGGGCGCATGTCGATCCAGGCCGGCGCGCATGCGATGGAAAAGGCGCAGGGCGGCAACGGTGTGCTGCTCGGCGGCGTGCCGGGCGTGCCGCCGGCCAAGGTCGTCGTCATCGGCGGCGGCGTGGTCGGCTACAACGCGGCGCGCGTCGCCGTGGGCATGGGCGCCGATGTCACCATCCTCGACCGCTCGCTGCCGCGCCTGAACTGGCTCGACACCATCTTCGAGCGCCGCCTGACCACCTTGTATTCCACCGCCGACTCGCTGGAAGGCGAGGTGAGCCGGGCCGATCTGGTGATCGGCGCGGTGCTGGTACCCGGCGCCGCGGCGCCGAAGCTGGTGACCCGCGCCATGCTCAAGAAGATGAAGCCGGGCTCGGTGATCGTCGACGTGGCGATCGACCAGGGCGGCTGCTTCGAGACTTCGCGCGCCACCACCCACCAGAACCCGACCTACGTCGAGGAAGGCGTGGTGCACTACTGCGTCGCCAACATGCCGGGCGGCGTGGCGCG
>CAYWPB010000608.1:0-2152 GCA_964458725.1 uncultured Nevskia sp. | reverse complement strand
TCCTCAAGGACCAGTGGGAGGACCGCGCCCGCGGCGCCTGCTGGCTGCCGCGCGAGGTCTTCGCCCGCCACGGCGTGGACCTTGGCGCGCTGCGCCCGGGACAGCACACGCCGGGCTACCGTGCCGCCCTGTCCGAGCTGGTGGGCGTGGCCCACGCGCACCTGCGCAATGCGCTCGACTACACCCTGCTGATCCCTTCGCAGCATGTCGGCATCCGCAAGTTCTGTCTGTGGGCCACTGGCCTGGCGGTGTTGACCCTGAAGAACATCCAGCGCCAGCCGGATTTCGCCGGCGGCGCGCAGATCAAGGTGAGCCGCGGCGCGGTCGCACGGACGATCATGGTCACCAATGTCGCCGTGAAGCGCGACACCTTGCTGCGCCGGCTGTTCGATTTCGCCTGGCGCGAGCTGCCGCAGACCAAGCTTGGCCCCGAATGGGAACCGTTGGCCGCCGCCCCCGGCGCGGGCTGGTCGCCGGCGCTGGCTTTCGCCGGCCCCGCCGCATTTTTTGAAGCAGACTCTGGAGAGCGTGTGTCGAACCGGTTCGAATTCCGTGGGCCTTTGGGTGAGGGTCTGAGCCAGCCGCGTCCCGCCACCGGCCCCGCGCCGGTTCCGGTTGCGGCGCCGAACGAAGCGAATCCGCTCGACCGTGCCATCGACCGCGCCCGCCAGGCCCTGCTGGCGATGCAGCAGCCGGATGGCCACTGGTGCTTCGAGTTCGAGACCGACTGCACCATCTCGGCCGAATACATCCTGATGATGCACTTCCTCGACGAGATCGACGAGGTGCTGCAGCGCAAGCTGGCCAACTACATCCGCTCCAAACAGCGGCTCGACACGCACGGTGGCTGGCCGCTGTACCAGGACGGCGCGATCGACATCTCCTGCACGGTGAAGTCGTACTACGCGCTGAAGGCCGCCGGCGACTCCGCCGACGCCCCGCACATGCAGCGCGCGTGCGAAGTGATCCTGGCGCACGGCGGCGCGGCCAAGAGCAACGTCTTCACCCGCATCCTGCTGGCGATGTTCGAGCAGGTGCCGTGGCGCGCCGCGCCGTACGTGCCGGTGGAGATCATGCTGTTCCCGAAGTGGGCGCCGTTCCACCTCGACAAGGTCTCCTACTGGGCGCGCAGCACCATGGTGCCGCTGTTCATCCTGTGCTCGCTCAAGGCGAAGGCCAAGAACCCGCGCAAGGTTTCGGTGCGCGAGCTGTTCGTCACGCCGCCGGAAGAGGAGAAGCATTATTTCGCCACCGGCGGCTTCGTCAACAAGCTGTTCCTGGTGCTGGACAAGGTCGGCCGCGCCTGCGATCCGTTCATCCCCAAGTCGCTGCGGATGAAGGCGGTGAAGCGCGCCGAGCAGTGGTTCCTGCCGCGCATGAACGGCGAGGACGGCCTCGGCGGCATTTTCCCGCCGATGGTCAACGCGCTCGAGGCGATGGACCTGCTGGGCTATCCGAAGGACCATCCGGTCCGCGTCACCTGCCTCAAGTCGCTGCAGAAGCTGGTCGTCGATCGCGGCGACGGCACCGCGTTCTGTCAGCCCTGCGTGTCGCCGCTGTGGGACACGGGCTGGGCCGCCATGGCCCTGCTCAAGGCGTCGAAGGACGAGCAGACCCAAGCCGCGGTCGATCGCGCGCTGGAGTGGCTGGCGCCGCGCCAGGTGCTGGACCTGAAGGGCGACTGGGCGGTGCAGGCGCCGGACCTGGCGCCGGGCGGCTGGGCCTTCCAGTACGCCAACGCCTACTATCCGGACCTGGACGACACGGCGATGGTCGCCGGCCTGATGCACGTGGCCGGCAAGGACCCGCGGCGCGGCCCGCAGTACGCCGAGCGCCTGGAGCGCGCGGCCGACTGGCTGGTGGGCATGCAGTCCGACAATGGCGGCTTCGCCGCGTTCGACCGCAACAACACCCACTACCACATCAACTACATCCCGTTCGCCGACCACGGCGCGATGCTGGACCCGCCGACCGAGGACGTCTCCGGCCGCGTGCTGGCCTGCCTGGGCGTGCTCAACCGCGAGCAGGACCGCGACGCGATCCGCCGCTGCATCGCCTACCTGCGCCAGGTGCAGAAGCCGGACGGCTCGTTCTGGGGCCGCTGGGGCACCAACTACATCTACGGCACCTGGTCGGTGCTGGCCGGCCTGGC
>CAYWPB010000607.1:0-2154 GCA_964458725.1 uncultured Nevskia sp. | reverse complement strand
GTTCCCCCCGTAACTGCGCCGAGCATCGCAGCCTGCGTCGGACATCAGCCCGCGCGTGTGTTTGCGCGGGGCGAGGCAGGATGCCGAGGCGTCCATCGTCAGGCCAGGGATGGCCTGTCGATGGACCCCGACGCAGGCGAGAAGCGCAGGGTACCCCTCATCGCGCTTCTGCTTTTGCGATGAGGGGCGCAGTTCCCGGGTGGCGGCGCTTTTTGGTTACTTTTTGGCGCTGCTGCCAAAAAGTAACTCGCCTGTAGGCGAAAACCCACGACTTCAGGTCGGGAAGGCAGTGCGGCGCGTGATGCCCTGGATTCCGGCTTTCGCCGGAATGACGAGTCAGGGAATCCTGTGTACGGCACCAGATCCTTCGCTCCGCTCAGGATGACAGCGCAAAGCAAAACTGGATTCCCGCCTGCGCGGGAATGACGAGATTGAGAGGGATGCGCAAGCCCCTCGATACAACGCCGCTTCGCGGCGTCACTCGGGGCGAACGGGCGAGCTGAAGGCTGCGGGAACAGCGCCCCCTCACCTCCCTAAAGGGACTTCCTGCGGTCGCCAACCCTCTCCCCATCTGCGATGGGGAGAGGGGGAACAGCGGGAAACGCGCAGCGCCTTACTGCAAATGCGCCTCCAGGAACCACAAGCTCTTGTCGAGCCCGCGCGACACGCCGGTGAACAGGTCCGAGGTGCCGGCGTCGCCGAGGCTGGCGGCGGTCTCGATCGCCTTGCGGGTGCTGGAAGCCAGGGCCGCGTAGCGCTCGACCAGGGTTTCGACCGCGGCCTTGCCAGGCACGCCTTCCAGCGGGAATTCCGGCAGGCGCGAGGCCTTGCCGGCGGCGCGGGCGGTGCCGATGGCGATGCCGCCCAGGGCGGTGGCGCGCTCGGCGATGTCGTCGACGTAGTCCTCGGTTTCCTCGGCCAGCTTGTCGAACAGCTCGTGCAGGGCGATGAAGTGCAGGCCCTTCACGTTCCAGTGCGCCTGCTTGATCTGGCTGAACAGGTCGAAGGTATCGGCCAGCTGCTGGTTGAGCAGGGCGATGACCTTGTCGCGGGTCGCGGCCGGGATGTCGATCTTGGTGCTGTAGGCGGACATGGGACTCTCTCCTTGATTTGCGCCGTTACTCTAGCCGCACGCTGAAGATTATGAAAATAAAATCTTCGACGCCGGATGATTGGTGAAAACTATCACCTTGCAGCCAAGGATGCCAGCTTATCGCGCAGCCTTGGCCGCCAGCTTCTGCTTACGGTAGTAGCTGAAGATGTCGTTGAGGTTGCGCTTGGGCTTCCAACCAAAGGTCTCGCGGAAGAGCTTGCCGTCGAGGATCACCGGGTACTTGAAGTAGTTGATCAGGTACGCCGGGAAGAAGGCGTTCCAGTTCAGCATGCCGCTGACGGTCCTGGGCAGCAGCGGCGGGATCGAGGGGATCGGCAGCTTGCGACAGCCGCACTCGGTCACCGCCTGCTGGTAGGGGCAGTAGTCCTCCGGGGCGACGTTGTAGATGCCCGGCTTGTTGCCCTCGAAGGCCAGCATCATCGCCTCGGCCATGTCCTCGACGTGCAGGAACTGCATCATCGGCGAAAAGCCCACCAGCACCGGCACCAGTGGCCGCGCCAGCAGGATCGACATGGTGTTGCGCACGCCCGGTCCCAGCACGTTGCAGGGCCGCAGGATGGTGATGTTGAGATCCGGGTGCTTCCACAGGTAGACGTTGGCCAGGCTCTCCACTTCGACCGAGTCCACCAGGTCCTGCGTCACCTCGCTGGCCTTGAGCGGCGCTTCCTCGTCGAGCAGGGCCGGGTTGTAGGGCGAGGCGCCGTAGACGTAGTAGGTGCTGTGGATGATGACCTGCTTCACCCCGTACTTGCGGCTGAGGTCGAGCAGGCGCTTGGTGCCGAGCACGTTGGCGTTGTAGCGCTGGGTGCGGTCGCGCTCGTGCGCGAACATGCGGCCGATGTGGATCACGGCGTCGATCCGGTGATCGGCGAAGATGTCCTCGAAGCCGCGCTTGTGCAACTCCACCAGGTAGCTGGGGATGCCGGCGTCGGTCTCCACCTTGCGGCGGAAGTCGACGGCGATGACGTTGTAGCGGCCGTGCAGGCGGGCGATGACGCGCTTGGCGAGCGAGCCGGCGGCGCCGGTGACGAGGACCGTTT
>CAYWPB010000606.1:0-2155 GCA_964458725.1 uncultured Nevskia sp. | reverse complement strand
GCGGCGATGAACACCTCGTCCTCGATCACCGCCTCGTCCAGCACCCGCGCGCCCATGCCGATCAGGCAGCGGCTGCCGATGCGGCAGGCGTGCAGGATCACGCCATGGCCGATGGTCACATCCTCGCCGATCTGCAGGTCCGCGCCGCCGGGGCTGTAGGGGCCGTCGTGGGTGACGTGCAGCACCGAGCCGTCCTGCACGTTGCTGCGCGCGCCGATGCGGATGCGGTTGACGTCGCCGCGCACCACCGCCATCGGCCACAGCGAAACGTCGTCGCCCAGCTCGACGTCGCCGATCAGCTGGGCGGAGGGATCGACGTAGACGCGCGCGCCGAGGCGGGGCAGGACGCCGCGGTAAGGCCGGATCATCGCGCGGCTCTCCTACTTCGGCGGCACGTAGGTCTGGATCGACGACGGCGGCACCACGCTCGGCGCATTGCCGACGGTGACGCGGCGCACGAAAACGTCGATCTTGTTCATCACGTCGGCGCTGTCCTGCAGGCGCACGCCCAGCACGTCGAGGACGCGACTGTGGGTCAGGTCCGGGTAGATGACCTTCTCCGCGGCGCCACCGGCGCGCTTGACCCGGTCGAACAGGTTGTTGGTGTTCTTGATGTCGACGGTCTCGTCCTTGCCGCCGTGGATCAGCAGCAGCGGCGGGTTATTGCCGTCGACGTGAAAGATCGGCTGGGTGTTGTCGAAGGTCTCGGGCGGCCCGAACAGGTCGCGCAGATCCGGGTCGGTGATCGGCAGGAAATCGTAGGGGCCGGCCAGGCCGATCATGCCGCGGATCCAGCTGCGGTTGCCGCCGGCGCGCACCATGTACTGCGGGTCCAGCGCCAGCATCGCCGCGTTGTAGGCACCGGAGGAATGGCCCATCACCACGACGCGCCCGCCGTTGCCGCCGTAGCCGCCAATGTGGTTGTGGACCCACGCCACGGCGTGCGCGCTGTCGTCGAGCAGTTCGATGTAATGCACCTGCGGATACAGCCGGTAGTCCGGGATCACCGCGACGAGCCCACGCGCCGCCAGTGCCTGGCCGACGAACTTGTAGTCCTGTTTGTCGCCGCTGCTCCAGCGGCCGCCGAAGAAGAACACCACCACCGGAGCATTGCTCGCGCCGGCCGGCGTGTAGATGTCGAGCTTCTCGCCGGTGCTGTCGTCGTAGACGACATTCTGGGTCAGCGAGTAACCCGAGTCTGAGGCGGTGGCGTTGAGGATTTGCCTGCTGGAACAAGCGCTTAGAACCAGGACACTGAACAGGGCAAAAAACAGGGCGCGCACCGGGACTCCGTCGGGATCGTGAGGTGGGGGATGAAAGACGCAGTGTATCGCACCGCCGCATCCCCGCACATGCAATACTGGCCGCGCATGAGCCCCTCAATGAGCTTATAAGCCCATGATTTCCCAATATATCGTGCTTGCCGTGCTGGCGGCGGTCCTGGTCTGGGCGGTGCTGATATACAACGGCCTGGTAGCGGTGAAGAACGGAGTCGCCAAGGCCTGGAGCAATATCGACGTGCTGCTCAAGCAGCGCCACGACGAGATTCCCAAGCTGGTCGAGGTGTGCAAGGCCTACATGCAGTTCGAGCGCGACACCTTGGAGCGCGTGATGCGTGCCCGCGCCGGCAGCCAGGCGGCGCTGCAGCAGGGCGATGTGCGCGGCGTGGCCCAGGCCGAGGGTCCTCTGCGCGCCGGCGTCGGCCGCATCGCCGCCACGGTGGAGGCGTATCCGCAGCTCAAGGCCAACCAGCAGATGATGAACCTGCTCAACCGCATCACCACCTTGGAAAACGAGATCAGCGACCGCCGCGAGTTCTACAACGAGTACGTGACCAACAACAACGTGCGGGTCGAGCAGTTCCCGGACCTGATCGTAGCTCGGCTGTGCGGCTTCCGCCGTCGCGTGCCGCTGGAGTTCAGCGCCGAGGAGAAGCAGGACGTCGATCTGCGCGCGCTGTTCCGCGCGTAAGCGGCGATCCCAATAGCGTTAGCAGGCCCTAGCTTGGAAACCGCCGCCATCCTGGCGTAGGGAGCCGCTGACCCATTCCATGCCCTGCCGCGGCTTGCCGTTTGGCGTAGGGCAAGGCGCGAGGAGCGTGGTGTACTCGAAGTACACGAGCGACGAGCAACGACGCCCTGCGCGAAAAGACAAG
>CAYWPB010000605.1:0-2158 GCA_964458725.1 uncultured Nevskia sp. | reverse complement strand
CCATCGAGGAAGCGGTCTCCTCCAGCGAGGCGGCCTGCTGCTCGGTGCGGCCCGACAGGTCGCCATTGCCGGAGGCGATCTCGCGCGACGCCACATTGATCATCTCGCTGGCTTCGCGGATTTGTCCCACCAGCTGCTGCAGGCCCTGCACGGTGGCGTTGGCGCTGTTCTTCAGATGACCAAAGGTTCCGCTGTATTCCGCGGTGATCTGCCGCGTCAGATCACCGCGCGCCAGGGCGTCCAGCACCCGGACCAGTTCTTCGAGATTGGCGGAGGTGGACTCCATCAGCCGGTTGACTCCTTCGGCCAGCACGCGCAGGAAGCCTTCCTTGCCGTCCGGCGGGATGCGCTGATCGAGCTGGCCGGCGGCGGCGGCATCGATCACGGCGACCAGCTGCTGCTCGGCCTTTTCCTGCTGGGTGACGTCGATCCACTCGGCCACGGTGCCGAGCTTGGCGCCATCCGCGGCGGAAATCGGCGTGTAAGTGAAGTCGATATGACGATCGCAGAACGGCGCTCTCGAACGCTGCGGTCCGTCCAGCTGCTGCATCCGCGCCACCGCCGCAGCGCTATCCCGGTAGATCGCGCCGACGCTGCCGCCGACGAAGTTCTCGACGCGGAATTGCGGATTGTGTTCGCGCACGTCTTGCTCCAGCGTTTTGAGCAGCCGTAGCAGCGATGGGTTGGCGTACACCACCTTGCCGTCGTGGTCGGCGATACGCACCATCGACTCGACCGAATCGAGCGCCTTGCGGATGAAGTTGTTCTCCGTCACGACGCGCTGCATTTCGCTTATGCGCTGGCGCAGGTTGTCCTGCATCCGCTTGAACGAGGTCAGTAGTTTCGCCACTTCGTCCCGCCCGGAGACCTCGATCACCGTATCGAGGTCGTCGCTGGCGATCGCGTCGGCCACCCTGACCGTGCCGGCAATGCGGAGGCTGATGTCGCGCGCCACCGCAAAGGCCAGCAGGCCCGCCATCAGCACCAGGATGAAGCCGCCCAGGACGAGCTCGCGCAGCGTCCGCATCCGTTCCGCGACGCGCTGATCCAGTAACGTCTGCAGGATAGATTGCGCGGTCGAGGCAAGCTGGAACTGGCCGTCGATGAGCCGCGTGAACTCGGCCATATAGTCATCCGGCGAATAGTCGAGCGTCTTCGCCGCCACCACCTTGTCCTTCGCCAGAGCCCGGGCCTCCTCGAGCAAGCGGCCGGACTCGGCAAGCGGCGCCGCCAGGGCGCTGCGGATGTCTTCGCGCAACTCGAAAGCCTTGCCCATCTCCGTCGCGACATGATGCGCGTCGTCGGACGCCCTCGTCGTGACGGTCGACAGCGCCACACGCTCGTCAGGCGAAGCCGCGTGCCGCGATAGCATGACAACTCCCGTGATGCGCGCCTGTCCTAGGTCCTCGAGCAGCTGCGGCATGCTCAGCAAGGTCGCGCTGATCATGTGGTAGGCCGATCCGTCCGGATCCAGGCTCAGGCCGTAGTAGTCGACAGTGCGATCCAGCACCGACAGGATGTCCGCGATCAGGGCCGTGTGCGCGGCGAAGCTCTCCTGCTGCGAAGCACCGCCTGCGGCAAGCTTCGCGGCCAGGGACTCCCAGTTCTGGACGACGTGCGGCCAGTCGCGTGCGATCGGGCTGTCCGGCGGAACCTGGCTCTGCGTCACTGCGGCCACAGCCGCCGATACCTCCGCCTGCTTGGTGGCGCGCGCGGCCACGGCGCCGGCGTCGCCGGCCAGCGCCGCGGCGCTGAGCCCGCGGTGCTGCTGGGCGAACTGCATCGCCTTGAGCAGGCTTTTTACCGGCGCAATGCCCGCCGCTTCAAGCTGGTCGGACGCTGTCTGGCTGCGCAGGTCCGCAACGTACAGTCCGAACGGGATTCCCGCGACCAGCAGCGCGAGGGCGCCCAGAACAGCAAGCTTCTGCCACAGCATCAGCCGGCCCAGCCATCGACTCATCAGCTTGTTCATCATTTTCACCACCTGTGCCGTGTGTCGTTCCTGATATTGCTGGCGACGGCTTTGAAACATTCTTTCCGCGTGGGGCTGGCGGGATCGATTGCGAACGGCACTATGCAGGGCATGCCGCCCAGACTCAGGCCATAGTTGGCGAAACCGCGCAGCGCGGCCGCCAGTCGGCCCGGGCAACCGGGCGAA
>CAYWPB010000604.1:0-2167 GCA_964458725.1 uncultured Nevskia sp. | reverse complement strand
CGCAGCGCGATCCAGTCCGGGAAGCTCTGGCCGCGCGCATGGCGCAGGCGCAGCTCGGGGCCGGTGTCGAAGCGGCCGCCGGCGACGCGCGAATCCGGCACCGCGGCGAGCACCCCGGACAGCGTGGCGTCGCGCGTCGGCGTCGCCGGCCCCACCGTCTGCAGCAGGAACGCCTGCGCGCCTTCGTTCAGGGTATCGTCCCGCCCTTCCTCGCCCCAGCCGTTCCAGGACCTCATGCGCAGCCCGTTTCCTTGTTGTTGACCCCGATGGACCGCACGCAAGTTAGCATGACGGAATGAAATATCGGCATCTTTTCGTGCGCGGGGCGGCGGCTTGAGCGCTCCGGCAGGCTATCGCGGCCGCTTTGCCCCGACCTCGTCCGGCCCCCTGCACCTCGGCTCCCTGCTCACTGCCCTGGCCAGCTGGCTGCAGGCGCGGCAGGCCGGCGGCGCCTGGCTGCTGCGGATCGACGACCTCGACGCTGAGCGTTGCCGGCCCGAGCACGCCGACACCATCCTGCGGCAGCTCGAGACGCATGGCCTGCTGTGGGACGAGCCGCCGCGGGTGCAGTCGCGCCACGTCGCGGAGTACGAGGCGGCATTCGAGCGGCTGCTCGACCTCGGCCTGCTCTACCCCTGCGCCTGCACCCGCGCCCAGCTGGCGCAGGATTCGCTGCCGGGTGTCGACGGGCCGGTCTATGACGGCACCTGCCGCGACCGCGGCGTGATGAGCGAGCGGCCGTCCTGGCGCCTGCGCGCCGGCGACGGCACCCTGCTGCTGCACGATCCCTGGCAAGGCGAGCTGCGGCGGGACCTGGCCGGCGACGTCGGCGATTTCGTGGTGCGCCGCGCCGACGGCCGGATTGGCTATCAGCTGGCCTGCGTGGTCGACGAGGCGGCGCAGGGCATCAGCGAGGTGGTGCGCGGTGCCGACCTGATCGGCTCCAGCTTCCGCCAGCGGCGCCTGCAGGCGCTGCTCGGCCTGCCCTCGCCGGCCTATCGCCACCTGCCGGTACTGGTCGGGCCGGATGGCCGCAAACTGAGCAAGCAGAACCACGCGCGGCCGATCGACGCGGCGCAAGCCGCGGATAATCTGCGTTACTGCCTGGAACTGCTCGGACAGGCGCCGCCGCCGGAACTGCGCGGCGCTACAGCGAATGAAGCGCTGCGCTGGGCGCTGTCACACTGGAATCCCGCCGCGGTGCCGCGCGGGGTGCAGCATGCGATCGCCATTCCCTGACAACGGAATTTGCTGCACCGCGCTCGGGCATCTGGCATGCTAGCCGTGTTGCAGCACAGCACGGCCAGAACCTATAAATATGAACGACATCCGCGTCATCAAGAAATATCCGAACCGCCGGTTGTACGACACCAATGTCAGCCGCTACATCACGCTGGAGGAAGTGCGCCAGCTGGTGCTGAGCAACGTCAAGTTCCGTGTCGAGGACAAGCGCACGCGCGAGGACATCACGCGCAGCATCCTGCTGCAGGTGATCGCGGAGCAGGAGGAAGGCGGCAACCCGATCTTCAGCTCGGAGCTGCTGACCCACATCATCCGCTTCTACGGCGACCCGATGCAGACCAGCATCAGCCGCTACCTGGAGCTGTCGATGCAGCTGTTCCTCGACCAGAATCACAACTTCGCCGAGCAGCTGCGCGGCCTGCTCGGCCGGGCCGAGCACCCGGTGCAGCGCCTGAAGGAGATTGCCGACCGCCAGGCGCCGATCTGGCGCTCGGTGCGCAAGGAGTTCCTCAAGAACCTGTCGCGCGCCAAGGTGATCAAGCCGCTGCTGGAGCGCAGCGACGAGGAGAACTGAGGGCGCCTTTGCAGGTCGGCCCTCAGGCCGACACCCTGTCGCCCCGAAGGTGACCCGCAGGGATGGCGCGGCCCCCTCGCCGGGCCCATTTTTCCTAATGTGTTGCCATCCCGCTAACTCATTGATCTTGAACGGACGTTCATTTCAGGCGCGGAAAATGCCACTTTTCCCTCTCTCCTGGAATTTGACGCGGAAGTCACTGAGTTCACAAGCGGCTGATTTATATCTATTTTTATAGCCGGCAGTTCGTTGACACGGCGGAAATCGCCCGCCTATACTGCACTGCAACAAAAGACATGCAGTAAGCAGTGTCTAAAAATATTTATAGATCGACACTGCTGAAGTCTCCTC
>CAYWPB010000603.1:0-2168 GCA_964458725.1 uncultured Nevskia sp. | reverse complement strand
CGCGTTCTGATAAGCGCAGTCAACAGGTACTGGACGTGGAGGGCCCGGATGTGCCCAAGCGGCCGCTGCGGGCGGAGCGGCGCAGCGCGCTGGGGCGTGGGGCCGCGGACGCGGTCATCGACCACGCGGGCTATCTGCGGGCCTGAGCCCGCCCCTGGCGCAGCAGCGCCTCGCCGCGGGCGGTGACGACGTAGCTCGGGCCCCAGCCCGCATCAGCAGCAGGATCCCGCCGCGCCGACCGGCCCGCCGCCGCTGGAGCATCCCGAGAACCAGCCGGCGCCAGCGGCTCCGGCGCCGCTCTGAAGCGGCGCCTAGCCGCGCCCGTCGCGCGCGTGCAGGTGCTGCAGCAGGCTGCCGCGCAGCTCGTCGATCTTGCGGTGCAGCTGCTGCACGGCGATTTCAGCCTTGACGTTGATCTGGAATTCCTGGTCGGCTTGCAGGCGGTCCTTCATCGACTGCCGGTTCTGGCTCATCATGATCACCGGCGCCTGCAGCGCGGCGACGCAGGACAGGATCAGGTTGAGGAAGATGTAGGGGAAGGGATCGGGCGGCTGGCTCAGCAGCATCGCCGTGTTGCCCAGCATCCACAGCAGCAAGAAGCCGCCGAAGCTGATGATGAAGGTCCAGGAGCCGCCGAAGCGCGCCACCTTGTCGGCGACGCGGTCGCCCAGGCTCATGTGTTCGTCGGCGATCTCGTTGACGTTCTGCACCTGCAGGCGCGACAGCATCTCGTCGGCGTTGCGCAGGCGCAGGGCCAGTGCGGCGATGAACTGGCGCGCCGCCGGAGGATGGTTCTCGACCAGGCTGGCGATGGCCTGCAGCGGGATACAGACCAGTACCGAGTCAAGCCCGGCGCTGGCGGCGGCGCTGCGCGGCTGGCGGTCGAAAACCGCCAGCTCGCCGAAGAAGGAGCCGGGTTCGAAACTGGCGACCACGATCGGCCCGTCCTGCGCCGGTACGCTGATGTCGACCAGGCCGCTTTCCACCACATAGAAGTAATCGGGTGCCTGGCCGTAGCTGAAGATCGGCTCGCCCGCGGCGTAGCTGCGCCGCTCCGCCGCGGCCTGCAGCGGCTGCAGCAGCTCCGCCGGCAGATTGCGGAACAGGATCAGGTCCTGCAGCAGTTGCGTGCCTTCCATTGTTGATGCCCCCTGGCCAGGGTCCGGCCGGGATCGGCGGCCCCGGCGCCACCCTAAGGGGGCGCCGGCGCGCGCGCAAGTCGGTTCGCGCTCGACGTGAGGTCGTTCACGCCGGGCCCGCTCCGGTTATGCTAGACCTTGAACCAGAGGGCTCCCGATCCTGTGAGGGGCCTCACCAGAGCGGCGAGACGAGGGATGGCCGGTCCAAAACTCAGCGTACGCCTGCGGCTGCTGGCTCTCTGCTTCGGCCTGCTCGCCATCGCCGGCAGCTCCAGCCTGCTGATGGGCTACCTGATTCTGCGCAATCAGGGCGAGCAGCAGGCGCAGCAGGAGCAGTACCGCCGCTTCGAGATCATCGGGGGAGCCGGGCAGGCCATCAGCCTGTTCCGCCACCATGCCAGTGCGGTGAACAGCGCCCTGCTGCAGCACAATGCAAATGCCGAAGCCATGGCGCGCGAGGCGCGGGATGCCGCCTGGCATGATGCGGGGATGCAACTGGAGCGCCTGCGCGGCTTCGACCCGGACAGTGCGCAACGTATCCGCTCCGCCCTCGACCTGGTGCCGGGGTACACAAGCCGGCTGATCGATGAAATGCGTGCCGGCAAGCCAGCCGATCCGCAGTTGCTGGGCGAACTGCAACGCCAGCTTGACCTGATCGAAAGCACCCTGGGCGCCGCCAGCAAGCGCGAGCGCGCCCTGGCCGAGCGCATCCAGCTGGAGGCGCGCGAGCGCGCCGACGCGGCGATCCGCGACGCGGTGATCCTGATTCTCGGGGCCGGCATGATCGGCATCGCCCTGGTGCTGCTGGTCGTGCGCTCGATCATCGAGCCGCTGCGCATCACCACCAATGCCATCCGCCAGGTCAACACCGGGCAGCTCGATATCGACCTGCCACCGCTCAGCGGCGACGGATTCGGCGAACCGACAATAGCCCTGCCCCTGGTCCCCGCCGGGCCC
The DNA here is from genome assembly GCA_964458725.1 of uncultured Nevskia sp. Lineage (GTDB taxonomy): Bacteria > Pseudomonadota > Gammaproteobacteria > Nevskiales > Nevskiaceae > Nevskia. The sequence continues at coordinate 72 of CAYWPB010000603.1, read as the reverse complement.
CAGAAACGTCCCCCGGCGGCGTCACCGGCTACCCCCCCCGCCCCTGGCCCCCCGCCCCCGCCCCACCGACCC
>CAYWPB010000602.1:0-2172 GCA_964458725.1 uncultured Nevskia sp. | reverse complement strand
TCGCGGTGCTCGATCATCACCCAGTGGCCGGCCTTGGGCACGATGATCATGCGCAGGTTCGGCACGCCCTTGGCGAGCTTGAGGATGCCGGTCTCCGGCATCAGCTTCTCGTTCACGCCCCAGAAGCCGAGCGCCGGGCATTTGATCTCGCCCAGGCGGTCGGTCATGTTCGGCACCTTCATGGTCTTGATGACCTGCGGGTTCTGCAGCTTCATCAGCTCGAAGCGTTCGTTGACCAGCTCGTCGTCGATGAACTTCTTGTCCACCACCATCGCTTCCTCGAAGAAGTAGCGCAGGCGTTCGGCGGTGACCGGCGTGGCGGACATGAACACCTCCTTCATCGTTGCCATCGCCGGCATCAGGAAGTAGTCGGGCTGGTTCTCGATGCCGCCGGGCGCCATCACCACCAGCTTCTCGACGTTGGCGGGGTGGTCGACGGTGAAGCGCAGCGCCACCGCACCGCCGAGCGAGTTGCCGATCAGCGTGTACTTGCTGACGCCGATGTGGTCGAGGGTCTGCTTGACGCACTCGACGAACAGCTCGATCGGGTACTCGATGTTGTCCGGCTTGTCGGAGTAGCCGTAGCCGATGTGGTCGATGACGATGTTGCGGTAGCCGGCCTCGGCCAGCACCGGGTAGTTGTTCTTGAAGTTGCTGTGGCCGCAGGCGCCGGAGCCGGAGCCGTGCAGCCAGACCACCACCGGACCCTTGCCGACGTCGAGGTAGTGGATTTTGTGCCCGTTAGGGAGCTTGACGTAGTGGCCTTCTGGAACGGGTTTGCTGGACATGATCCTGATCCCGGTAGGTGGTATTTGAGCGGCGCCCGCGCATAGGGCGCCACGGGGTGGCGGATGGCTGTCATTGTTCACGCGCGGACGGCATTCGGGCTTCATCCTTTTGGACTACAGTAGAAGGCGCGGACTTGGCCTAGGATGCGCAACTTCAATCGTTTACGACGCGGAGAATGGGCAGTGCAGCAGCGTAAAGTGGTGCTCGTCACCGGCGGCGGCAAGGGCATCGGCAGGGGTATCAGCGAGCGCTTCCTGGCGGCCGGCTTCGAGGTGGTGGTCTGCGGCCGCGAGCGGCCGGCGCAGCTGCCGGAGCATGCGGACCGTCACGCCGGATTCATCGCCGCCGACGTGCGCGACCGCGCCGCGGTCGACGCGCTGTTCGCGCAGATCGCCGAACGCCATGGCCGCCTCGACGTACTGGTCAACAACGCCGGCGGCGCCCCGTTCGCCATGGCCGACAAGGCCTCGCCGCGCTTCCACGAGTCGATCATCGCGCTGAATCTGCTGGCGCCGCTGCACCTGGCGCAGAAGGCCAACGCCCTGATGCAGGCGCAGCAGGAGGGCGGGGTGATCGTGTTCATCGGCTCGGTCTCCGCCTCGCGGCCCTCGCCGGGTACCGCCGCCTATGGCGCGGCCAAGGCCGGCGTCTTGAGCCTGGTCAGCTCGCTGGCTGTGGAATGGGCACCGAAGGTGCGGGTGGTGGCGGTCAGCCCGGGCCTGGTGCAAACCGAGCAGTCGGAGCTGCACTACGGCGACGCCGCCGGCATCGCCGCTGTGGCGGCGACGATCCCGGCCGGGCGCATGGCCAACCCGGCCGAGATCGGCGACGCCTGCGTCTGGATCTCCTCGCCGGCGGCGGCCTACGCCTCCGGCATCAATCTGCTGCTGCATGGCGGTGGCGAGCGGCCGGCGTTTTTGGCGGCGGCTAGCGCGAACAAGCGCTGAGCGCATTCGAACCCCTCTCCCTCCGGGAGAGGGGCAGGGGTGAGGGACGCACTCAACGACGCAATGTGGCCTGCATTGATAGCGCGCCCCTCACCCTCGATCCCTCTCCCGGAGGAAGAGGGAAGGCCGGCGCTATCGGGCCAAAAACCCCCCATCCACTGCAAACACCCCGCCATTGGCATAGCTGGCGCGGTCCGAGCACAGCCATACCGCCATGTTGGCGATCTCCTCTGCCGTGCCAGCGCGCGCGGCCGGCACCGCCTGTGCCGCCATGCCTTTGAACTGCTCGGTGTCGAACACCGGCTTGGTCATCGGCGTCTCGATGAAGCCGGGGGCGATGGCGTTGCAGCGGATGTTCTGCGCGCCGTATTCCACCGCCACGGTCTTGGTCAGGCCGACCACGCCGTGCTTGCTGGCGACGTAGCCGGGGATGCCG
>CAYWPB010000601.1:0-2175 GCA_964458725.1 uncultured Nevskia sp. | reverse complement strand
TGGGTGTAGGCGGGGTCGAGGATCAGGCCGACGTAAACCTGTGGGGTTTGGAGGTGGAGGAGGAAGAAGCCGCCGGGGTTGGCGCCGTTGAGCGGCCAGCCGGTGCCGTGGATGACCAGGCCCGGCTCGTGCTTGGCCGGATCGATGGTCCACAGCTCCTTCAAGCCGATGCCGTAGTGCTGCACGTCGGACTGCTGGTCGAGCTGGTAGTGCTTGAGCAGGCGCTTGCCCAGGTGGCCGCGGCAGCCTTCGGCGAACAGGGTGTACTTGGCGCGCAGCTCGATGCCCGGGGTGTAGACGCCTTCCTTGGGCTTGCCGTCGTGGCCCACGCCCATGTCGCCGATCTGCACGCCGCGCACGATGTTCTTCTCGTCGATCAGGATCTCCTGGGCGGCAAAGCCCGGGTAGATCTCGACGCCGAGGCTCTCGGCCTGCTGCGCCAGCCAGCGGCACAGGTTGCCGAGCGAGATGATGTAGTTGCCCTCGTTGTGCATGGTGTGCGGCACGAACGGACCGGGCGTCTTGATCCCGGCCGTGGGACTGGTGAAGAACCAGACCTCGTCGCGCTTGACCGGCACGTTGAGCGGGGCGCCGAGCTCCTTCCAATTGGGAAACAGCTCGTTGAGGGCACGCGGCTCGAACACGGCGCCGGAGAGGATGTGGGCGCCCACTTCGGAGCCCTTCTCGACCAGGCAGACGGAGATTTCCTTGCCCGCCTCGGCCGCCTTCTGCTTGATGCGGATGGCGGCGGACAGGCCGGCGGGGCCGCCGCCAACCACCAGGACGTCGTATTCCATTACATCGCGTTCAACGCTCATTTCTTGTGCTCTCGGACGGCGCGCAGGCGCGCTGGGGGCGGATTGGGGCGGGCTTCGAACGGGTCGAGCCGCTTATTTTACCGCCTTGAGCGCCTTTGGCGACTGGCCGGAGGGCGCTACCCGGCTAATTTCTTGGCCAAATCCGTCGAAATCGCCACCGGGTAGTCCAAAAGCATCTGCGCGAAGGCCTTGCCCTGCGGATCGGTGCGCAGCGAGGCGGCGCCGCCGCTGCCCAGGGCGTGATGCAGCAGGAAATTGAGGCTGTGGCTACCGGGCAGCTCCCAGCGCTCCACTCTGCCCTGTTCGCCGCCGGCCAGTACGTGGGCGAACCAGCGCCGCACATTGGCGGTGCTCAGGGCGGCCTTGATGTACGGCAGGTACTCTGGCTTGCGTGCCGCCACGCCGATGTTGGAATGATCGCCTTTGTCGCCGGAGCGGGCCACGGCGAGCCGGATCAGCGGGACTTCCACGCCACCCTTCAAGTCCGGAGCTGGCAGGTCCTCGACCTCGGCCGGCGACGGGACGAAGCCACCCGCGCTTGGCACCGGCACCGCAAAGCGCTCCTCGCCCACCACCACGTCGATCGGCAGCTTGTCTTTGGCCACCAGGGTCGAGAACAGCTTGGGAATCATGTTCGGCTCCGGTCGGCCGCCGCCGAAGTAGCCGGTGAAGCCGGGTGACATGGCGGTTGCTGCCTGCACGATCTCGCGCGCGAACAGCTTCAGGGCCTTGGGATTGGGATGCTGGGCGACGATTTTCACCACCACCTCGCGCGTCGCCGCGGCGCCGGCACGGGCGTGCGGGCCATAGGTTTCCTCGGCACCGATGCAGTGGATGTCGACGCCGGTGAAGTCGCCCAGCTTGGCCTCGAGCAACTGGCGTCGCACCTTCTCGACCACGGCCTGGGCCGAAGCGCGGCCCTTCTTCGCCGCGTCGATGCCGCCGATCATGAACAGCGCAGCGCAGCGCATGCCGGCCGGATAGGTGGCGCTGACCTTGTACGAGGCGGTCGGCGGATAGCCCCTGGCGCCGGTCACGCGCACGCGGTTCTCGCCCGCCTGCTCCAGCTTCACGCCGGTGAAGTCGCAGACCACGTCGGGCAGCAGGTAGGCGCGCGGGTCGCCGATCTCGTACAGCATCTGCTCCAGCACCGCGTGGACCGAGACCAGGCCGCCGGTGCCTTCGGGCTTGGTGACGATGAATTCGCCGGAGGGCTGCACCTCGACGATGGGAAAGCCCATGTCGGCGAAGCCGTCCTGCACCAGCTCCCAGTCGGTGAAATTGCCGCCGGTGCACTGCGTCCCGCACTCGATGATGTGGCCGGCGACCGAGCCGGCGGCCAGCTTGTCGTACTCGT
>CAYWPB010000600.1:0-2176 GCA_964458725.1 uncultured Nevskia sp. | reverse complement strand
TCGCGCGGCAGCCAGCAGGCGCCGCGGGCGCGGTCCTCCCACTGGTCCTTGAGGATATTGGTCATCTGCAGCGCCTGGCCGAACGACACCGCCAGGTGCAGCATCTGTTCACGGCGCTCGGCGATGGCCGGATCGAAGTCGCAGAACAGCTCGGTCAGCATCTCGCCGACCACGCCGGCGACGTAGTAGCAGTAGCTGTCCATGTCGCGCTGCGTGGCCAGGCCGTTGAGCCCGCCTTCCGCGGCGGCGGCCTGCTGGAAGCGGTGCATGCCACGACTCATCACGCTGACGCAGCGCTCGATCGCGTTCTGCTGCGGCCGGTTGAAGCCGCGCAGGACCTGGATCACCAGCGGCAGCTGGCGCACCAGGTCGCGCTCGGCCTCGATCGTCTCCAGCGACAGGAGCGGCGCCAGCTCGGCGGCCAGTGCCGCCGCGTCGGCGCGTCCCGTCACGACCTCGACGAAAGCCTCCTCGTAGCGGCGCTTGTCTGCCGCCGGCAGCGCCGCATCATCCTCGATGGTGTCGGCGATGCGGCACAGCAGGTAGGCGTTGGCCACCACCCGGTGCAGGGCGCCGGGCAGCTGCGGGATGGTCAGCGCGAAGGTGCGGGACACCAGCGGCAGGACGTAGTCCTGATAGCCTTCCGCGGTACCGGGCCAGACTTCTTTGAGTTGGTATTCGGTCATTACCAGAATGCGGGTCGGGGGACGCCACGGCAGGCCGAAAGGCGGGGGAGGCCTGCGCTGCGATCCAAGCAATAAGTCCCATTATAGCGCGCTGCAACATGGCGGGGCTGCCAAGCCATTGCAGCTATCGGTACACCTATAGTCCCGCGCCCGGCTTACGTGCGACTTACCGGAGCGGGATCGTGCTACCAGAATTCCTTGCGTTCGCGCGGACAGCGGAACAGCTCGAGCAGGCGCAGGTGCGAGGCGTGCACCACCAGGGCCGAAACGATGATCAGCCAGGCCACCGCGGCGGAGAAGCAGGCCGAGGTGAAGGGAGCGATGATCTGCAGCGCGCCGTCGAAGGCCTGGGCCACGCCATGCTCGTCGAGCTGGCCGGAGAACGCCATCACCGAAGGCGCCGCCAGGCTGGACCAGAGCACCACCCGGCGCACGCGCGAGTAGGTGCGCTCGAGGCCGGCGGTCACGGTAGGCAGCTGCGCGTTGCCGGAGTAGACGAAGAGGTTGTGCTGGATTTCACGCCGCTCCAGCTGCAGCCAGGTGAACAACACCACGGCGACGAAAGACGCCACCAGGATCGGCAGTCCGGCCTCAAAGTCCATGCGTGGCCTCAGTCATGGCCCTCACTCCGCATACCGCTCCTGTCCTGGCTTCCGTGTTCGACATGAACCTACCATCACCTGAAGCTCGCTTCCCACCCTGCTTACTTTCTACTCATTCTTCGCGCAGATTTCCAGCTGTAACAACACACTAATGTGAAATGGACCGTTAAGTTTTGTTAATGGTTCAGTAGTGCAGCACGCTTTCCACGGCGTGGCCGCCCAGGCGCTCGCGACCCTTCAGGAAATCCAGCTCGATCAGGAAGGCGCAGCAGGCGACCACCCCACCCTGCTTCTCCACCAGCGCCGCCGCCGCCGCGGCAGTGCCGCCGGTGGCGATGACGTCGTCGATCACGGCGTAGCGGCGCCCGGCGACCAGGTCTTCGGCGTGCATTTCCACCCGATCGGTGCCGTACTCCAGCGCGTAATCCTGGCTTACCGTGCGCCGCGGCAGCTTGCCCGGCTTGCGCACCGGCAGCAGCGGCAGGCCCAGCTTCAAGGCCAGCGCCGCGCCGAAGATAAAGCCGCGCGACTCGATCGCCACCAGGCCCTGCGGGCGGTGCGGCGCGATCAGCAGGGCGAGCTGCCCGATCGCCACGGCGAAGGCCGGGCCGTCCGCCAGCAGCGGCGTGATGTCGCGGAACAGGATGCCCGGCTTGGGAAAGTCCGGAACCTCGCGGACATAGGAGCTGATCTGCACGGCGGGAACGGCGGAAGTCATGCGGGAGGATACCTGGATCGGGACGTTGGACATGGCAAGGGCCGCGCGGCGGAACGGGCCGACGCGGGCGTCTGGGCCGCAGCGTGGATTTTAACCAGTCAGGGCGCCGGCCGGCGGCTCCAGCCAGTCCGGCCCCGCAGAGCCGGGCAGCAGCTCCCGCCAGCGCCCGC
>CAYWPB010000599.1:0-2180 GCA_964458725.1 uncultured Nevskia sp. | reverse complement strand
CCGGCGAGAAGATCGCCGCGCTGACCTGTTACGACGCCAGCTTCGCCTACCTCGAAGACCGGGCCGGCGTCGACGTGGTGCTTGTCGGCGACTCCCTTGGCATGGTGATCCAGGGCCGCAACACCACCACCGCCGTGACGGTGACCGACATTGCCTACCATGCGCGTCTGGTGGCGCCGTTCCTGCAACGCGCCTTCCTCGTCGCCGACCTGCCGTTCCTGTCCTTCGCCACGCGCGAGCGCGCGCTCGACGCCTCGCAGCGGGTGATGCAGGAAGGCGGAGCCAAGATGGTCAAGCTCGAGGGCGGGCGCGAGCAGGCCGATATCGTCGAATACCTGGCGGTGCGCGGTGTCCCGGTTTGCGCCCACCTCGGTTTGCAGCCGCAGCTGATCCACAAGATGGGGGCGTTCAAGGTGCAGGGCCGCGAGGACGCGGCGGCCGAGGCGATGCTGCACGATGCCAGGGTGCTGCAGGATGCCGGCGCCGACCTGATGGTGCTGGAGTGCATTCCCAGCAGCCTGGGCAAGCGCATCACCGACGAGGTGCACATCCCGGTGATCGGCATCGGCGCCGGGCCGGACGTCAGCGGCCAGATCCTGGTGCTGCAGGACATCCTCAACATCTCGCCCACTGTCACCATGGGCCACAAGCCGCGTTTCGTGAAGAACTTCATGGAAGGCGCGCCCGACATCGAGGGCGCAATCCGCGCCTACGTGCGGGCGGTGAAGTCCAGGCAGTATCCCGCGCCGGAGCACTGCTTTCAGTGATGCGCCGCACGCCCGGGTTGGTCGCGATGCCGCAGACTGAAGGCATCGCGACCACCCGGGCCTCTACATGCGCAGGCTGATTCCGCCTACCCTGTATTCACCTCCAAAATCAGAACCCAGCCGCGTGCGTATCGTCCACCGCGTTTCCGAACTCCAGGCCGAGCTGGCCGAATGGCGCGCCCGGCGCGAGAGCATCGCCCTGGTGCCGACCATGGGCAATCTCCATCCCGGCCACCTCAGCCTGGTGCACAAGGCGCGCGAGCTGGGCGAGTGCGTGGTGGTGAGCGTGTTCGTCAACCCGCTGCAGTTCGGCCCGAACGAGGATTTCGAGCGCTATCCGCGCACCTTGGAGGCCGACGGCAAGCTGCTGGCCGAAGGCGGCGCCGACCTGCTGTTCGCACCGGCGGTGGCCGACGTCTATCCGGGCGGGTATCCGCCCGCGACGACGGTAAGAGTCGGCGGAACGCTGACCAGCATTCTCGACGGGCATTTCCGCCCGGGGCACTTCGAGGGCGTGGCCACGGTGGTCAACATCCTGTTCAACCTGGTGCGGCCCGACGTCGCGGTATTCGGCGAGAAGGACTGGCAGCAGCTGCAGGTGATCCGCCGCATGGTGGCGGACCTGGGCATGCCGTTGCGCATCGTCGGCGCCGAGACTCTGCGCGATGCCGACGGCCTGGCCCTGAGCTCGCGCAACCAGTACTTGGACGCGCAGGAGCGCGCGCTGGCGCCACGCCTGCAGCAGGCGCTGCGCGCCATCGCCGCTGCGATCGAAGGCGGGCGGCGCGATTTCGAGGCGCTGTGCGCCGAACAATGGGCGCAGCTGGAGGCCGCAGGGTTCAAGCCGCAATACCTGGAGGTGCGAGCGCCGGATCTGGCGCAGCCGGCGGCGGATGCGCGCAGCCTGGTGCTGCTGGCCGCAGCCTACCTGGGCCGGACCCGCCTGATCGACAACCTGCCGCTGTACCTTGAGAGCTGAGCCGGGAGCCCTCAGCTTTCAGGCAGATGCCAGCTGTTTGTCGAGTGGTTTCGAGATAGGGAAGGTCCGCCGTTCGTCGGATTGGTTCTAAGCTTAGGCCCTCCCAGTTGGCGTCCGCGATCAGGCCGGTTACACTTTAGTGACTTGATCTGTGACGCACGTCACGATTCAACGGGCGTATGTCTTTTTGGGCCGCCCTCGATGTCAAACATCGTCGATGCCGGGTGTATGTCTTGGTGGGCCGCCCGGGGTCACCCAACTCCAGAGATTTACGCCATGCAACTGACCATGCTCAAGTGCAAACTGCACCGCGCGCGCGTCACCCACGCTGAACTGGATTACGAAGGCTCTTGCGCCATCGACGGTCGCCTGCTCGACCTCGCCGGCATCCACGAGTACGAGCAGATCCAGATCTACAACGTCGGCAACGGCGA
>CAYWPB010000598.1:0-2202 GCA_964458725.1 uncultured Nevskia sp. | reverse complement strand
ACGCCGGCGTCGCGGTGTTCGCGTTCAGCGGCGCCCTGGCCGCCGGGCGCAAGAGCTTCGACCTGCTGGGGGTGGTGGTGATCGCCCTGGTCACCTCGATCGGCGGGGGCACCGTGCGCGACCTGCTGCTCGACCGCCACCCGGTGTTCTGGATCGGCAATCCCACCTACCTGGTAGTGATCGTGTTCACCGCCCTGCTCACCGTGCCGTACACGCGCCACTTCCGCACGCCGAGCCAGACCCTGCTGTGGGCCGACGCCCTGGGCCTGGCCTTCTTCGGCATCAGCGGGGCGCAGGTGGCAGAGAACTTCCAGCTGCCGGGCCTGATCCTGGTGGTGATGGGCACCGTCACCGGCGTGTTCGGCGGCGTGCTGCGCGACGTGCTGTGCAACGAGGTGCCGATGATCCTGCGCAAGGGCAACATCTACGCCACGGCGGTGATCGCCGGTGTCAGCCTCTACGTCATTGCCGGCGGCCTGGGCCTGGCGCGGCTGCCGGCATCGGTGCTGGGCATGGCCGCGATCGCCGGCCTGCGCTTCGCTGCCATCGCCTGGAACCTGAGCCTGCCGGTGTACCAGCTGCCGCCGGACGAGGAACCGCCGCACACATGAGGCGCCTGCTGCGGTGGCTGCTGCTGGCGCCGCTGTTGCTGCTGGCTTTCAACCTGGTGCTGGTGCTGCTGCTGCGCTGGGTGCCGCCGCCAACCACGGCCTTCATGCTGTTCGCCGACATCCGCCCGGTGCACCAGCAATGGGTGCCGTGGGAACGCATCGCTCCGGCAGCCCGGCTGGCGGTGGTGGCGTCCGAGGACCAGAAATTCCCCGACCACCACGGCTTCGATTTCGAAGCCATCGACAAGGCGCTGGAGCAGAACCAGCGGCGCCGCGGACGCCACCTCCACGGCGCCAGCACCATCAGCCAGCAGACCGCCAAGAACCTGTTCCTGTGGTCCGGCCGCAGCTGGCTGCGCAAGGGCCTGGAGGCGTACTTCACGGTGCAGCTGGAGACGCTCTGGCCCAAGCGCCGCATTCTCGAGGTGTACCTCAACGTCGCCCGCTTCGGTCCTGACGTCTACGGCGTCGAGGAGGCTTCGCGGCGCTATTTCGGCAAGCCGGCGGCGCAGCTCGACGCGCACGAGGCGGCGCTGCTGGCGGCGGTGCTGCCCAGCCCGGAACGGATGCACGCCGGCCGCCCCTCCGGCTACGTGCAGGATCGGGCCGACGCGGTGGAAGAGCAGATGCGGCTGCTGGGTTCGGACTACCTCGACGACCTGCGTTGATCTGGTCCGGACACGCCGTTTACTTCGCCGGTTGTGGGTAGCTCGGGCGGCCAGGCGCCGGAACCGCTTTGCGGCAGGCTCGGAAGCCGGGAACGAGGCGCCGCTCCATTAGCAAACGTATTCAAGGATTTACTTTAGAAAATACGGCTAAGTTATTGGTGTAGATAACAAAGGCCAGTTCGCACACAAAACTTGTTGATAAACCTGTGAACAAGGGGGGCGATAGAGCCCCGATCGCACGCTGTGATGCGGGTTTCCGCGATTCAGGACATTTTTTTGTCACTCGGACTATCCAAATAGAATCAAAGTCCTACAGACTTATTACTGCATTTTTGCAGAAATATGTCGTAACAACGGGCCTTCCAGCGATTTGCTGCACTGCAATGTGCATAAGTAAATGCGCAAAGCAAGGGGACCGCCGCACTTTTTCGGGACCTACCGCGCACCCCGTTCGCTAAAATTTGAATCATGCCCTCCCCTCCCCTGGTGCTCTGTCTGTCCGGACTCGACCCCGGCGGCGGGGCCGGCCTGCAGGCCGACATCGAAACCGTGGCCGCGCTCGGCGGCCATGCCCTGGGGCTGGTCACCTGCCTCACCGTGCAGGACAGCCGCGACGTCGCCCGGGTGGTGGCGGTCGAGCCGGCCCTGCTGGAGCAGCAACTCGAGGTGCTGCTGGCCGATATGCAGCCGCAGGCGATCAAATTGGGCCTGCTCGGCAATGCGGCGCAGTTGCCCCTGATCGTCCACACCATCCGCCGCTGCGGCGTGTCGGTGGTCTGCGACCCAGTGCTGCGCGCCGGCGGCGGCGCCCTGCTGCACGGCGACGCCACCCTGGCGGCCCTGCGGCGCGAATTGCTGGCCCAGGTCACGGTGCTGACGCCCAACGCCGACGAGGCGCGACGGCTATGCCCCGGCGCCGCCGA
>CAYWPB010000597.1:0-2219 GCA_964458725.1 uncultured Nevskia sp. | reverse complement strand
AGGAATGTCGTATGGCAGATACATCAACTGGTACCGTGAAGTGGTTCAACGACGCGAAGGGCTTCGGCTTCATCACGCCGTCGGACGGTGGTGAAGACCTCTTCGCCCACTTCAAGGAAATCCAGGGCACGGGTTTCAAGACCCTCAAGGAAGGTCAGCGCGTGGAATACAAGGCCCAGCGCGGCCCGAAGGGCATGCAGGCGACTCAGATCCGCCCGCTGTAACCCTAGCAGCACCGCTTAAGGAAACCGCGGCTAACCCCGCGGTTTTCTTTTTTGTGCCGGGCGGCAGCAAAGGTCCGGACAACCGGTTTTCAATACTACATTTGCACCATTGGCGGCCCGCGGGCGTCATGGTCCAATAACGCACCCTGGAATCCACCAGCGCTGCGCGGCACCCGAGCCGCACGAGATCTCAATGACCGATGCCGTCGCGGCCGCCCCCCGGGCGCCCCTCAACACCCCGGCCGCCATCATGTTCTCCATCACCACGGTGGCCGCCCTGACGGTCCTGCCCTGGTATTTCTGGACCCAGCACGTCGGCGCCGGCCCCTGGATCTTCTTCGCCTGCTGCATGTACGCCACCGGCCTGTCGATCACCGCCGGCTACCATCGCCTGTGGTCGCACCGCACCTACGAGGCGCACTGGACCTTGCGCCTGTTCTACATGCTGTTCGGCGCCATGGCGCTGCAGAACAGCATCCTGATCTGGGGCTCGATGCACCGCGTCCACCACAAGAACGTGGACCACGTCGACCACGACCCGTATTCGATCAAGCGCGGCTTCTGGTACGCCCATATGGGCTGGATGCTGCGCGACTACCCCAGCGGCGCGCTGGACTTCGCCAATGCCCGCGACCTGGAAGCCGACCCCATCGTCGCCTTCCAGCACAAGCACTACCTGGGCGTGGCCCTGGGCATGAACTTCATCTTCCCGCTGCTGGTCGGCTGGGCCTTCGGCGACCCGCTCGGTTTCCTGCTGCTCGGCGGCCTGCTGCGCCTGGTGGTCAACCACCACCTGACCTTCTTCATCAACTCGCTGGCCCACTACTGGGGCCGCCGCCCGTACACCGCCGACAACACCGCGCGCGACAACGACCTGATCGCGGTTTTCACCTACGGCGAGGGTTATCACAACTTCCATCATCTGTTTCAGTGGGACTACCGCAACGGCGTGCGCTGGTGGCAGTTCGATCCGACCAAGTGGTGGATCGCCGGCTGGTCCACCGTCGGCCTGACCCGCGGCCTCAAGCGCGTGCCCGAGTTCAAGATCCAGCGCGCCATGCTGCAGCGCCAGTTCGAGCGCGCCCAGGAGCGCCTGCACGCCTGCACCCACTCCGGCAAGCTGGAAGTGATGAAGAAGCTGCTGGAGCACGAGCTGGAAGCCTTCTCCCACACGCTTAACGAGTGGAAGCAGCTGCAGACCGAGCGCATCGAAGCGGCCCGCAACAAGCTCGCCGGCCAGTGGGAGCAGAAACAGAGCGAGGCGCGGCTGCGCTTCAAGGCGCTGGAGCAGGCCCTGCGCCAGCAGCGCCAGCGCGTGCGCCTGCTGCGACTGCAAACCGCCTGAACCGGTCTGCCCGAGCGACACCCGTTCGCCCCGAGTGAATCGCGCAGCGATTCGTAGCGAGGGGCCGGCCGCGCCCCGGCCGGATACTGCGCCTGAGACGCCATGATCGCGCTTCGCAAACACAGTATTGCCGTGCCGCGCGACCTGCGTCCGCTCACCACGGTCGACCGCGACAGCGAGACCTTCGCGCCCGCCGCCGGCCTCGCGCTGGAGGACAAGCGTGCCATCTGGCAGGCGGTGCAGACGGTCTACCGCAGCGGCGCCCACCCGGCGATGAGCCTGTGCCTGCGCCGCCGCGGCCGCATCGTCTTCAACCGCAGCATCGGCCACGTCTTCGGCGGCGGCCCGCGCGACCATCGCGACGCGCACAAGATGCTGCTCACGCCGGACATGCCGGTGTGCCTGTTCTCCGCCTCCAAGGCCGTCACCGCGATCCTGGTGCACAAGCTGGCGGAACAGGGCGCCATCGACCTCGACGTGCCGGTCAAGCTCTATCTGCCCGAGTTCGGCCAGGCCGGCAAGGGCGGCATCACCGTCTCCGACGTGCTGTCGCACCGCGGCGGCTTTCCCTCCATCGCGCTGCCCAAGGCCGAGCGCAAGGTCGAGCTGCTGAACGACTGGGACCGCGTCATCGACCTGATCTGCCGCGC
>CAYWPB010000596.1:0-2221 GCA_964458725.1 uncultured Nevskia sp. | reverse complement strand
GCTTCGCGCACGCGGCGGATGCCGGGCAGATACTGCCAGGACTGGGTGGCGTCGTGGGCGTTGTCGTTGGGCTGGTAGCCGACGGCGACAAAGCCCTTCTCGCGCTGCGGCAGCATATAGGCGGTGTAGAAGTAGGCGTTGTACTTGTCCTGATAGGAGCCGCGCTTGTTGGGGTCGTTGGCCAGCGACAGCACCATGAAGTGCTGTTTGCCCCAGCTGATGCTGCCGCCGGCGTAGACGTCGGCGATGTCGGTGATCGCTTCCTCGGTCCACGGCCGGTACGGGTTGATGGCGTTCCAGATCGCTTCCAGCCCGCTCTGCGGGATGGGGAACATGATGCTGCCGGTGATGCCGGTGATGCCCTTGCCGTCGTGCACCACCTCGGCCGTGGTGGCGTTCTTCTTGGTGGTGTCGCAGACCCATGACGGGTAGGCGAAGTCGCGGTGGCTCGGGTACACGTTCATGCGGAACGAGTCCGGGTACTTGGCCAGCAGGGCCTTTTCGCCGTCGGTGAGCTTTTCGGCGTACTGTGCCGCGTTCTGCGAGGTGATGGTGAACAGCGGCTTCTCGTCGGCATAGGGGCCGGGCTCGTAGCCCGATTTGCCCTTGATGCCGGGCCAGGTGCCGAGGTATTTGCCGGTGAAGGCCGGCACGCCGTCGCTGCTGGCGGCGCGCTCGGCGCCCATGCAGGTGAGCTTGGGGCCGTCGAGCTGCGCCGCCTGTTCGGGCGGGACCTTGGCCAGGGCCGCCTGCAAGGGCAGGGCGGCGACGAGGAACGAGGCTGCGGCAATGCGGATTTTCATGAGGGTCTCCTTGACTATTGCCCAGGCCTAGAACTCGTACTTGACGCTGAACGTCGCGTTGTCGCGATCGGTGTAGGGGTGCTCGTGCAGGTCGCTGCCGCGGATGGTCTTGGTGGAGTCGCCGAAGAAGAAGTTGTAGGAGATGCCGAGCTCGAGGTTGTCGAGATAGGTCGCGCCCAGGCCCACGCTGAAGCGCTGGTCGCCCTCGCCGAACAGGGCGCCGAACGCGCCGGCCATCGAGGGATTGCCCTTGGCGATGGCGGAGAAGCTGATCGGGTAGCTCAGGTCCCAGCCCGGAAACACGTTGTGGTTCTTCGGCAGCGCCAGCATTTCGTAACCCCAGGCGTTCTTGCTGAAGAACAGGTCCTGGCCGTTGCCGGTGGGCTGGATCGGATTCGCCACTGTGGCGAAGGGGTGAATGCCGTTCGAGCCCTGCGACACCGCTGCGACGTCGACCTGCGGCTCGCTCAGCGGATCGACGCCGAAGACGTGGATGTAGGCCACTTCCGCGACGATCGGAATCTCGTCGAAGATGAAATGGGGGTTGGTGGTGAAGATCGACGACAGGTCGGCCTGGCCGAGCTTGCCGCGGGTGTAGACCGGCTCGATCTCGCCGTCGATCGTGGCCTTCACCGGGATGTCGAGCTTGTCGCGGTAGTTCAATTCGCCGGAGAAGTTGAACGGGCCCCAGGAGGTGGAGAAGGTTCCGCCCAGCAGGCGGATGCCGTCGTAGTATTTCTGCTGGTACGACACCGGCACCGACTCGTTGACGCTGCAGGTGTCGAGCGGCACGACCGTGGAAAACGCGGCGCAGCCGGGGTTCAGCTGCACCGCCGGGGTGGTGTCGGCGTAGCGCAGGAAGAACAGGCCCAGCTCGGTCTTGGAGGTGACCGGGTATTTGCCGCCGATGCCCCACTGGCCCCACTTGCTCGGCTTGATGTCGGGACCGTGGTACGAGTAGATGAAGGGGCCGGCGCCGAGCAACGGGCCGGGGACTCCGTTGAGGTTGCAGGCACTGTCCAGGGTCAGGCCGGGTTGGATTTGCCCGAGCGTGTTGTTGATGGTGTTGACCAGGCCGGGCTGGCCGGTGAGGTTGGCGGCGGCGCTGGTGAACAGGCCGTTGCAGCCGTTGGCGAAGGCCGGGTTGACCGAGCCGTAGGCGAACTGCGCACCCGGGCCCACTGCGTCCTGGATCGAGTAGAAATCGCCCACCGGGAAAATTTCGTCGGCCTTGTAGTCCAGATGGTAGTAACCCATCAGGCTGGCGCCTCCGGGCAGACCCATGTGCAACGCCACCTGGTTCACCGGAAGCAGGATGTCCTTGACCTCGGCGCCCGGGATGAAGGCCTTGGTGGCATCGGTCGGCGACTGCGCCAGGGCGATGCCGGTGAAGAACAGCGCCTCGCCCCAGGCCACCA
>CAYWPB010000595.1:0-2223 GCA_964458725.1 uncultured Nevskia sp. | reverse complement strand
TACTTCGTCGACACCAGCGAAGGCCGCTGGGTGCTGACCATCTTCGAGCGGCTCAACTACGCCGACCTGCCGTTCTTCCTCGGCCTGATGGAGCACCTGGCGCACCGCGGCTTCCCCAGCGCCATGCCGGTGCCGGACCGCGACGGCCACAATCTCGTCACCCTGCACGGCAAGCCGGCGGCGCTGGTGATGCGCCTCAACGGCCAGAGCGTGCTGTTCCCCAACCTGGCGCAGTGCGCCGCGGTGGGCCGCGTGCTGGGCGATCTGCACGTGCTGGGCCAGACCTACACCGGCCGCTGCGCCAACGACCGCGGTGTGGAGTGGCGGCGCCAGACCGGCGCGACGCTGATTCCCAAGGTCGACGCCGACACCCGCGCCCTGATCGAAAGCGAACTGGCGGCACAGGCGCAGCTGGACTTCGCCGCCCTGCCGCAGGGCGTGATCCACGCCGACCTGTTCAAGGACAACGTGCTGTTCGTCGAGGACCGCCTGGGCGGCGTCATCGATTTCTATTACGCCTGCAACGACGCCCTGCTCTACGACCTGGCGGTGACGCTCAACGACTGGTGCACCGAGCCGGACGGCCACGTCAACCAAGCCCGCGCCCACGCCCTGCTCGAAGCCTATCTGGCGCGGCGCGAGCCGGACGCGGCCGAGCGGGCCGCCTGGCCGCTGGTGCTGCGCGCGGCGGCGTTCCGCTTCTTCCTGTCGCGGCTGTACGACTGGACCTTCCCGCGCGAGGGCGACCTGGTGCACATCAAGGATCCGGCGCAGTACCGGCGCATCCTGGAGCGGCACCGTGAGCATGTTGCTCCGCTGTAGGATGTGCTGAGCGCGGCGAAGCGCATCGTTTACCGCGAAGCTGTTGCGCGATTGATGCGCTTCGCTGCGCTCAGGACGACAGCACCTAATTCAGCAGCAGCGGCTGCTGCCGCGCCGGTAGCGCGAAGCCTGGCGCTCGCGAAAGAACTCCTCGTAGCTCATCACCGGTTCGTTCGGATGGTGCGCGCGGCGGTGCGCGGCATAGGTCTGGTAGTCGGGCAACCCGACCGCCAGGTGCGCGGCCTGGCGCAGCCGGCGCAGAGCCGCGCGAACGCTAGCGGAGATCGGCGGGGACATACGGCGATTCCAGGGCGGTCGGCATGGTCGTGCGGCGCGCGCGCAGCGCGGCGCGCAGTCCGAGCAGCAGGACGACCACCACCACTGCCATAAACAGCAGGGCCAGCGAGGCGTCGACGGTGTCGTTGCGCACCACGCGTTGCATGTCAGCCAGCGACTTGGCTGGCGCCAGCACCTGGTTCTGCGCCAGCGCCGCGCCGAACTTGTGGGCATGGGCCAGGAAGCCGATCTTCGGGTCCGTCGCGAATACCTTCTGCCAGCCGGCGGTGAGGGTGCAGACCAGCAGCCAGGTCATCGGCACGGCGGTGACCCAGAGATAGCGCTCGCGCTTCATCTTGATCAGCGCAACGCTGGCGAACACCAGGGCCAGCCCGGCCAACATCTGGTTGGAGATGCCGAACAGCGGCCACAGCGTGTTGACGCCGCCAAGCGGATCGACCACGCCCTGATACAGGATATAGCCCCAGCCGGCCACGCACAGCGCGGTGGCGGCGAGATTCGCGCCCCAGGCCTCGGTGTTGCGGAACGGCGCCCAGGCGGCTCCGACCAGATCCTGGATCATGAAGCGGCCGATGCGGGTACCGGCGTCGATGGTGGTGAGGATGAACAGCGCCTCGAACAGGATGGCGTAGTGGTACCAGAACGCCATCATCCCCTCGCCCGGCACCAGGCCGCGCAGGATCTGCGCCATGCCCACCGCCAGGGTCGGCGCGCCGCCGGCGCGCGACAGGATGGTGCCCTCGCCGATGTCTTTGGCCGTCTGCGTCAGCATTTCCGGCGTGACCGTCGTGGCGGTGATGCCCCAGTTGCCAATTGCCTGCGCCGCGGATTCGGCGGTGGTGCCGATCACCGCGGCCGGGCTGTTCATGGCGAAGTACACGCCCGGCTCCAGCACGGCGGCGGCGACCAGGGCCATGATCGCGACGAAGCTCTCCATCAGCATGCCGCCGTAGCCGATCAGCCGCGCGTCGGCCTCATTGGCCAGCATCTTCGGCGTGGTACCGGAGGACACCAGGGCGTGGAAGCCGGACACCGAGCCGCAGGCGATGGTGATGAACAGGAACGGGAACAGGCTGCCGGCGAACACCGGGCCGCTGCCGTCGA
>CAYWPB010000594.1:0-2224 GCA_964458725.1 uncultured Nevskia sp. | reverse complement strand
GCACTGTGCGAGGAGGCGGGTCGGGCCGTGGGTCAGGCGGCCCCCGGGTTCGGTCTTGTTAATGTGCTGGCCACCGGCGCCCGATGCGCGGTACGTGTCGATACGCAGGTCGGCCGGGTTGACTTCGATGTCGATCGAATCATCCACTTCCGGATACACGAACAGCGACGCGAACGAGGTGTGGCGGCGGTTGCCGGAGTCGAACGGCGACTTGCGCACCAGGCGGTGCACGCCGATCTCGGTGCGCAGCCAGCCGTAGGCATAAGGCCCCTCGATGAAGATCGAGCAGCTCTTGATGCCGGCGACTTCGCCGTCGGACTGTTCCAGCAGCTCGGTCTTGAAGCCTTTGGCGTCGGCCCAGCGCAGGTACATGCGCTGCAGCATCGAGGCCCAGTCCTGGGCTTCGGTGCCGCCGGAACCGGACTGCACGTCCAGGTAGGCGTTGTTAGCATCCATCTCGCCGGCCAACATGCGCTTGAATTCCATCTCGTCGGCAAGCTTGCCGAACGCGGCCACGTCGCGGGCCACGGCTTCGATGGTCGAGAGGTCGTTTTCCTCGGCCGCCATCTCCAGCAGATCGGAGGCGTCCTTGAGGCCGGCGTCGGCGCGGGCGATGGGCTCCAGCACCTGCTCGAGCTTGGCGCGCTCGCGGCCCAGGTTCTGGGCCCGCTCGGGATTGTTCCAGACGTCGTTGTTTTCCAGCTCGGCCACCACTTCGGCCAGCCGGTCACGCTTCACATCGTAGTCAAAGATAGCCCCGCAGCGCGGTGAACCGCGCCTGCAGGGCCGTAATCTCACTTCTGATCGGGTTGATTTCCATGGTCGGGATGCACCGGAAGGACGCGAAGTATAGTCGCACCGGGCGCCGCGGTCATCGCGGGTTGTGCCCGCACGCAAGTGCATGTTAAAAAAGGCTGTCCTGGGCGGCCCGGCCGCGAACCAGGGCGCCAGGAGCTAAGTAAAACATTCCGCCCGGACGACAGGAGCGCAAGGGGAGCCGCATGAACAAATTCCGCCATGGTTTGATCCCGCTGATGATCGCGGCCAGCTTCGGCGCCAGCGCCGTCCGTGCCGACGACTACGGCGCCGACGACCGCCGCTTCTATGTTGCCCCGATGGGCAGCTACACCCTCGAGGACAAGGCGCGCGGCACCAGCGGCGGCTATGGCGGCGTGGTCGCGGTCGGCAAGCGCCTGACCCGCGGCCTGGAGCTGGAACTGCTGGGCACCATCACCCAGTTCGACACCGACAAGAACAAGTTCAGCACTCCGCAGCCCAATTCCATGCGCTTGTTCGGCGCCGGCGCCGGCGCCAACGTCTACCTCGCTCCGTCGGCCGAGGGCATCTTCAAGGGCCTGTTCCTGCACGTCGACGTGATGCGCGGCCAGGGCAGGAACCAGCCCGGCCAGGTGCGCGACTACACCAGCACCATCTTCGATCCGGGCCTGGGCTGGGACTTCCCGCTCAACATCACCCTGGGCGGCCTGATCGCGCCGGGCATGACCCTGCGCACCGAGGCGCTGTATCATCTCGACGAGCACAACCGCGACATCATCGGCACCAACAACAGCGGCGGCCAGAAGTATTTCTCCGAGGCCCAGTTCAACGTCGGCCTGCGCATCCCGCTCGGCGGCCGCAGCAAGCCGGCGGTGGAACAGCCCTCGGCGCCCGCGCCGGAAGTGGTGCCGGTGGAACAGCCGGCACCGGCCGCCGAGCCGGCTCCCGCCCCGGTCCCGCCGCCCTGCCAGCCGCCTGCCCCGGGCCAGCCGATCAGCCTGGAAGGCTGCAAGACCGGCGACACCATCGTGCTGCATGGCGTGAACTTCGAGTTCAACAAGGCCACCTTGACGGTCAACGCCAAGACCCTGCTCGACCAGGTCGCCGACGCCCTGCTGGCGCGCAAGGACATCAAGGTCGAGATCGACGGCCACACCGACGGCAAGGGCGGCGCTGCCTACAACCAGAAGCTGTCGGAGGCGCGCGCCGCCTCGGTCAAGAAGTACCTGGTCGGCCGCGGCATCGACGAAGGCCGCATGACCACCAAGGGCTTCGGCAAGTCCATGCCGGTGGCCGACAACAAGACGGCGGAAGGCCGCGAGCTGAACCGCCGCGTCGAGTTGAAGGTGACCGAGTCCGGCAACGCTGAAGCCGCCCCGGCCGAGGCTGCCCCGGCTGCCGCGCCTGCGGAAGGCGCTGCCGCCCCGGCTGAGGCCGCTCCCGCCGA
>CAYWPB010000593.1:0-2237 GCA_964458725.1 uncultured Nevskia sp. | reverse complement strand
AGATCGAAGCTCGGATCCAGCGCCTCCAGCTCCATCTTCGGCTGCTGGATGGCGGGCAGGTCGGCCTCGCTCAGCACGGCGGTGCCGACGTGGCCGTCGGCGATTTCCTTCAGCGACAGCACGGTCGACTTGTGGCTGCCCCAGGGCAGGCGCGCCTCGGCACCGCGGGCCAGCTGACGGGCGCGCTTGGCGGCGACCAGGGTCAGCTCGAACTGGTTGGGGATGCGGGCCAGACAATCTTCGACGGTAACGCGAGCCATGGACTTAACCTGCTGAAAAACCTGAACAAGAGGCGAATTATAGCCGGAATGGCTGTCGCGGCCAAGCCAGGGGGTTGCGGACCGGCCTACAAGCCCAATTCGCGGATCAGTGCGGCGTGGCGCTGCCGCTGCCCCGCCAGCCCCAGCCGCCGGGCCAGCAGCACCGACTGCAGGTCGTCGAGGGCGTGGTCGAAAGTATCGTTGACGATCAGGTAGTCGTATTCGGCGTAGTGCGTCATTTCGGCGTGGGCGGCGTCCATGCGCGCGGCGATCACCTTGGGATCGTCCTGGCCGCGGCCGTGCAGGCGCCGCTCCAGCTCCGCCGCCGACGGCGGCAGGATGAACACGCCGGGCGCGTCCGGCCGCTGCGCCTTGATCTGTCGCGCGCCCTGCCAGTCGATGTCCAGCAGCAGTTCGGTGCCGGCGGCGAGCAGGCGCTCGGTCTCGGCCCGGCCGGTGCCGTAACGCCGGCCGAACACCTCGGCATGCTCGAGGAATTCCCCGGCCGCCGCCATCGCCAGGAAGCGCGGCTCGTCGACGAAATGGTAGTGCACCCCGTCCTGCTCGCCGGCGCGCGGCGCGCGGGTGGTGTAGGACACCGAGATCGCAGCCGGGATGCCGCGCTGGTTCAGGCGCTGGATCAGGGCCCGCGTCAGGCTGGTCTTGCCGCCGCCGCTGGGGGCCGAGACGATCCACAGCGTGCCCGGCGGAACGGCAGTGTCGGACGGCGGCTGGGGCATCGGTTTTTCGCGATCAGGCTGGATTTGCGCCGATTCTCGCCGATGCCGCGGCCCCCTGCCTATGGCCTATATAGCCTCACCCCTGCCTCCCCCGGAGAAAGAGGGACCAAGGCGCGGCTCAATAGACCACGCCGTCCTTGGCAAAGGGGTGATATTGATACAGCCAGGTCTCGCTCAGGGTCTTGTCGCCGGCCTTGAGATAGAGGCGCATGTCCACCGGCTCGGCACCGTCCACCTTGAGATCGAACTGGGCGCGCCAGTGGCCGGACACACCGTCCGGCACCGCCTCGGTGAAGACGTAGGAGAACTCGCCGCGGCTGGCGTTCAGCACCGCTTCCGGCTTGACCCCGAACGGCAGCGACACCAGCGGGCCGCCGAAGAACTCGACCACGAACTTGCGCAGGCCCGGCGGGCGCGGCTGGCCGGGCTGGCCGCCGCGGCCCAGGCGGGTAGCGACGCAGCGCGCCAGGGGCGAGGGATAGGGCTCGTCGGCGGCCCAGTGCAGGCGGTAGCGCAGCTTGTAGCTGCTGCCGGCCTTGGCCGGCTCCTTCGGCACCCACATGGCGCCGATGTTGTCGTGGATCTCGTCGTTGTCCGGGAGTTCGATCAGCTGCACCGAGCCGGCGCCCCAGCCATCGAGCGGCTCGACCCACAGACTCGGCCGACGGTCGTAGTTGACGCCGTCGAGGTAGTGGTCGAAGTTGCGGTCGCGCTGCAGCAGGCCGAAGCCGTGCGGATTGTCGTCGCTGAAGGCCGAGGCCATGATTCGCGGCGGATTGTTGAGCGGCCGCCAGATGTGCTCGCCGCCGCCGTTCCACATCGCCAGACCGTCGGAGTCGTGCACTTCCGGGCGCCAGTCGACGGCGGTGTTCTTGATCGTCTCGGAAAACCAGTACATCGAGGTGATCGGCGCCAGGCCGAGGCGGTCGACGTCGCTGCGCACGAATACCGCGGCATCCACCTCCATGCTCACCGCCTTGGCGCGGCGCATCTTGAAGCGGTAGGCGCCTGTGACGCTGGGGCCTTCCAGCAGCGCGCTCACCGTGACGGTGTCGCTGTTGTCGGCCGGGGTATCGAAGAAGAACTGGGTGAAGACCGGGAATTCCTCCGGCTTGCCGCCCACCGCCGAGTTGATGGCGATGCCGCGTGCCGACAGGCCGTACGGGTACAGCTCGCCGATGGCGCGGAAATAGGAGGCGCCGAGGAAGGCGACCCAGGCATTCTTGTGCCAATCGAG
>CAYWPB010000592.1:0-2246 GCA_964458725.1 uncultured Nevskia sp. | reverse complement strand
CGAGATCATCGCCCTGATCCGGCAGTCGCCGGGCCCGGCCGAGGCCAAGGCCGGCCTGATGCAGCGGATCTGGCAGCCGGGGCAGGTCACCGCCATGGTCGAACGCGCCGGCGCCGATTCCTCGCGCCCGCTCGACCTGGGCAAGGAGTTCGGCATCGTCGAGGGCGGCTATCGCCTGTCCGAGGCCCAGGCCCAGGCGA
Organism: uncultured Nevskia sp.; assembly: GCA_964458725.1. GTDB lineage: Bacteria > Pseudomonadota > Gammaproteobacteria > Nevskiales > Nevskiaceae > Nevskia. The sequence continues at coordinate 2,046 of CAYWPB010000592.1, read as the reverse complement.
TCCTGGAGTTGCGCCTGCAGCGCCTGACCGGCCTGGAGCAGGACAAGATCCACGAGGAGTTCCAGGAACTGCTCGACGCCATCCTCGGCTACCTGGAGATCCTCGGTTCCGAAGCGCGGCTGCTGGCGGTGATCCGCGAGGAGCTGCTGGCGGTGAAGGAGCAGTACGGCGATCCGCGCCGCACCGAGATCACCGAGGGTTCTCTCAACCTGCTGCGCGAGGACCTGATCGCGCCGCAGGAGATGATCGTCACCCTGTCGCACCAGGGTTATGTGAAATCCCAACCGCAGTCCGAGTACCAGGTGCAGCATCGCGGCGGTCGCGGCAAGACCGCCGCCACCACCAAGGACGACGACTACGTGCAGGACCTGTGGTCCGCGCATACGCATGACTGGCTGTTGTGCTTCTCGACCCGCGGCCGGCTCTACTGGCTGCGAGTGTTCGAGCTGCCCGCGGGCGGTTCCGGCTCGCGCGGCAAGCCCTTCGTCAACCTGCTGCCGCTGGAGGAGGGCGAGCGCATCACCGCGGTGCTGCCGGTCAAGTCCTTCGACAACCAGTACGTGTTCATGGCCACTCGCCGGGGCACGGTGAAGAAGACGCCGCTGGCCGACTTCTCGCGTCCGCGCTCCGCCGGCATCATCGCTGTCGACCTGCGCGTCGACGACGCCCTGGTCGACGTCGCGCTGACTTCCGGCGAGAACGACATCCTGCTGTTCTCCGACGCCGGGCGCGTGATCCGCTTCAACGAGAAGGACGTGCGGCCGATGGGCCGCGGCGCCACCGGCGTGCGCGGCATGCGCCTGGTCAAGGCCGGCGCCGGCGAAGAGGAAGAAGCCGCGGTGGCGGAGGGCGAAGCGGAAACGGAGAGCGACAGCACCCCGGCCGGCGGCGCCAGCAATATCATCGCCCTGATCGTCGCCCGCCAGGGCGATATCCTCACCGTGTCCGGCCAGGGCTACGGCAAGCGCACCCCGATCGACGGCTTCCCGCTGCGCGGCCGCGGCGGCCAGGGCGTCATCGCCCAGGCCCTGTCGGACAAGACCGGCGAGCTGATCGGCGCGGTGGAGGTCGACGACAGCCACGACATCATGCTGATCTCCGACGGCGGCCGCCTGATCCGCGTCGCCGCGCGCGAGATCAAGACCTTGGGCCGCAACACCCAGGGTGTGCGCGTAGTGCGCCCGAGCGAGGGGGACCGCCTGGTCAGCCTCGATCGCATGACTCCCGAAAACGGCGCCGAGAATGGCTCCGACAACGGCGCCGGGAACGGTTCCGAAGGGCCGGGCGAAGCCCCGCCGGAAGGCGGCGAGCCGGCCACAGAATAACTTTAACTTTACTTCGCAATGCACTGACATGACTAGAAAATTCAACTTCAGCGCCGGTCCGGCCACGCTTCCGCTCAGCGTCCTGCAACAGATCCAGTCCGAGCTGCTGGACTGGCGTGGCAGCGGCATGTCGGTGATGGAGATGAGCCACCGCGACAAGGATTTCATGTCGATCGCGGCCGAGGCCGAAAAGGACCTGCGCGAGCTGCTCGCGGTGCCCGCCAACTACAAGGTGCTGTTCCTGCAGGGCGGCGCCATGGGCCAGTTCGCGGCGGTGCCGCTGAACCTGCTGCGCGGCAAGAGCGCCGCCGACTACGTCGTCACCGGCTCCTGGAGCACCAAGGCGGTCAAGGAAGTCGCCCGCTACGGCAAAGGCAACGTTGCCGCCAAGCCGGCCGAGGGCAAGTTCAACCACATTCCCGCGCGCGACGGCTGGAAACTGGACCCGGACGCGGCCTACGTCTACTACTGCCCGAATGAGACCATCGAGGGCGTCGAGTTCGACTGGACCCCCGACGTCGGCGCGGTGCCGCTGGTGGCGGACTACTCCTCCAGCTTCCTGTCGCGCCCGATCGACGTGTCGCGTTTCGGCCTGATCTATGCCGGCGCCCAGAAGAACGCCGGCCCCGCCGGCATCACCATGGTCATCGTCCGCCAGGACCTGATCGGCCAGGCCCTTGCGGCCAACCCCTGGGTTTTTCACTAAAAGCAGAAGGGCAGA
>CAYWPB010000591.1:0-2255 GCA_964458725.1 uncultured Nevskia sp. | reverse complement strand
GTCGGGGTAGTTCTCGGCCTCGTCATGGCGCCGCTTCTGGTAGTGGCTGCGCAGGGTGCGGCGGATGCGCGAGGCCTTCCAGTATTCGCCGCCGCGGTCTTTCAGCGGCGGCTTGCCGGCGATGCCGCGCATCAGCTTGTCGACATAGAACAGCTTGTCCAGCGCGCTCCAGCCTTCGTACTCGCTGCGCCAGTCCAGCTCCGGCGTCAGCCACACGGCGAAGGTTTCGACGAAGTCCTCGTCCGGGTGGTACTGCGCGTAGTAGTGGTCGAGGTGGCGCACGAACGCCTTGCTGTAGGGGCGAAAGCGGTAGGTGTCGCCGTAGTGCGCGGAGGAGCTGCCGAACACCTTCTGCCAGCTGCGTTTGCGGTGCAGACCGAAGGCGTAGCTCAGCGCGTGCCCGGCCTCGTGGCGCAGCAGCTGCATGCACCATTCCTCGGTGTCGCCCTCGGCATCGAGCATCATCTTCTTCTCCAGCGCGACCAGCCGCGGATGCGCCAGATAGAAGGGGATGCCGATCACCGGCTCGCCCTCGGGCGTGAGCCACTCATCGGCGAGGTAGCAGACCGGTTCGAACAGGATGTTCTTAGCCTTGAGTTCGGAGTGCAGCTGGGCGACCCGCGGCTGCAGCCAGGTGCCGGCGATGGCGATGGGCAGGTCGCACAGGCGCAGGTCGAGCAACTGCTCCTCCGCCATGCTGTCGAGATCGATCGGCTCGGGCGTTTCCGCCATCTGTTCTCCCATGCGCGCCCCGGCGGGCCTGCGGGCCCGCGGTGCTACACCATAACATCCCGGCTGTGGCCGGGCGGCTCAGGCCTGGCGCAGGGGCAGGGACGCGGGGCCGGCTGGGAGCGTGCGGTAGCGGCGCGAGAGGGCGCCAGGGCGGCGCCGCGGCAACTCGGCTCGATCCTGACGCGGCGTTGGCGCCGGCGGGTCGGGTCGCAGATGCAACGGTGCAGCCCCGGCAAACATACCGAGCGCATCGAGCCGGTCCAGGCCCCGGCTGAAGGCGCGCATCAGGTCTTCGCCGGTGCCGCCGAACATCCGCTCCAGCAGCGCCGGTTCGGCAGGGCCAGCGTGGCCGCTCTCGAACAGCAGCGGGTCCGTCGCCGGACCGTCGAGAGGGCGGCAGGCAAAGCTGACGCGGCCTGCTTGCTCATGCCGCTGCACGGTGATCCTGGTCCTGAGGAGGGATTCGAGGCCTTCCAGATAGAGGCGCTGCGCCTCCCCGACGCAGGCTTCGGCCGAGGCGCACAGCCATTGCGCATGCTCCAGGCGCGCGGTCGAGGCCGCGCTCCGCGGTTCGCGCGCCGCCCGATAGAGCCCGCGTGCCCAGGCCAGGGTGCTGCGCGCAGACAGTCCCAGGCCTTGCCAAGCCAGCCGGGTGGTAGTCACGGTGCCTCCTTTAATCTGTGCCTGGCAAAGGTGCCGGGCGCGAGTTTTCAGGGCCTACTTCTTAGACCGCGGTTCTGGCCCGAAGCGCCGGCTATCATCTCTTTCAAATCAGCGACATAGCCTACAAGCAGCGCCGCTGCCTGGAGCTGAAGCTTGTTACACTTCGGCCAGTCCCCCGGCACCACGGTCAGGAAGACCATGCCCGCGCCACTGATCATCTGCGAGTGCTGTGATGCCGTGTACCGCCGCGCGCCGCTGCACGGTCGCGCCACCGCGCGCTGCGCCTGCTGCGGCGTGCCCCTGTACCGGAGCGCCCGCGTCAATCTCGATCACATGCTGGCGCTGGCGCTGGCGGCCCTGCTGGTGTTCCTGATCGCCAACGCTTATCCACTGATGAGCCTGGAGGTCGGCGGCAAGTCCAGCGCGGCGAGCCTGTGGGACATGATCGTCGACACCTACGAATCAAATGTCAGCCCGCTGGCGGCGGTGGCGGCGCTGACCGTGTTCTTCTTCCCGCTGCTGCAGATCGGCCTGTACGCCTGGGTGCTGCTGCCGCTGCGGCGCGGCCGTGTGCCCACGGCCTTTATCGGCATCATGCATGCGCTGCGGCAGATGCAGCCCTGGACCATGGTCGAGGTGTTCATGCTCGGCCTTTTGGTGGCGGTGGTGAAGCTGGGCAGCATGGCCACCTCCACGCCGGGCCTGGGCATGTGGGGGTTCGCCGTACTGACGGTACTACTGACCCTGCTCAATTCGCATGACCTGGAGCAGCTGTGGGAGCGCGCCGAGGCGATCCAGCGCGGTGGCGAGGCGCCCGCCGCGCCGGCTGCGGCCGGCGGACCGGTCCGTGTCCAGGGCCG
>CAYWPB010000590.1:0-2264 GCA_964458725.1 uncultured Nevskia sp. | reverse complement strand
GCGGCAAACAGGCCGCTGGCGGCGCTGCCGATGCCGCCGCCGGCGCCGGTGACGAGGCCGGTCTTGCTCAAGCCGGCACTGGCTCCGCGACCGGGACCGGCAGCTCCAGACCGAGGAACCGCGCCAGCCGCGGCCGTACGCGGGCCGCATGGCTGATCGGGAAGAAGTGGCCGCCGCGCGGAATCAGCTCCACTTCGGAGCGCGGCAGCAGGCGGTGCAGGGCGTGGAAGCTGGGCATGCAGCGCGAGTGCTCGCCGTAGAGCAGCAGCAGTGGCATCGGCAACGCGGCGATCGCCGCCGCTTCCAGGCCGGGCTGCACGAACTCGTCGCGCGCGCCGGTGCGATCGATCAGCTCCAGCCATTGCTTCGCTGCGCGCTGCGCGCCGCGGCCCTCGCCGAACGGCGTGAAATCGTCGCGGGCGCTGGAGCCGCCGCCGTCCATGCGCCAGCGCGCCAGCACTTCGAGGAACAGCAAGCCGACCTGCTTCTCGCTTTCCCAGTCGTGCCCGGACTTGCCGGCCACCTCGACTTCGAACGGCGACAGGTGCGGGCAGTCGGACAGCTTCTGCTCCGGCTGCAGGCGGTTGATCTTGCTGTCCATGATCGCCAGGCGCGATACCCGTCGCGGATGCCGTCCGGCGTATTCCAGCGCCACCGCGCCGCCGTAGCTGTGGCCAACCAGGGCGCAACGCTGGATGCCGAGGTGGTCGAGCAGACCGGCGAGGTCGCGCGCCTGCGTCGCGGCGTCATAGCCGGAATCCGGCACGTCGCTGTAACCGTGGCCGCGCAGGTCGAACAGGGTGACGCGGAAATGCCGCGACAGCGGCATCGCGTAGTGCAGGAACCAGAAGGCGCGGCTGGCGGCCAGCCCGTGCACAAACACCAGATCCGGGCCTTCGCCCAGCTGCTGGTAAGCCAGGTTCACGCCGTCGACATTGATTTCAGCCATGGAACCTCCCGGTGAAGTGAGCGACTGTCCCCGCGAAAGCGGGAATCCAGGGAGTAGACGTCCGTGTTCCGGTAGGCCGGAGCGGGCAAGCACAGGTGGCGAACTGCGTCCAGTTCCTGCTTGATCCCGGGTCTGCCATTACGGTCATGATCCTGTGCCTGGATTCCCGCTTTCGCGGAGACAGCCCTCGCAAGTTTTAGACCTGCGCCGCGAGAAAGTCGGCGATCTGCCCGATCGACAGGTCGTCGACGTAGCGGCCGTCCTTCATCAGCAGCTTGTCGAAGGCGACTTTCTTCCTGGTGATGTCCTCCTCGATCGCCACGATCAGCTGGATGATGTCGATCGACTCGAAACCCAGGTCGGCGAGCAGTCTGGTTTCGCGGTTCATGCCGCCCTCGAACTCGTGATCCCAGTCCTGGGTGAAGTCCTCGAGCAGGGTGATGAGCTTGCCGGTGAGGGCGGCGCTGGTGGCGGGGATGCCGGTGGAGAGATCGTTGGCCATGCTGTGGTTGCCTGTCTTATTCCATGTAGCCGAGCATCTGCAGCTGCTCGATGATCTGCTTCTTCTCGTTGTCGTCCATCTCCTCGGCTTTCTCGCGCTCGCCGCCGCGCTGTGTCGGCAGGCCGATCTTGACCGGGTTCTGCGCCAGCCAGGACTCGCCGAAGAAGCTCTCCGCCACCTTGCCCTCGAAGTCGGACGGGGTGGGCAGGCCGAGGCTGTGCAGCAGGGTCGGGGCGACGTCGACGATCTTGCGCCGCGCCACCATGCCGGCTTCGCTGACGCCCTTGCCGCAGGCCATGAAGATGCCGTCCGGATGGTGCGTGCCGATCGGGCTGGGGCGCTTGACCACCGCCGGCTTGAGGTTGCGGATCGAGACGAAACCGTTGTCGCGCAGCACCAGGGTCAGATCGCAGGCGTCCTTCATGTGCGCGCCCTGGAACCAGTCCTCGCGTTTGAGCACGTCGACGATCACCGGCTCGCCGTCCTCGTTGCGCAGCTGCTTCAGATCCTCGATCAGTTTGTCGCGGACGCGGTTGTAATCCTTGGCAGCAATGCCCGGGTCGCCCGGCTTCTCGGCGACGCGGATGTAGATGCCGTTGGAGGAGGGCGTACGGCAGTAGGCGATAGTCTTGCTCCAGTCGAGGTTGGCGAAGTCCGAGGCCTCGCGGCGCAGGGCCTGCTCGCTGCCGTCGTTGACCGCCCATTTCAGGTAGCCGAGATCCTCGAGGTAGCTGTTGATGCGCAGCACTTCGACCGTAGCGGTGAAGCCGTGGTCGGAGGCGAAGAACACCTGCGCCTCCGGGCCGGCCAGCT
>CAYWPB010000589.1:0-2267 GCA_964458725.1 uncultured Nevskia sp. | reverse complement strand
GGGAAGCGCTCGCGCAGCAGGCCGAGCTGGCGGTATTCCGGGCGGAAGTCGTGGCCCCATTCCGAGACGCAGTGCGCTTCGTCGATAGTGAACCCGGACAGGCCCTGCGCCCCTTCCAGCTGCGCCATAAAGCCGCCCAGGAACTCTGGCAGCAGCAGCCGCTCCGGCGCCAGGTACAGCAGCTTGTAGTCGCCGAGCAGCAGGCCCGCCATGCGCTCCGCCGCCTCGCGGCCTTCCAGGGAGGAGTTGAGGAAGGTGGCGGGAATGCCCATGTCGCGCAGCAGGCGCACCTGGTCCTGCATCAGCGCGATCAGCGGCGACACCACCACCATCACGCCGCGCCGCAGCAGCGCCGGCAGCTGGAAGCACAGGCTCTTGCCGCCGCCGGTCGGCATGATCGCGAGCAGGTCGCGCCCGGCCAGGGCGTCGCGCACCACGGCCTCCTGGCCGGGGCGGAAGCGTTCGAAGCCGAACCAGCGCTTCAGCGCTTCGGCCAGCACCTCGGTGGGGATCTCGTCGGGGGAATCAGGCACTTTGCGGGAAGAGGGAGGGAACGGCGTCATTATCGGCGATCAGGCGCCGTCGGCGCCCAGTCGGGCGAGCAGCCGGTCCAGCGCGGCGTCGATCCCGGCCAGCGCTGCTTCCGGCGGCGCGACGTCGATGTCGTGGATGTCCCAGTACTCGATGCGCGGCGCCCACTCCGGGAACTGCGCGAGCATCAACGGCTGGTGCTCAACGCGCTTGAGCGCGATCGCCAGGTCGGCACGCGCGAAATCCACCGGTTGCGCCGCGAGCGGGAAGCGCTGCGCCGCGATGCCGTCGACGCCGCGTTGTTGCAGCCGTTGCGTGGCGAACGGCGAGATCGGGCCGACATTGCCGGCGCCGGCGGCGAGGTTCAGCCCGCGCGACTCGGCGCGCCATGGCACACGCGCGGCGGGCGCGAGCGCATTGAACAGCAGCTCCGCGTAGCGGCTGCGGTAGTAGTTTCCGGTGCACAGGAACAGCAGGCGTTTCATCGGTTTCACAGGCAGGAAGATCGGCTCATCTTAACCTCCGCACTGATGTCCGAAAACGGCGAGACGCTGCCCCGGCACGGGGCTAGACTGAGGTTATGGAACTCGATCCCGAACACTGCTACCGCAGCCTCCACGCCCGCGACAGCCGTTTCGACGGCCTGTTTTACGTCGGCGTCACCAGTACCGGCATTTACTGCCGGCCAATCTGCCCGACGCGGCTGCCGCGGCGCGACAATTGCCGCTTCTTCGCCAACGCCGCCAGCGCCGAGCGCGAGGGCTTCCGGCCCTGCCTGCGCTGCCGGCCGGAGCTGGCGCCGGGTGGCGCGCCGATGGACGCGGTTGGCCGCGTCGCCGGCCTGGCGGTGGCGCGGATCGAGGCGGGGGCGCTGAACGAAGGCAACTTCGACCGTCTCGCGGCGGAATTCGATCTCAGCGGACGCCAGCTGCGCCGCGCGATCGAGCGGCACTACGGGGTCGCGCCGGTAGAGCTGGCGCAGACTCGACGCCTGCTGCTGGCCAAGCAGCTGCTGACTGAGACGCATATCCGGATCGCCGACGTTGCGTTCGCGAGCGGCTTCTCCAGCCTGCGCCGCTTCAACCATCTGTTCCGTACCCGCTACCGGCTCAGCCCGGGCGCGCTGCGGCGCAGCCAGGTGCCGGCCGAGGCGGCTGACGCGGTGACCCTGAAATTGGCGTACCGGCCGCCGCTGGACTGGGACGGCCTGCTGGCATTCCTGGTCGGGCGCGGCGCGGCCGGCGTCGAGGCGGCCGTGGACGGGCGCTACGTGCGCGCTGTGCGCCTCGGCAGCTGCGCCGGCTGGATCGCTGCGGGTCCGGTACCGGGCGAGGCGGCGCTGCGAGTCGAAGTCTCGCTGGGCCTGCTGCCGGTGCTGACGCCGTTGTTGGCGCGGCTGCGACGGCTGTTCGATCTCGATGCAAACCCGCAGGCCATCGCCGAGCATCTAATGGCCGACCCGCGCCTGCAGCCCGCGGTGGAACGCAGGCCGGGGCTGCGTGTGCCGGGCGCGTTCGACGGCTTCGAGCTGGCGCTGCGCGCGGTGCTGGGTCAGCAGGTCACGGTGAAAGCGGCGACGACCATTTTCGGGCGCTTCGCGCGCGCCTATGGCGAGTCACTGCCGACGCCATTCGAGGCGGTGACGAGCAGCGGGCCCCGTCCGGCGCTGATCGCGGCGGCGGACGAGGACGCGATCGCCGGCCTCGGCATGCCGGGTGCACGCGCGCGCACGGTGC
>CAYWPB010000588.1:0-2271 GCA_964458725.1 uncultured Nevskia sp. | reverse complement strand
GCGGCTGCTCGAAATACCCACCCGCCTTCTGCTTGCGGATCAGCAGGTTCTTCACCTCCCACTCCGCTTTCGCATCCAGCGCCTTGAGATAACGCACCTCGCCCCCCGCCTGCACCGCCACCGGCACGCCATCCTGGAACAGCACGCGGTTGCCGGGCAGGCGCGGCACCTTCTCGCCCGGCGTCAGAATGCCGACCAGGTTCAGCGGATCGGCGGCGGAGATGGAGACGTGCTCCTCCTTGGCCGGCTCGTTCGCCACCTTGCGCAGCAGGCCCGCTGCATCCGGCAAGGCGAACTGCTCGCCGGAGAAACCGTTGACGAAGCGGCCGCCGCGGATTTCGCCGCGCGCTTCCAGGCGGCGGTAGACGTAGAACAGCTCGCGCCAGGGCGGCAGGCCGTCCTCGCGCTCCAGCAGCTTGCGGAACACCACGCCGTAGCGGCGCAGCAGCACGCGCGCGATGTGTTCGACGTGGGGCTCGGCCAGGGCGGCGGCGCTCTCCGCAGCGATGCGCGGGCGGCGGGTCAGGGACCAGCGGCCGGCCTGGTCGACATCCATCTCGGCGCGGTTGAGGCGGCGGCGCAGGCGCGCGCGCTTCTCCGCCGGCGTGACCAGGCCGCGCAGGCCGGCGAAGGAGTCGCAGGTGACGAGGCCGTTGCTGACCAGCTCGCCCAAGGCCAGCTCCAGCTCGGTGCGGATCAGGCCACTGTCCTGCTGCAGGTCGCTGAAGAAGGAGGCGCCGTGCGCGCGCAGCGAGTCGAGCACGGTCTGCGCCTTAGGCGAGAGCGGCGGCGTTTCTTCCGGCATGCCGCCGGCCTGCTGCCAGTGCGGCAGTGCGCTGCGCTCGCACAGCAGGATGGGCGTGCCGCGCACCGGCCCGGATTTACGTTTGGTTTCGTCGCCGGCGGCGCCGCTCACCGGCGGCCGGTACCAAGCGACGCGGCCGGCGGCGCATTGCTGATCGAGCATGGCCGGCAGGTATTGCTGCACCCGCGCCGGCAGCAGGTCCTCTTCCCACGCGGCCGCCGGCAGACCGCAGCCTTCCAGCTGGCGCAGGGTGATGAGCAGGCCCTCGTCGCCTTCGCGGCGCTCCTCGCCAGCGATGCGGTGCCAGCGGAACAGGAAGCGCAGGAACTGCGCCGGCGCCACCGGCTGCACCGCGGCGCGCTGCTTGTCGCGCGTATAACGGTGCACCCGGGCGAGCAAACGGCGCTCGCACCATTCTTCCGCGGTCGGGGCTGTAAACCCGCCGCGCATCACCGCGCCTTCCGCCTCAAGCGCAAACAAAGCAACGCGGATGTCCTCGTTCTCCAAACCCAGCGGCGCGGCGAGCTGCGTCTCGGTGACAGGCCCGAGCAGCTCCAGCCGGCTGCGCACAATCTCACGCAGTGCCTCGTCCGCGCTTGGCGTGGCGCTGGAGGTGGCGCGGATTTCCGGCGTGGTGCGCAGCCCCGGAAACACCGCCTGGAACTCGTGCAGGCGCTCGGCCGCCACCAGCACCGGCTGGCGGTTGCCGAGCATCAGGGCCGCGACGCGCTTCTGCTGTTGCAGGACCGGCAGCCAGCTGTCGCCGGCCAGCGCCAGCTCGTCGCGGGTGAGGAAGCCGTGCACGACCAAAGCATCGTGCAGCTCGTCGGCGCCGCCGATCTCCGGCCAGGCCTCGGCCCGCACCTGCTCAATCGCCTGCGGGTCGAGCCGGCCGAGGTCGGCGGCGCTGCGCACGTCGGCCAGCGGCTGGGTGCGGACCGCCATGGTGCGGCGCTCCTCGGCGGCGCCGTCGTCGAGGAAGGCGTAGGGGCGCGCGTTGAGGATGGAAAAGGCCAGCGGCGAAGGCGCCGACAGATCCCGCGCCAGCACCCGCACCGCGCCGCTCTCGATGCGCCTGAGCAGGTGTTCCAGCCCGTCCACGTCCATGGTGATGTGCAGGCAGTCGTCCACCGTCTGCTTCACCAGCGGGTGGTCGGGAATCTCGCGCTCGCCGGCGAGGTTCTCGGCGCAGGCCAGCTGGTCGGGGAAGACCACGCTGAGCAGGTCTTCGGAATCGGAGCGCTGGAACTGCGGCGGCAGGCGCTTGCCGCCCATCATGCGCTTCACCGCCAGGGCGATGCTGGCGTTCCAGCGCCAGCGCGTGCCGAACATCGGCGCGTCGAGCAGGGCCTGGATGAGAATGTCGCGCGCGGTGGCGGACTTGAGATAGTCCTTCACCTCCAGCAGCGGGAAGCTGTGGGTGGCGCCGAGCGACAGCACGATGCTGTCCTCCAGCGCGCTGGCCT
>CAYWPB010000587.1:0-2280 GCA_964458725.1 uncultured Nevskia sp. | reverse complement strand
TGGCCTTGTCCAACAAATTCGGCAATGTGGTGCTGACCACCGGCAACAAGAGCGAGATGGCCACCGGCTACGCCACCCTGTACGGCGACATGTGCGGCGGCTTCGCCCCGATCAAGGATGTCTACAAGACTCTGGTCTACCGCCTGGCGCGCTACCGCAACTCGCTCGGCGTCGAGGTGATCCCCGAGCGCGTCATCGTGCGGCCGCCCTCCGCCGAGCTGCGGCCGGACCAGAAGGATTCCGACTCGCTGCCGCCTTACGAAGTGCTGGACCCGATCCTCGAGGCCTACGTCGAGGATAGCCGCTCGATCGCCGAGATTGCGGCGATGGGCTACGACGAGGCCACGGTGCGCCGCGTCGCCGCCCTGGTGCGGCGCTCGGAGTACAAGCGCCGCCAGGCGCCGCCGGGACCCAAGATCACGCGCCGCGCCTTTGGCCGCGAGCGGCGCTATCCCATCACGGCGCAGTACGGCGACCTGTAGCAGGCTTCCACGCAACAAAAAAGCGGCCCAAGGGCCGCTTTTTTGTTGTCACCTGCGCCGCGACTACTTGCTGGCGTCGGTGCCGCTCTTGGCCGGCGTCGACGAAGTCTGCGGCGGCACCGCCACCGGCGGCTCGTCGGGCTTGGTGGTGTCGAGGAAGGAAAACAGGCCGGCGAACCAGGTGAAGAAGCCGGGCTTGTCCTGCTGCGCCTGGGCCGGCGCGGCCGGCTTGCTGTCCTGGGCCTGCGGCTGCTGGTCGGACTTCGGCGCCGCGGCTGGAGCGGCGGGGGTGTCGACGGCGGGCGGGTATTCGACCGTCACGTTGAGGGTGCTGGTGTTGGCCGGCGCCTGCTGGCCGCCGCCCTGGGCGGTGGTCGCGGTGCCGGTGCCGTCGGCGGGCGGCGCCGATGACACTTCACCATCGTTGCCGATGATGATGGTGTGCTGGTTCTCCGGCTTGCTGGTGTCGAAGACGTTGAACAGGTTGGCGAAGCGCGACATCAGGCCGTGGTCGGCGGGCGCTTCCGCCGCCGTGGCGGCGGGAGCGGCGGCGGCCACCGCATTGCGCGCCGGCGCGGCGGGCAGGGCATTGGGATCCTTGTCGAGCACGCCGTGCTTGGGCGCGTCGGTGTACTGCACCGTGTCCGAGTTCATCGCGATCATCGTCGCGCTGTCCTTGGCTTCCTGCTCCAGGCCGATCTTGGAGTAGCTGCGCTGCAGGATCTTCAAGGCGTCGGCGGTGGCCGGTGCGCCGGGGTATTCGGTGATGATGTCGGTGGCGCGCTTGGCGGCGGCGACGTAGGCGCCGCGGGTGACGTAGAACTGCGCCACCGACAGCTCGTGGTTGGCGATGCGGTTGCGCGCGTAGAGCATGCGGCGGCGGGCGTCGCTGGCATAGCGGCTGGTCGGGTAGCGCTGCAGCAGCAGGGCGAAGTCCTCGAACGCGCGACGCTGGTTGCCGATGTCGCGCTTGGCGCTGTTCGGCATCACCGACTCCATCAGGCCCTGGTCACGCTCGAAGTCGGTCACGCCCTTGAGGTACATGATGTAGTCGGCGTGCGGATGGCGCGGGTGGGCGCGCAGGAAGCGGTCGCAGGCGGTGATCGCCTCGTCGAACTGGTAGGACTTGTACTCGGCGTAGATCTTTTCCAGTTCGGCCTGGGTCGAGTAGTCCGAGAACGGGTAGCGGGCGATCAGCGCGTCGTATTTGGTGATCGCCACCGTATAGTCGGAACTTTCCAGCGATTCGCGCGCGTGGCGATACAATTCCTGGGCCTGCTGGCGCAATTCGCGGTCGGACAAGGGCGACTTCGGGCCGCCGGGGCCCTCGGCCGCGGTCTTGAAGGGGTTTTCCGGCCGGTCGTCGCGGCTGCCGCTGGAGCTGCATCCGGCGGCGAGGAGGCCCAGGAAAACGACGGCCGCGGCCACGGCAAACGGGCGCATCGGCGCAGGCGAGCAGGAGGGGATTCTCATTCTATGGATGCAGGCAAGCGGTGAAAGCAATCCCGAGTATAGCCCAAGGTTCGCACCCCCTTCAGTCAAGCGGTCTTAACGTATGACCGGGGCGGGGGAGGAAAGTGCCGCGGACGGTACCCACCGCGCCGAGGTGCCGCCGGAGCTGGACGGGGCGCGGCTCGACGCCGCCGCGGCGCGCCTGTTCAATTCCTGGTCGCGGGCACGGCTGCAGGCGTGGATCGAGCAGGGCCTGCTGACCCGCAACGGCGCCGCGGCGCTGCGCGCGCGCGAGCCCGTGCGCAGCGGCGACCGGCTGGAGCTGCGGCCGCAGGCCGAGGCCAGC
>CAYWPB010000586.1:0-2284 GCA_964458725.1 uncultured Nevskia sp. | reverse complement strand
GGGCGGCCGGTGCGGGGGGGGTTCCCACCCGGCGGGGCCGGGCGGGTCTTGGGGCGCGGTTGCGCGGAGGGAATCGAAGCCTGGTTGCCGGCCGGCTATGGCCGGCTCGCCTCGTTCCTGCACCGCTTGCGGCCGCAGGTGGCGGAGGCGCGTGAGGTGCCGCAGCGACGCTCGGTGTGGGAGCGCTTCCTCGATGGGCCCGGCGCCGAAGCCGCGCTGCGCGGCGACGAGACGGCGGCCGAGGCCGAGCTGAAGCGCCTGCTCGACGGCGCCCCGGTGCGCGGTGAGGTCTACCTGGTCGGCGCCGGTCCCGGCGATCCCGACCTGCTGACCTTCCGCGCCCTGCGCCTGATGCAGCAGGCCGATGTGGTGCTGTACGACCGCCTGCTGCCCGAGGCGATTCTCGAGCTGGTGCGCCGCGATGCCGAGCGCATCTTCGTCGGCAAGCGCCGCAACCAGCACACCGTGCCGCAGGACGAGATCAACGCCGAGCTGGTGCGCCTGGCCAGCGAGGGCAAGCGCGTGCTGCGGCTGAAGGGCGGCGATCCGTTCGTGTTCGGCCGCGGCGGCGAGGAGATCGAGACCCTGGCCGCAGCCGGCATTCCGTTCCAGGTGGTGCCCGGCATCACCGCCGCCAGCGGCTGCGCCGCCTATGCCGGCATCCCCCTGACCCACCGCGACTATTCGCAAGCCTGCGTCTTCGTCACCGGCCACGCGCGCCAGGACGGCAAGCTGGAGCTGCACTGGGACCAGCTCGCCCGGCGCGGCCAGACGGTGGTGATCTACATGGGCCTGCACACTCTGCCGCAGCTCTGCGGGGAGTTCATCGCCCATGGCCTGCCGCCGGACTGGCCGGCGGCGCTGGTGGAGGAGGGCACTTCGCCGCGCCAGCGGGTGGTCAGCGGCACCCTCGGCGACCTGCCGCAGAAAGTGGAGCAGGCCGGTGTGCACGGCGCCAGCCTCGTGATTGTGGGCGAGGTGGTGCGGCTGCGCGAGAAGCTGGGCTGGGTGAGGGATCGCGCTTAGGCGATGACTAAATGTCATCGCCTGCGAGACCGAACGCCCGGCCAGGACGGCCGGGCCGGGGTTTCATCGGAGAGCTGCCGTCGCGCCATGGACGGCAAATCCAAGGTTGGCTAACTGGACTCTTTCTGCCGCGCTTCGGCGCCGCGGCCGCGCAACCGCTTCTGGATCGCACGCAGCACGCCGGCGCTGTCGAGGCCGCATTCGGCCAGCTGCTCGCTGCGGCTGGCGTGCTCGATGAAACGATCGGGTATCCCCAGGTTGAGCACTTCGACCGGATTCTGTCGCGAAGCCAGCAGTTCGTTGACGCCGCTGCCGGCGCCCCCGGCCAGCGCATTGTCTTCCAAGGTCACCAGCAACTCGTGCGCATCCGCGAGCTGCAGCACCAATTCTTCGTCCAGCGGCTTGACGAAGCGCATGTCGGCGACGCTGGCGTCGAGGATTTCCGCGGCCTCCAGCGCCGGCTGCAGCAGGGCGCCGAAGGCGAGGATCGTGACGCGCGGCCGGCGCCGTCCGCCGGCCTGGCGAAGCAGGCGGCCCTTGCCGATTACCAGTGGCAGCGCGTCTTCTTCGATCGCGGCGCCGGGACCGCTGCCGCGCGGATAGCGCACGGCACTGGCGCCATCGTGAGCCAGGCCGGTGGCGAGCATGCGCCGGCACTCGTTCTCGTCGCTCGGCGCCATCAGCACCAGGTTCGGCACGCAGCGCAGGTAGCTGAGGTCGTAGGCGCCCTGGTGGGTGGCGCCGTCGGCCCCGACCAGGCCGGCGCGGTCGATCGCCAGCAGCACCGGCAGCTTCTGCAGGGCGATATCGTGGATCAGCTGGCCGTAGCCGCGCTGCAGGAAGGTGGAATAGATCGCCAGCACCGGGCGCAGGCCCTCGCAGGCGAGGCCGGCAGCCAAGGTCACCGCGTGCTGCTCGGCAATGGCGACGTCGTGGTAGCGCTCCGGGAAGCGGCGCGCGAATTGGACCAGGCCGGAGCCCTCGCGCATCGCCGGGGTGATGGCGACGACGCGCGGATCGCGCTCCGCCGCTGCGCACAGCCACTGCCCGAACACCTGGCTGTAAGTGGGTATTGCCGCGGCCGGCGGAAGGGCGCCGGTCACCGGGTCGAAGCGGGTCACGCCGTGGTAGGCGATGGGATCGGCTTCGGCTGGATCGAAACCCTTGCCCTTGGTGGTGATGACGTGCAGGAAGCGCGGGCCCGGCTGGTCCTTCAGTGCTTCGAACGCGGCGGCCAGCGCGTCGAGATCGTGGCCGT